>JAMJTX010000123.1 GCA_024281215.1 Candidatus Thiovulum karukerense | reverse complement strand
TTTACAAGCTTTCTATGTCTTTTTTTAATCTATTTTCCATATAGTTTTATATCATAAAACTTGTGTAGAAAGCTATGAGCTAAAGCTAGGGGTCTCCGTGCCAAAGTAGTTTGATGAATATTCTCAACTTTCAGACTCCTTTTTGATAATATAACAAAACGATTAATTTCAACAGAGAGGATTCAATTTTTAATGGCTGGACATAGTAAGTGGGCTAATATTAAGAGACGAAAGGGGGCAGTTGATGCAAAACGGGGTGTTCTTTTTACAAAACTTGTAAAAGATATCGTTACAGCTGCTAAACAGGGTGGGGGTGATGCAGATGCAAATCCATCTCTACGACTAGCAATAAAAAAGGCGAGAGATAACTCTATGCCGATGGATAATATTCAGAGAGCAATCGATAAAGCAACTGGGAATCTTAAAGGGGTTGTCTATGAAGATATTATCTATGAGGGTTATGGACCAAATGGTGTTGCTATCCTTATGGAGGTTATGACCGACAACCGAAATCGAACAGTCTCAAATATTCGTGCAACTCTTGGTAAAGCTGGAGGAAATTTAGGTGAGAGTGGTTCAGTTGGTTGGATGTTTGAGAAGAAAGGAATCATCGCTGTTGAGAAGAGCGATAGTGATGATGAGGTTATCGAACTTGCAATGGAGTGTGGGGCAGAAGAGATTCTTGATGAGCTTGATGATGTTATCGTTATTGAGACAGACCCAACTCAACTCAACTCACTACTTAATGAATTAGAGAAATTAAGTATAAATATCTTAGAATCAAAAATTGAAATGGTCGCATCAAATGAGATGGAACTTAGCGATGAGGATAGTGAAGCAATTGAACTTCTTGTCGAAAAGTTAGAAGATGATGACGATATTCAAAACATCTATACAAATTTAAAATAGGAGCTTTTTATGATTAAAAAAATTACAGCTGGTTTAGTTCTAGGTTCGCAACTTGTTTTTGCACAGACAGTCGCTACGGTTGATGGTGAAGTTATTACAGATAGAGATCTTTTACCACTTGTTGGACAGATTACTCAAGGTAGATATGGAACTCTTGATGCACAGACTCAACAGAGAGTTCAGCAGATGGCACTTGAGCAGTCAGTGTCTCAAATTCTTATTGAAAAAGAGGCGATTAAAAGTGGTCTACTAAAAGATAGAGAGTTTAATGACCAACTTGAGTTAGCTATTAAACATATGAAACGACAGCTAATTGCTGATATGTGGTTAAAAAAAGAGCTTGATAAACAGAGTATCAGTACAGCTGAGATGAGAGGATATTATAAAGCTAATATCTCTGAGTTCCAGAAACCTAAACAGGTTCATGCAAGACACATTCTTGTTGATAGCGAAGATAAAGCGAAATACCTCATCGGTTTTCTATCAAAATATAGTGGTGAGAGACTTCAGAAAGAGTTTATTGACTCTGCTAAAAAACACTCAACTGGACCTAGTGGAAAGAATGGTGGTGATTTAGGTTACTTTGGTGAGGGTGTTATGGTTCCTGAATTCAACTCTGCTGTCTTCTCAATGAGAGCTGGTGAAGTTAGTAAAGCTCCTGTAAAGACAAACTTTGGTTATCATATTATCTATGTAGAAGATACAAAAGCTCCTGAAACTGCATCTTTTGATGAGGTAAAAGAGATGATTGAGCAGAAGATTAAAGTTGAGAAGTTCCAAAAGTTTGTTGAGAACAAAATCAACTATCTCAAATCAAAATCAAATATTAAATTCCATTAAGAGGTTTCTATGTTAGTAAGTGGTGCTGAGATACTAAAAAATGCTCATAGAGATGGTTATGCAGTTGGTGCATTTAACATTAACAATATGGAGATGTTAAAGGCTATCTTTGAGTCTGCAAATGAGATGAACTCTCCAATTATTGTTGAGGCGAGTGAGGGGGCGATTAAGTATGCCGGAGCTGATATGCTCTATGCTATGACAAAAACTCTCTCTGAGAGATACCCACATATTCCTGTGGCTCTTCACCTTGACCACGGAACAACAGTTGAGAGTTGTATTCGAGCTATCAGAGCTGGTTTTACATCAGTTATGATTGATGCTTCTCACGATAGTTTTGAGGAGAATATGGCAAAGACAAAAGCAGTTGTTGATATTGCTCACACTGTTAATGTTGGAGTTGAGGCTGAGCTTGGACGACTTATGGGAATTGAAGATAATATTGTTGTTGATGAGCGAGATGCTGTTCTTGTAAATGTTGCCGAAGCAGAAGAGTTCGTTAAAAAGGCAGGTGTGGATTACCTTGCTCCTGCAATTGGGACTTCTCATGGTGCATTTAAGTTTAAGGGTGAGCCAAAACTAGATTTCCAGAGACTTCAAGATGTGAAACGAGTTACAGATGTTCCTCTAGTTCTACATGGTGCAAGTTCAATTCCAGAGGAGGCACGACAAGCTTTTGAATCTACGGGTGGAGATCTTAAAGGTTCAAAGGGTGTCCCTTTTGAGTTTTTAACAGAAGCTATCAAAGGTGGTATTAATAAAGTAAATACTGATACAGATCTAAGAATCGCATTTATGGCTGAAGTTAGAAGAGTCGTAAACGAGAAACCTAGTGAGTTTGACCCACGAAAATTCTTTAATCCTGCAATGGATTCTGTAAAAGCTCTTATTAAAAAGAGAATGGAAGTTCTTGGGAGTGCTGGAAGAGTTTAGACTCTTCCTCTTACAAAAAGGAGTCTGTCATAGACTCCTTTCTAATATCAATTTGCCAAAGTTAGAGTTAAAGGATTTTGACTATTTTGATACTCATCTGGTGTAAAGAGACCTGTATATAGATCCAAACCACTACTATCCTGAACATAGAATCTTGCTCCACTATATGATGAATCAAAATCTATTCTTACAACAGTGCTATTAACTTTAATATACATAACTAGAGGAGAAGCCTCTATCTCCGTAGAGCTAACAAAGTTTGCTGACTTGCTATAGAAGAGAGATAGCGACTCATCTGACTCACCTATCTTCACCCCCTCATAAGAGCCATAGTCCTCTACCTCTGAACAGCTATCATCATATTTGACAGGTGTGCTGTTATAACCAACAACTTTAGTATCTAGTCGAGAAGTACTTTTATAGAGTGAGTAGTAAGACTTTTTCAGAGGATCAGATAGAATTAACTTATTTGCTGTTCCAGTTCCATCTACTCTAACGATATAGACATCTTGAGCTTCAAAATTGTCGCAAAGATCCACATGAAGATCTGTAATTTCATTAAACTCTGATAACTCACCTTTAAATAGTTTTATACTACTATCTGATAGAGCCGTCTCAAATGTGATAGAGTCACTAGGCTTTTCAGGTTTAACAAAACTTAAATCTAATGTTGCATTTTTTGTAATACCATTCTCATTAATAAACACAACTTCAACTTGAGTTAGAGATGTTAAAGATGTTACAAAATATAGGTCTTCCCAATCTAAATAGCCTGTAAAACTTCCATCAGATTCTTGTCCAACTTCAAGTTCGATTTCATGGTTTCCTATTTTAATATAGCCTCTTACATCTTTTAGGTTGTCTCGTAAAGTAATATTGATGCTGTTGTGAATCACATTAGTAATCTTTGTGCTATCGCTAGATACTTGATGTATAACTTCTCGGTTAAGATATGATTGATCAATAGAGTATGTTGTTGTTATTGGATTTGTAGCCACGAACTTAATCCAATAGGCTCTTCGTTTATCAACATGAAACTGAAGGTCATATCTTGACTCTAACTCCATCCAGTTTGTTAAGTCAGTTGAAATAGGAATACTATCCCACTTTTTACCATCACCACCATCATCTGTTTGAAGAGTAAGTAGTTGAGTTGGTGAGTATCCATCAAATAGGTTCTTTAAAAAATATTGAAGACTATTTGACTTTGGAAAGTAGTATCCGGCAATAAACTTACTGCCACTTTGAAGTGTTGGTTGATTGATAGCTCCATCATCTTCTAAAGTTAGCTCCTCAATTGTATCGACAGCTGTTTTATACCCTTTGATAACAGAGTAGTCAGCACTGTTTTTAAGCGATGTAAGAGATATATTTACATCTTTTCTATCATCTGTAACTTGAAAAATAGTATCGTCTCCATCAATTGAGTAGAACCCTGAAGGAGTTGATGAACCATCATGATCATACCTCTTGATATAGTTGCTATCTTTAATTGAGAATGGTCTATCTCCAAAGACAAGTGTTAAGTTTCCATCTCCAAAAATAGCCTCGACTCCAGCCGTAGCTGTTGTTGAGAAGAGAGTAGAGGAGTATGGTATTAAATCGATATCTTCATCTTCATCAAGCTCTTCACTGGTTAATGTTATAAGATATTCACTTAACTCTTGTAAAAGCTCTCCACTATTATCTATATCGAGAAAAGTACCATAGACCAATCTAGCATTGATACTCTCTGTTGATAGTGTTGTTGTTGGTGGATACTCTTCATAGAATGAGATATTATCTTCATTTACAGTTAAGATAAAATCGTCTCCACTAACCATGGCTATTGCGGGAAGCTCATCTCCACTATCTACTTCAAAAGCAAAAATATCATACTCTTGTAGTTCTAAATTTAATAACTTTACAGCTTCTGTTATATTGTCGTCAATTGTTAAAGGCACTCTATCGAGTGATGATTTAGCTGAAACAGAAAAGTCGTAAGAGCGATTCTCATCAAAAGAGATCATTACGAGATATACTGCTTCAATTGTCCTCTTATCTGGAATAGAGATTAAGTTCCACCCCTCAAACACTTTACCTGTATAACTATCAAATCCCATCTGAAAACTATCATCAAACCTAAAACCAGCATATGAGATTTTGTCTGTTGTGTCTGTGATACGAGAGTCATTATATTTAGCCCAGTAACCAACACCTTTTTCAAATGTTGAAAACTCATTATCGCCGGTCACATTTTTATTACTGTAATAGAGCCACTTATTTGTAGTTGATAGTGGGTTATAACGGAAAATCACTAATTCTCCACTTGAATCAAGCTCGTCAAAAACAGAATTACTTCGATTAATATCAAAGAGTGCCTCAATTTCAACTTCAAGTGCAGAACTACCTTGATCATCATAAACAGAGTCTGACTCACTTAATGAATCAGTTGTGCTTGATGATGAACTTACCTCATCATCATCTGGAATAATTGGATTATCAACCGTACTCTCATCTATTGGATTACTACCATCATTAGAGAGATCTTTTAATCCTGTTACACCAACCATTTGCCAAATACCCTTTGAGCTATTTGTATCAAAGAGAGGAACATAATACTCTTTTGAGAAAAGTGTTATTGTAAATAGAGTTGAAAATAGAACAGCTCTAAGAAGAGTCTTAGTAGAGTTCATAACATATCCTTTTTAATTTCATCTATACATTAAGTATATCAAAAATATCAATCTTTAAAATTACAATAGGTTCTATTGCTCAAACTGATTTACTATAATTTCGTTTAAAATTTTAATTCAAGAAATGGAGTTTATATGCGACGAATCGCTACAATAGGTCTTTTCTTAACTTTAGCACTCTTCTCTGGAGAGTTGAGAGTTGCTAGTTACAATGTTGAGAACCTGTTTGATCTTAAATATGATGGAACAGAGTATAAGGAGTATATTCCAAATACTGGTGCTGGTTGGAACAAGAGGAACTATATTGCAAAACTGCATAACATCTCTAAGGTTATATCAACAGTCAATCCAGATATTATTGGTCTTCAGGAGATAGAGTCACTCGACTCACTCAAAGATCTTCAAGCTATGTTAAGAGCTTATCCCTATAAAATTGATTATAAATATTTTGCTTTTGCAAGTGAGAAAAAGCGAAAATCAGCTGTAACAACCGCTCTGCTCTCAAAATACCCTATTGAGTATAGTAGAGAGGTTAAAGTTACAAATCATCTGCTGAATAGAAACATTCTTGAAGTTGGAATAAAAGTAAATAATGAGACTTTAAGAGTCTTTGTTAATCACTGGAAATCAAAGTCTGGTCCTGAAAGTAAAAGAGTTAGAAGTGCGGACTATCTTATGAAGCGGTTAAGTGAGTTAGATGATGAAGCTCCATACATCTTACTTGGTGATTTCAATAGCAACCATGATGAATATATAACTTTTAAAAAGAGTAAGAGTTTAAATGATACAGATGGAAAAACAGGTATTAATCATACTCTTGGAACAGTTGATATTGATGACTGGAAAACAACTCAGTGGTTAAAAAACCTATTTGGAATGGAGCTAGATGTCTCATTTGTCACGAAAGATATGCTTGAAGATAGTGATGATAATGAACTCCATTACAATCTATGGTTAGATTTAGATGAAGAGAACCGTTGGAGTTATAAGCATGGCAAAAAACTGGAGACTCTCGATAATATGATTATCTCAAAAGGGTTAGTTGATGGAGAGGGTATCGATTATAAAGATGGGTCTTTCCGTGTCTTTCGTGGAGTTGGTACAGTTGATAAACGGGGAAAAGTCTATCGATGGCAACGAGGAAAGAAGAAAGAACACCTTGGAAAAGGGTTCTCAGATCATCTTCTTATCTATACAGATCTAAAATTTTAGATACCTGGAACATTTGGGGTATCTACCCCAATTGAGAGGTCAGGAAGTCTAGGAGGTAATAGCCCTTTTGGTAAAAAATCATTTGGATTTCTTCGTTTTGCAACAACTCGTCTTTTTGGTCTCTTAATAACTGGAGGTTTATAGCTTTTTATTTGAGTGACTCTAGCATCTTCATTGATATAACCTCTTAGATATCTCACCATATTTGGACTAAGTGTTGAGAAGATTGATGAGGTATGTTCAAGAGTTATATTATCCGAATAAATAAAGTAGTGAGTAATCTCAACTTTTGATAGGTTTCTATCTTCAAACAGCTGTCCATCTATCAAATCAGGAGTCAGTTTATCATCGCTGTAAGAGACACCTCGCACCTCTAAATCTTGTAAAAATAGTTTATAGTTACTCTTTTGAACTTCACTATATTGAAGCTCAAGCTCCTTATGTATATTAAATCTCTCTTTCTGACATCCAACGGAGACAAGCAACACTAGAGAGAGACCAACCAATCTATTTATAAACAACTTTTCTAAGATTTCTACCATTCTATTATCACTAATATTAATTCTGGAGTTCAACTATTGATGAGCCTCAATATATTAGTGCCTCCCATTTTTTAAAAATTTTAAAACAAACTTAAAAAAAATTCAAGAAATCTATATTACAATAGCTGTTGATACCCACTAAATCTTAGATAGGGTGGTAAAAATTAAAACTAGGAGCAAGATTATGGAAGATTGTATTTTTTGTAAAATCGTTGCAAAAGAGATTCCATCAGATATTGTACTTGAGAATAGCGAGTTTTTAGCATTTCATGATATTAATCCTAAAGCACCTGTTCATATTCTTATTATTCCAAAGAGCCATTATGATAGCTTTCAGGATATTCCACCAGTTGTAATGGCAAATATGACACCATTTGTACAGGAAGTTGCAACAAAACTAGGTGTGGCGAAAAGTGGTTATAGACTAATTACTAATATTGGAAAAAATGGTGGTCAAGAGGTTGGACATATTCACTTCCATCTTTTAGGTGGAGCAAAATTAAAGTGGGGACACTTCTCAGACTCTAACCCACAGGGTAATCTTTAAAAAGGTCACTATCGGACTAGATCCGATAGCCTCTTAAAGATTAAAAGTAGTTTTTAATAAGAGTTCTTGCCTCTTCCACATCTTCAACAGAATTGACAATGTTTCTAAACTCTGAAGCCCCATCAATCCCTTTTGAGTATGTGTGAAGATGTTTTCGGAAAAGAACTACTCCTCTCTCTCCATAAAAATAGACCATTGAATCAAAGTGTTCAAGAATAATTTCTCTTTTAATATCGGCTTCAACACTCTGGCTATCTGTTTTTAGTTGATGAAAAATCCAAGGATTACCAACTGCACCCCGTCCAATCATTAAGCCATCAGCTTTTGTGTGATTAAGAACATATTGAGCTTTATCATAGTCTGTAATATCGCCATTGGCAATAACAGGAATCGATACATTTGCTTTCACTTCAGCAATTGCATCATAATCTACTTCACTTTTAAACCCACCACTTCTTGTTCGACCATGAACAGTGATAAAATCAGCTCCACCGGCCTCAACAGCTCGTGCAACATCAACAGGGTACTTTTCAGTAAAACCGATTCTGACTTTAACACTTGTTAGGGGTTTATTGGAGTTCTCTTTAATAGTTCGAGTTAGCTCTTCAAGAAGCTTGAGATCTTTTAGCAAAGCACTTCCTGAACCACTCTTTACAACTTTTGGAACTGGACAACCAGAGTTTAAGTCAATAATATCAATACCATCTTCACGGTTGAGAACCTCAACAGCACCTTTAACAATCTGGCTATTTGCTCCAGCAATCTGAACAGAGTATGGCTCTTCATTTGGAGATTTCTCTACCATTTTCATACTCTTCTCAGAGCCATAAACAAGGGCATTTGAGCTGATCATCTCACTAACTGTTAAATCAGCTCCAAACCTCTTGACAACCCTCCGAAAAGGGAGATCTGTGTATCCTGCAAGAGGTGCAAGAACATAGATTGGTCTATCTTCTCTAAATAGCTTCAATCCTATCCTCTAAAGAAGTAGTCTAAATCTAAAAGAGTTGGATCTGTCTTTTTAAGAGTAATATATGCTCGAACATGAACCATTCCTTCAGGTTGAAGCTCCTGCATTAACTCCTCAGCATCACTAATCATCTCAAGATTAAGAAGTGTATATAGATAGCCCTCAACAGCATCATCACTCTTCTCTGTAAGATGTTTAAATAGTTCAATTCTGAAATCTGGACTCATATTGCTATCTTTGATAACTTGAGCAAGTCGTAAATACTCATCTTTACTAAATGAGATTGAGTCAATTAGATCGAAAATCTCCTCTTTAGAGAAAGTTAGACCATCTTCTTCAGCATCAACTCTTGCCAACATATTGAATAGACCATCAATATTGAACCACTTGTTATATCTCTGAATAGTTGAATATGTATTTACTTTACATAGATTATTATAAGCCTCTCGATAAAGTTCATCACTATAAAAACCTCTCTCCATAAGAATTCCCTCTGCTGAGTGAGGATCATGTTGAAGAGCATTCCAGTAGTTTAACTCTTTGATGTGGTAGCCTAAAGAGTTATCAACCTCTACTGTATCACCATTTCTAATAGTTGTTAATGTCTCTACGATATGGTGGAACTTATTCCCTTTTGAGACCTCTGCACCGCTATTAAGTTCAATCTTAGCAACATTTAATAGCTCTCCCATATCTTTATATAGAGAACTACTGTAATGAGGTTTATCTTCACCAGTTTTGCCTTTTAAGCTCATAAATATTGCATCTTCAAGCTTATTTAGGTCAGCTGTTCGTGTTCTATTCTGAACATAAGCGATAAACTTATAAAATACCATATGTGCAATAGTTGCAACAAAAAGAATAACTGCTGGAATTAGAACTGCAACAGCAACAGGCATCTCAGGGATAAAATAGCCATTCATAAGATCTACTTGCTGAATGCTTCCTTGTGTTATAAATGCAAATACTGCCCACCCCATCAATACTAAAAGTAGTAGTGATGCTAAACTATACCGACGGATATACATAACCCTCTCCTTCATTTTGTTTTTTTATCTTTTCCTCTTTGTTCAACCAACTCTCTGCAACTTTTACAGTAGATGGCAAAAGGTTTAGCGACTAGTCTCTCTTTAGCTATATCATCTTGGCACATCTCACAAATTCCAAACAGATCACTGCTTTTTGCTACTTTTTGAAGTGCATGTTCAATCTCTTTTAACTCATTTAATTGATGAGTTGCTAACATAGTGTCTGTATAACGACTACTACTTATAGAAGCAAAATCACCCTCGTCATTTACCTCCAGTCCTTGAAGTTCTTCTATATCACTGCTTATTGCCGAAAGATTCCGTTCAATCTCATCTTTACGACTCTCCAACAGCGAACGAAAGTAATCTAAATCGATCTCTTTTTCCATGCTCTCCTCTTATTTATGATATGGATGGTTATTGTTAATTGCCAAGGCTCTATATATCTGTTCAAGAAGAACAACCTTTGCTATCTTATGGCTCATTGTCAATTTTGAGAGACCGAGAATCATATCCCCTTCTCTTCTAAAATCATCATTAAAACCATAAGCACCTCCGATGAAAAAATTAATTTTGGAATTCTCTTGGAGTATATTAGCAAATTTATCTGTATTAATCTCTTTACCTAAAGGATCTAAGATAATATTAAACTCTTCTCGACGAACATATTTTGTTAAAGCGGTCGAATAACTCTCCTCTATCTCTACCACATTTCCACTACTCTGCTTCTTAAGAATATCTCGATTAATTATATGGAACTGAGATATCTTTGAGTATTTTGATGAAATTTTAAGTAAGTGTTCTTCAATTTTTTTAAACTCATCTCTCTCTTCTTTACCAATTGAGTATATTTTCAGGCTATTCACAGGAGACCACTTCCAACAACAATATACTCTATATTCTTAAATTTATCATTCAGAGAGACCCCGCCAATCACGGCAACAGGGTGTTTTGAGATTTTGGCAAGAGGCTCAACATCATCTCCTAAAATATTTGTAACGGATTTCGTTGATGTATTTCTATAAGCACCTAAACCTATATAGTCTAAATCAAGAGTATTAGAAACCTCTATCTCTTCTCGATTGTGAGTTGATAGACCTAATATTTTTCTACCAATAAGCTTTCTTACGCTCTCAATAGAGCCATATCTTTTGAGATCTTCTTGACCAATGTGAAAACCATCAACCAACTCACTGAAGCGGAGATGGTCATTTAATATGAGAGTTCCATTATAAACTTTTCGTATCTCTTTCAGATCATCTTCAATCTCACGAAGATTACCACTTTTGTTGCGATACTGAATTATCTCCGTCCCATACTCTTTGGCATTCTCTATAAATTTTTCTATTGAAACTTTCTGTTTAAGAAGAGTCTCTTTATCACATAGGGCATAAAGTTTCATATTTTACAGCTATAATCTCGAAGCTTGAGAATAGCGATCCTTTCCTATTAATTTTCCAACAATATTTGGAGTCTAGTTTAATTTGAACATATGACTTCACAATCCACATCCTAGCGATACCGTAGAGGTTAAGCTTCAGGAGGGGTTAAGAAGCACTCAACTTGGTATAATTTTATCATATAAAACTCTGAGGAGATGTTGTCTCAAATGAGTGGAACGATAAAGAAAACAGAATCTATAATCTTTCATTTAAGTAAGGAGAAGTTCGCCAATCTTCAGATCTCTCTTTTAACTTTTTTATATCTGCCAACTTTACTACTCTCTTTTGATTTCACAGTTGATGTCGAGGGTACAGATATTATCAGAGAGTCTGGAGATAGCTCCATCGGGAACTATAATAGACTTAGAGTATATAGTCAAATAAGAGATAGTGATTTTGATAATTTTTTAGCTAATCTCTATATTGATAATATCCATAGAGTAGATACTCAATTTCAAGATGGTTACGATGAGATTAATATCTATCGAGCATATATCAAATATTTTGCACCAACTTACTCCATCTCTATTGGACAACAGAGAGTCCCTTTTGGTGTCGGAAGAGTCTGGAATCCAATAGACATATACAACCCAATCGATGCTACATCAGTCGAAGTTGATGAGAGGAGTGGAACAGACTCTTTAAGATATGAGTATGCCTTAGGAGATCTCTCAAATCTTGATATAACTGCTTCAGAGTATCGTAATGCTATTCGTTTTAAAAGCTATATAGATATAGCAGATGTTGGCTTCACTATATTAAGAGATGATAAGAGAAGTATTTCAATCATTGGCTATGAAGTCGAGGGTGAGTTGTTTCAGAGTGGTATAGAGTTCCGGAGTGAAGGGGGATATTTTCATTCTGACGATAGCGAAAGTTATATTGAGTTTATAGTTGGAGGAGAGTATAGCTTTCAAAACTCTCTATCTATTTTAGGGGAGTATAAACATAACTCTCTTCTCTCAACAGAACATCTTGCAGTTGGAGTTGGCTTTACACTCTCTCCTCTTGTTACATTTAACTCAATTTCTATTCAAAACTTAGATGATAAGAGTCTTCTCTCATTAGTCCGTTTAGATTATAGTGTGGAAGATGATATTGAGTTCAATCTTGGTCACCATATATATTCTGGCTCTCATAATAGTGAATTTGGGACTCTAAGCAACTCCACTTTTTTAAGACTCTTTATACATTTTTAATGGCTTAAGGATAAGCCATCTCTCAAGTAGTTCTAGTCTCTATATCAGCCTCGATATCTTGACCTACTATTTCTTTTTCTTTATTATGTCGTTATATTTGTGCTGTAAATCACATTAAAACAGAGCAACAGTAGATTGCTGGAGATTAAATTGCTATTCAAAAATAAAAGTATAAAAACCATCTTAGCCGGTATTAGTGGAGTATCAGTAGTTATTATCTTACTCTATATTGCACTCTCAAAAAATCTTAAAGATAGTGCTGAAGAGTTACAAGAACTTTATCAAGAGCAGTTTTCACTGGTTGAAACGGCTAATGATATTCAAAAAGCTCGAAGTAATTTGACAGAAGTTGCCAAACTTTATGTTGTTACAGGTGATGCTGAGTATCATAAGAGATTTAATAGTCTGTTAAATAGCTATAACGATTTAATCTCAAATAGTTCATCTCTATATAAAAATAGAGAGATAAACTCTTACGTTAAAGAGGAGGTTGATATATTTAATAGAGTGACAGAGCTTGTTAAAAGAGCCTTTGAAATAGAGAGTGAAGCTTTTAATATGATGGTTGGTCTATACAGAGATTCCAACGGACACTTCTCTCTATACAGGGATTCTAATCAGACTCTGGCTATCAAACATCTCCACTCTTATCAATATTTATCTGCACAAGAGAGTCTCCAGATAGAGATTGAAACTCTACTTAAGAAAATCAGTTTGCGAACAGAGAACAGCATAGCTATAAAAGAGAGTGAGATAGAGGAGTATCTCAATAAAATAGCTCTTCTTTCAATAATATCATTGATATTAGCTTTAACATCAATAATAGTTGTCTTTAAACGACTTCTTCAACCTGTAAGCCAACTTCTAAATGCTATTGAGACTTTTAAACAAGATAGAGAGAATAGAGACCTTATAGAGATAATCTATCGAGATGAGATTGGTGTTATTAGTGAAGAGTTCAATATTATGAAAAAGAATATTCAAGTTGATTTAAAAGAGTTATCTTTTAACGAGGCGAAGATTCGTGACTACTTGGAGCTGATAGAGAATAATCTCATCACCTCATCGATCGATACAACAGGAAAGATTAGGTATGTATCAAAAGCCTTTATAGAGATAAGTGGCTATTCAGCAAATGAGCTTATTGGTCAGGAGTACTCATTTTTAAAGAGTGATAGTAGCCAAGATGTAGAGTATGCGAAACTCTGGAGTACAGTAACTAATAATCATAGCTGGAGTGGTACTCTTAAAAACAGCAAAAAAGATGGTTCAACTTATTGGATTGAACTAACAATCTCTCCAAACTACAATAATAAAGGTGTTCATATTGGATATTCTACAATCTCTAAAGATGTTACATTCCAAAAGATGTATAAAGAGAAGCTAGATGAGGTTCAAAAAGTTGAGAAACGAGTAGATTTTTACAGAGAGATAGTAGATAAGAATGTGATTACATCTTCGACCAACCTATCTGGAGTCATTACATCTGTCTCAACAGCTTATTCAAAACTTAGTGGATATTCAAAAGATGAGTTAATTGGACATCGTCATATCCTACTGAGACACAAAGATATGAGTGAAGATATCTATAAAGATCTTTGGAGTGAACTAACTCTAAATCACTCTTGGCAAGGGGAGTTTAAAAATAGAACCAAAGATGGGCGGACATATTGGATATATGGTGAAGTTGCTCCTCTCTTCAATGATAATAGTGAGAAGATTGGATATATTGCAATTCATAAAAATATGACTGATCGAAAAATTATTGAAGATATGAAACAGAGAGATCAGCTAACCAATCTATATAATCGTAATATGTTTAATAAAGAGTTTTCAAGAGTTCTGAAAAGTAGTCGTAACGAGAGAAAGTACCTATCTCTTCTTCTTTTAGATGTTGATTATTTTAAATCATACAATATTGAATATGGATATTTAGATGGTGACAGGGTTATATCAGTTATTGCTCAACTAATTGCTAAAAGTATGAATAGAGAGAGTGACTACTGTTTTCGATTTGGTGGTGAGGAGTTTGCGATTATCTTTGAATCTCTTGATCCGGTTGAGGCAAGAAAGTTTGCTGAAAGATTTAGAGTGACTGTTGAAGATAACAAAATAGAGCATAAAAATTCCCCATTTGGATATGTGACAGCATCAATAGGTCTTGTAACAAAGAAGACAACAGAAAACTTTGATGAGAATAGCTTCTATCGAGAAGCGATCAATATGCTGACCACATCTAAAGAGAGAGGGCGAAATCGACTAACATCAAATTGGGATAGTGAGGAGAACAGATAGTGGAAAAAGTGATAGAGAGATTTCAAAGTAAGTTAATAGCAATTTTTATATCTGTTTTTATATTTCTTGGATTGATGCTATATCTTGTCAATATGGCTATTCAAGAGAGTGCAGTCAAGCATCAAATAGAGCATATTAATGCAACTCAAGATATTGTCACTCAAGATCTTAAAAACTACTTTGATAAGATTGATCGTTCTCTTAAATATATTATCTCAAACAGAGAACTCAGTGATATAGTAAAAGAGTTTATATCTGCATTTCATATAGCCAAAGATGAGTATAGAGGAGCATTTGACAGAGAGCAGATAAGAAGTCAAGTTGATGACTTTGTAAAAAGCTCGGATTGTAACTATACAACTGATGAACTTTTGGAGAAAGTATATAGCGACAATAGAACATTTGCTCTTCAAAATCTTTATGTTTTTAACAATCCATTTTATCATCAAGCAAGAGGTCAGCTCTTTTCATCAAAACAGAATCTAAGTTATGATACTGTTCATAAGAGACATCACAGTTATTTTCTGAAAGAGAGAGATGACCATCAACTTCAAGATATGATGATTTTTGATTTAGATGGCTACTTGATCTATTCAACGAAAAAGGGATTAGATTTTGCTGTAAATATTGATAGTGAACTTTTTAGGCATTCGGAAATATCAAAACTATATCAACTTACAAAAAAGTCGAAAAGTGAGACGACTATATTTTCTGATTTTGCACCATATATCACTGGGGTAGATGGAAACTATGCACTTATCTCAACACCTATTATAGATAATAGTAAAAAGATGATTGGTGTATTAATTGTGGCAGTTAGCCCACAAAGAGTCGAAGAGATTCTCTTTAACGGTGAAAAGATTAATAGTGTATTTTTTAGCAATAGAATTAACTCATATATCTTCTCTAGCAGAGACATAGTTATCAATAATAGAGTTCTAAATAGTTCCATTAATTTAAATGATTATCAAGATGACATTAGCGAAAGAGATGGATTAACAACTATTACTCAAATTAAAAGAGTTGATATTCATAACATAAATTGGACATTAGTTTCTCAAGTAGGCTTAAAAATAGAAACAGACAAGATGAATAGAGAGTTTCTATCTATATTGTGGCAAATAATATCTATTTTTGCTATTTTTCTATTCTTACTATTAGTTTTTATTATTAAAAGGTATCTTTGGTATGATAAAAAAGACAGCGTTAGTTTTTATCCTCTTTAATGCCCTTTTGATGGGTCTTTTATATGTGGATAAAAACATTAAAATCTCCCAGCATCTTAATGAGAAGACCCAAGATAGCGTGGCTCTTTATACTACGACTTATAACCAGTTTAAAGATCTAATCGATTTTGTTTATGAGCAGAAGATCAATCAGCCTGAGGTCATAGCGCTTTTAGAAACCTTAAACAGCAGTAACCAAGAGAGCGTAAG
>JAMJTX010000122.1 GCA_024281215.1 Candidatus Thiovulum karukerense | reverse complement strand
TGCCTCTTCTTGTCTCTGTAATGGCTTGGGCATTCGGAACTTACCTTATGATTAAGGGTTTCAAAAAGCTTGTAAAAGTTGATTTTATTATGGCTTCTCTGATTGGACTTGGTGTTGCAGCGGCAACATATGCACTTGTTCGACCTCTTATTACTGCTGCTATTACAAAGTTAAGCAATGATAGAATATCTGTAAATAAGCTATTTGCTATTCCTCTAATTTTTGCTGCGGCTCTACTATCATTCTCTCACGGTGCAAATGATGTAGCAAATGCTGTTGGTCCTCTTGCTGGAATCTATGACACAATTGTATCTGGAGCAATGTCATCATCTGGAAAAGTCTCTATTCCATTCTGGATTATGGCAGTTGGTGCTTTAGGTATTGCTGTTGGTCTTCTTCTTTATGGTCCAAGACTTATTAAAACAGTTGGTAGTGAAATTACAGAACTTGATGCAATTCGAGCTTACTCTATTGCAATGGCTGCTGCTCTTACTGTTATTCTTGCAAGTCAATTGGGGCTTCCTGTATCAACAACTCATATTGCAGTTGGTGGTGTCTTTGGAGTTGGTTTCCTTAGGGAGTATCTAGCTCATAAAAGAAGAGACGAACTTCTTGCTGATGATAAAAAACTTCTTCAAGAGAGTAGTGATGCAGTTAAGGCTCTCTCCCTTCAACTCGATGAACTTGAGAGTAAAGAGAACAAGAGTGAAGAGGATTATAAAAAGATAGTCTCTATTCAAAAAGGTATTTCAGACTCTGAACATAGAGTTCAAGAGGCAGAGAAGAGTATAGAAGAGCTTAATCAAGCTAACTATGTTCAAAGAAGTTTTGTAACAAAAATCATATCTGCTTGGGTCATTACTGTTCCAGTAGCGGGTGTTGTTGCAGCTCTTATCTTCTTTATTATTAGAGGAATGATGTTATAACAATTTAAGGTTATCAAATTATTTCGCAACAGAGACCTCGCCATTTATGGCGGGGTGGATGACCATAACTCAATTAATAATCTTTTCAACTCCAATATCAAAACCACTATTAACACTATGTCCAGTATCAATAATAAATGTTTTACTTTGATGTTTGACCTCTAGAATTAGCTTTCTATCTCCTCTGTTACTCTTAATAAATTCAAGAAGTTCAACCATTTTTTGGTGAGAAAGAGGTTTGTCAAAAGTTAAAATACAGTCTGGCATAGTTGGAACAAAAGGTTCTTCAATCACCTCATCTGTTATAAAATCTTGCTTTGGTTTAGATTTAAACTTACTCCCTCTCTTAAGGTCATTACTATTTTCTGCAACTCTATCTATTGAGAAGAACTCTTTAATGATGAGGTCTCGTTTTAAATCTTCACCCTCATCTTCAATTTTAACTTGGCATTTAACACCTATACCACCTGAACGAATATTGTCAGGAATTTCATAAAACTTCTGGAGAGTGTTGCTAAATAGAGTTACCTGAATCTCACCTGTAAAGTCTAAGATTTTAGCAGTTGCAAACTTATTGCCTGTCTTTTTTGAGACTTTCTCTTCAATAATCTCAACAATTGCAACAAAAACAACCTCTTGCCAGTTATTGAACTTCTCTAAATCTTTAAACTGTGAGATATTTTCAAGTCTATCAATCTGCTCTTTATACTCATCAAGAGGATGTCCAGAAATGTAGAAGTTCATTGTATCTTTCTCATATTGCAGAATCTCTTTTAGTGAAAAATCCTCTAATGGAGTTAATAGTAGCTCTTGAGTATTTTGAGTAAATGTCTTATCTTCTTCAAAAAGGCTATGCGATGCACTCTTCTTCAATCTTGAAACATCTTGTCCAAACTCAATAATCTGGTCAATTCCCTTGAGAAGAGTTCTTCGATTGTATGTTGTATCTCCAACTTTTAATGAGTTGAAAGCTCCAGCTTTTATTAGAGACTCAAGAACCTTTTTATTAGCTTTGTGAGAATCAACTCTATTTAAAAAGTCTGAAAAATCAAGAAACTCTCCACTCTCCCTAGCATTTAAGATAGAATCGACAGCACTACCCCCAACCCCTTTTATCGCCTCAAGTCCAAATAGAATGCTCTCTTTTTTACCCTGTTTAACAACAGAGAACTCTTTATGTGACATCTGAATATCTGGAGGAAGGATACCAATCTTCATACTTTTCGCCTCATTGACATAGAGGGCTATCTTATTCATATTATCTTTCTCTGTTGAGAGGAGAGATGCCATAAACTCTGCTGGATAGTATGTCTTTAGATATGCAGTTTGAAAAGTGATCATTGCATAGGCTGCGGAGTGGGACTTATTAAAACCGTAACCAGCAAACTTCTCGATGAGGTCAAAAAGCTCTTCGGCTATTTTCCTATCAAGCCCCTGCTCCTCTGCACCGTCAGCAAATTGAGATTTATACTCTTTCATTAAGTCAATCTTCTTCTTACCCATTGCTCTACGAACAACATCAGACTTCCCAAGCGAGAAGCCACCAATCTTCTGAACAATCTGCATAACCTGTTCCTGATAGACAATAACTCCATAAGTTGGATCAAGAATCTCTTTTAATTGCTCTGGAAACTCTTTCCCTTCAAATGGATATGAGATCTTTTTACGACCATGTTTTCTATCGACAAAATCATCAAGCATTCCAGAGTCCATTGGTCCAGGACGATAGAGGGCAATAAGTGCAATAACATCTTCAAAGTTACTCGGTTTAAGTCTTCGATTTAGCTCCTGCATTCCCGAACTCTCTATCTGAAACATTCCGATAGTCTTTCCAGATGACATTGTTTTATAGACCTCTTCATCATCAACATCAATCTGATGCCAATCTATATCTACATTTTTATGTCTTTTAATAAGTTTAACAGCCCCATCAATTACATCAAGAGTCTTAAGACCAAGGAAGTCAAACTTAATTAGATCAACATCTTCCAAATAGTTAAGAGAGTACTGAGTAACAAAGTTCTTATCCTCGTCTTTGTTACTAACATAGATTGGTGTCTTATTCCAGAGTGCTTCATTGCTAATAACTAATCCAGCAGCATGAACTCCACTATTTCTTTTCAGCCCCTCAAGTGCTAGAGATATATCCCAAACCTTTTTAAAAGTCTCACTACTGTTGATAAGCTCACCAATTTTAGGCTCCATATCAAAGGCTTTATTAAGAGTTATCCCAAGCTCATTTGGAATCAGTTTTGCAAAGTCATTAGCCTCTTTATATGGAACTTCAAAGACTCTTGCTACATCTCGTAATACTCCTTTTGCAAGAAGTGAGTTAAATGTAATAACTTGAGCAACATTCTCTTTGCCATATTTATTCTGAACATAACGGATAATATCTTTTCGTCGATTTTGGGCAAAGTCCATATCTATATCTGGCATCGAGACCCGTTCAGGATTTAGAAACCTCTCAAAGAGAAGATCATATTTCATTGGATCAATATCTGTAATTTTTAAGGCAAAAGCAACAAGAGAACCTGCTGCGGAGTTATGAACCGTGTAATTTGTTGTAGTGTATGAGTGTTCATCTTCGACTGTAAAGTCATAGACATAATTTCTCTGTTTAGATAGCTTTTTAACTCTTCTAACCTTGAGTTTCATATGATCATCAAAGATTTCATAGACATTTTGCCTCTTTTGTGGAATAGAGAAGAGAGAGCCATTTGCAGGAATATTAACCACATATACACCATTACCATCTTTCAACTCAATAGAACTCAGCTCCCTCTCATCCTTTCTAACTGATGAAGGAATGCCAACTTGTAATAGAAGCAGTCTAACCTGATAAGCTAGAGTCTTAGAAACTGTTGTAGCCTCTATTCTATCCTTTGCAATATATCCATCAGAAGAGATATATCCACTTAAGA
>JAMJTX010000121.1 GCA_024281215.1 Candidatus Thiovulum karukerense | reverse complement strand
GTAATATACTCCTCTCCAAAAAATAGAGGTATAAAGTAATCTGATGTTCCAAAAGTTAAGAGTGTAATAAATATCCCTACAAAGAACATTGTTACAGCTCCCTGTTTATAGATCTTATAGAGTGTCACTCTATCCCTATTTGCCCATCTATGGAATTTTGGAAGCAGAAATTTTTGATACAAAGCACTTGGCAGGAGATAGATAGCTGTTAAGTATATAAAACCAACATTATAGATTCCCGCTTCAAAATCACTAGAGAGATACTTTAACATAACAATATCGCTCTGAACATATATCATTGCAAATATTGAACCAGCACCAAAAGACCATGAGTGTGAAAATGTCTCCTTAATTGTTGGAGCAGTTTGGTAGTTGAACTCCTGTTCTCCATATCCACTTAAGCGAAATTTATCCCCTCTCATCTGGTATAACTCTTTTATAGCAAAAGCGATAAAGATAGCTGAGACAATTCCATATATATATGCAATATCTAAACTTGTTAAAGAGAGCCCTAGAACAACTCCAATTATCACAGCTATTAAACGAGATAGATTGGGTAGAAGTTGCCAAAGAGATAGAGTAGAAAATCTCTCTTCAAGTTGTAATTTTGCTGTTACTACATCTATAAGTGTTCTGCTAATTGCAAAGAGACCAAGAGTAGCAAGAGTATATCTTGTTACCTCATCATGAGGTCCAGTAAAACTCCATAAGAGTAAAATTGTTATTGACAGGGTAATTGATAGAAGGAGTAGCCTAAAAGATGGAGAGACCCATCTGAGACCATTCCACCCCTCTACCCCAAAATGTTTTAGAAGAGCTTGAGATACTCCAGCTGTTGCTAGAAGTGATAGAATAGTAGCTGTTGTCAGAGATGAAGCAAAAATACCAAATTCAGCAACAGTTAATCTGTTTGCTAGAAGTGTATAGAGAACAAATGTGCTACCACTTCCAATGAGAGAACCGAGCCAGATAAATGATACCGACTTTAAACTGCTCAACTATCCCAGTACTCCACAAAAATCTAGACTATTCTCTTTCGAGAGATTCTTGAACTCTTTATGAGCCACAAGATAGACAAAGATGTCAGCTTGAGCTAAAACCTCTTTATAGTCATAGATTGCAAACTCATTAAACTCCTCAACATTTGGCTCAACTGCCATAATATCTATACTGTCTCCGATAAGTCGTCTAGCTATATAGAGGGCAGGAGACTCTCTTAAGTCATCAATATCAGGTTTAAATGATAGCCCCATAACACCAACAGTAGCTTTTTTGCCATTTTTATTTTCAAACTCTAAAGCTCGGTTTTTAATCTTCTCAATAACCCACTCTGTCTTGTATGTATTGACCTCTCTTGCAGTTCTGATCATCTTTGCATCATCACCACCTTTATGGACAATAAACCAAGGATCAACAGCTATACAGTGTCCGCCAACACCTGCACCTGGTTGAAGAATATTAACTCTTGGGTGTCGATTTGCAAGTCGAATTAACTCCCAAACATCTATTCCAAACTTATCAGAAAGAATTGATAGTTCATTTGCAAAAGCGATATTTGTATCTCTAAATGAGTTCTCTGTTAGTTTAACCATCTCTGCTGTTTTTGAGTCTGTTCCAAGGACTTCACCACTTACAAATGTCTTATAGAACTCTATCGCTTTATCTGTTGCTCTTACAGTCACTCCGCCAACAACTCGATCATTCTCGACAAGTTCTCTCATAATATTTCCAGGAAGAACCCGCTCTGGACAGTAGGCTATATCTATATCATCAGAGTTAATGCCACTATTCTTTAAAATATCAACTAATTTCTCTGTTGTTCCAATAGGAGATGTGGATTCTAAGATGATGAGGTCTCCAGCTTTCAGATAAGGAGCTATTGATTTTGTTGCAGAGACAACATAGTCTATATTTGGCACATATCCATCGTGAAAAGGGGTTGGAACAGCAATCATAAAAATATCTGCTTCAGTTGGTTTGGTATCAGCTTTTAACTTTCCACTATTAACTGCCGAATGTACAAAAACATCTAATTCTGGTTCAACAATATGTATCATACCTTTATTGATAATATCCACAGTCTCTTGCACAATATCTACACCATGAACATCATATCCACGATTAGCCAATAGTGAAGCAGTTGGCAAACCTATGTATCCTAAACCAACCATACAGATCTTTTTACTAAACATAAACCCCCTTTAGAAACTCTACAACCCGCTCTACTGATTTTCCATCACCATATGGATTATGAGCTTTTGACATGGAATTATAGTAATAAATATCTTTTATTAATCTTGTGCTTTCAGAAACTATCAGCTTCTTATCTGTACCAACAAGCTTAACAGTTCCTGCATCAACTGCTTCTGGTCTCTCTGTTGTATCTCGCATAACAAGAACAGGTTTTCCAAGACTTGGAGCCTCCTCCTGAATGCCTCCAGAGTCAGTTAAAATAAAATATGAACGACTCATTAGATATATAAATGGCTCATAATCAAGAGGTTCTATCAGATGCATATTATCTATATTTGAGAGAATCTTATTAACAGGCTCTCTAACATTTGGATTGAGATGAACTGGATAGACAACTTCAACATCACTGTTTTGGAGGGCAATCTCTTTCATAGCTTCACAAATCTGTAAGAATCCATCACCAAAGTTCTCTCGTCGGTGTCCTGTGACTAAGATAATCTTTTTATCTCTATTTTTCTCTATATCAAAACCAAAGTTTGCTATCTTTTTTGAGAGTTCTTGTTGAAGTTCTCTATTGCTATCTATTTTATCAATAACAAAAAGCAGGGCATCTATTACTGTGTTTCCTGTTACTACTATATTATCAGCTTTTACACCCTCTTTCAGAAGATTCTCTCTACTCTTCTCTGTTGGTGAGAAGTGATATTTTGTGACAACTCTTGTGATTTGACGATTTGCCTCTTCAGGGTATGGACTATATATGTTAAAAGTTCTTAGTCCAGCTTCAATATGGGCAACATCAATCTGTTTGTAGTATGCTCCAAGTGCCGTTGTTGTTGAAGTTGATGTATCTCCATGAACAAAGACCAAATCTGGTTGAAACTCTGTTAATACATCTCTAATTCCCAAAAGAACTTTTGAAGTTATGTCAAAAAGATCTTGGTTTTTTCCCATAACATTTAAGTCAAACTCTGGCTCTATATTAAAAATCTTTAGAACTTGATCGAGCATCTCTCGGTGCTGACCCGTTACACAAACTTTTGTCTCAAAATTTTCATCATCTTTTAATCTATTAACCAGTACAGCCATCTTAATAGCTTCTGGTCGAGTTCCAAAAACAATCAATATCTTTTTTTTCAAATAGCCCCCCACAGTTTGCACAAAATAGTATGTTAATTTTTGATAAAAATTATAGCTTAAAACTTATCAACCTACGATGAGAGATCTCTCAGTCCTCTATATATGATACAATATCTTATAATTATTATAAGGTTTAAAAATGATAGCTATACCAGTAAAGAGCAATTCAGTTGAGAGTGCTGTTGCACCAACTTTCGGAAAAGTAAAATATTTTGCAGTTATTGATGATAAAAATAGTAGTGTCTCATTTATTGAAAATATTGAGAAGTCTGGAGTCAAAGCGGTTGAACTGCTACTAAGTCATAATGTTAATGTTCTCCTGATGTCCCATATAGGAGAGAGACCATTTTCACTTATCACATCACAAGGTGTAGATGTATATTTTGTTGGTAATGAGAGAATAACAATAGATGAAGCTGTCTTAAAATATCGAAATGGACAGCTTCAAAATGCAAAAGATATTGACTTAAACCTATTTAGCAAACACCATAAACCCTCGCCATTCATGCATAGCTTTCTACACATCTAAAAGTTAAAGCCAGTTAAATAATATAACTGGCTTTTCA
>JAMJTX010000120.1 GCA_024281215.1 Candidatus Thiovulum karukerense | reverse complement strand
ATTTATCTTTATTGGCGTGACTGTTATTGCGGTGGTTAAGCATGGCTTTCATTTCTTCAGCTTCTTCATTCCGTCTGGCGCACCAAAAGCGTTGTTGCCGCTGATTTTCGTGATTGAAGTTATTTCCTATTTCATCAGACCGGTCAGCCTGTCTGTCAGATTATTCGCCAATATGCTGGCAGGTCATACAATGCTGAAGGTATTTGGCGGTTTGGCCGTGATGATTGCCGGTGCTGGCGGTGTATTTGTCGCAGGCTCAATCCTGCCGCTTGTTGCAATTATAGGGCTGACAGGGCTGGAAGTGCTTGTTGCGTGTCTGCAGGCCTATGTGTTTACGATTTTGACTTGTATGTATTTGAACGACGCGATACATCTGCACTAGCCCCACAGAACAGGGCGCAGAATCGCGAAACTGGAAAGGTTTTTGATATTAGACGAGACATAGTCTTATCAAAATAATGTGAACTGAATTCTCTAAACACAATGGAAGGATAATGAGATGGACGTCGAAGCTGCAAAGATGATTGGTGCCGGTCTGGCTGTGATTGCTCTGGCAGGTGTAGGTGTAGGTATCGGAAGTATCTTCGCGGCATTGGTATCATCAATTGCCCGTAACCCTGCTGCCCGTGACAATGTGTTCGGTATCGGCATTCTGGGCTTTGCCCTGACAGAAGCTATTGCGCTGTTCGCACTGGTTGTTGCATTGCTGATGCTGTTCGCACTGTAATTTTTACAGGCGAGACAAACTTACCGATATCAGCATAGACAGCCAGCGATAGCGAACAGGCTATAACGGGCTCGTGCTGATATCTGTATAACCAAGTTTTAAATCTGAATGACGCTGGTATGGGCAATGATAACTCTCAGAAAATATCTGGCCTTTGGGCTTGTCGGCTTGATGACAGGCGGCACGACATCTGTTCTGGCGGCAGGCGGTGAAGCTGCCGGCCTGCCACAACTTGATATCACAAAGCATTTTTCTAAGCCTCTGTTTTCTGTATGTTGCAAACACTGTAATTTTAATTTATAGGTTTCTTGTGAATATATATCACTACTATTTTGAATTTTTCTTCTAAAATATTTATAGTTTCTTCAGAAATGTTTTCTGAATATTCTAAGTTGATTGCTCCTAAATTCTCCATTTCAAACTCCAGTTTCCGAAAAGGGAAACCAGAAGTTTTTCAAAATAGACTACTTAAAGATACTTAAAAGAACCCCAGCAGCAACAGCAGAACCGATAACTCCAGCAACATTTGGGCCCATCGCATGCATTAGTAACATATTCCCCGGTTTTGCCTCCATACCAACTTTATTTGATACACGAGCAGCCATAGGAACAGCAGAAACACCAGCAGAACCGATTAGTGGATTAACTTTATCTTTACTAAATTTGTTCATGATTTTAGCCATAATGACTCCACTCGCAGTTCCGATTGAGAATGCGATTAGACCAAGAACAAGAATACCAAGAGTCTCAGCAACAAGGAACTTTTCAGCAGCAAGTTTTGAACCAACAGATAGTCCAAGGAAGATAGTAATAATGTTGATTAGAGCATTCTGAAGAGTATCAGAAAGACGAGCAACAACACCAGACTCTTTTAGGAAGTTACCAAACATCAATGCACCAACAAGTGGAGTTGCATCTGGAAGAACAAGAAGAGTTAGAGTGATAACTGTAAGAGGGAATACAATCTTCTCAAGTTTGCTAACCGCTCTTAAGCTCTTCATCTGAATCTTTCTCTCCTCCTCTGTTGTAAGCCCCTTCATAATTGGAGGTTGAATAATTGGGACAAGAGCCATATAGCTATATGAAGCAACAGCAATTGCACCAAGAAGTTCAGGAGCAAGATTTGTAGCTACGAAAATAGATGTCGGTCCATCAGCTCCCCCAATAATACCAATAGCTGAAGCTTGTTGGAGAGAGAAGCTAAACATATCTGTATATTGAGTTAGGGCAACTGCACCAACAAGAGTTCCAAAGATTCCAAACTGTGCTGCACCCCCAAGAAGTGCAACTTTAGGATTTGATAATAGAGGTCCAAAGTCTGTCATTGCACCAACACCCATAAAGATAAGAATTGGGAAGAGACCGTTTGCAACACCTGCTTCAAATAGAATTCCAAGGAATCCGTTTGGTCCAGAAATATCAGCAATTGGGATATTTGCCAATAATCCACCAAACCCAATAGGGAGAAGAAGAAGAGGCTCAAAGTTCTTAACAATCGCTAAGTAGAATAGAAGGAAAGCGATAAGAATCATTATAACTCTTCCCCAACCTTGCGAGAACTCAGAGACCTCTATTTCGTGACCGTGATCCATCTTTGTTGTATCTTCAGCAGTCATAAAAGCATATAGACCTGTTGATTTAAGAAAATCAACAACCATTGTTCCCATATCTTTTGATACATACTCTTTCCCTGCGGTAACTACCTCATCGTGAGCAGGTTCGCTACTCGCTTGAAGAGTTCCAAAGAGAAGAAAAAAGGCTAAAAGTAATCTTTTCACAACTGATTCCTAGTTAATAGTAGCGAGAAGTTGCTCATTCTCGATAGCTTCACCCTCTTTAACTTCGATAGATGCAACTGTTCCAGCTTCAGGTGCAACAACATCAATCTCCATCTTCATAGCCTCAAGAATCATAATCTTCTCATCTTTAGCTACTTTGTCTCCAGCTTTCTTAAGAACTTTCCATACATTTCCTGGAACTTGAGAGTGAATCTCAACACTACCAGCACCACCAGTTGGAGCTACCGAAGCACCATTATCAGCTGACTCAATATTTTTTACTTGAATCTCTGCATTACTACCCTCAACAACTGTTACATTGTAACTCTGACCATCAACATTTACTGTAAATACTTGTGCTTCACCTTTTTTAGCCACTTTTTTAGCTCCTTTGCTATTTTCTTCTTCCATTTCGCTAAGTTTTCTTACTTTATATTCGCCCTCACCTTTAAGGAATCGAATACCTTTTAAATCACACGATGCAGTGATAAAGAGGTTCTCTTCTGTAACTTCAAGCCCCTCATCTTCTAACATCTTCTGATAGTGTGCAAGAGATTTATTCTCATCTTTATCAGCAATCTCAAGTGCAGGTTCTTTTGTTGGAGCTAATTTTAGTTGCTCCTCTGCAAGGATTACAATCTCTGGATCTGGCTCAACTGGAGTCTTTCCAAAGTAACCAAGAACCATTTTCCCGTAACCTGGAGCGATTTTCTTCCATTTTCCGAACATAACATTGTTAAGAGCCTGTTGGAAATAGAATTGTGAAACTGGTGTAACCGAAGTTCCGTAACCACCTTTTCTAACAACCTCTTCCATCTCATCAATTGCAGCTGGGAATTTATCAAGAATATTGTTATCTCTCATCATCTGAGTATTTGCAGTCAGGGCACCACCCGGCATTGGAGAGAATGGAATCAGTGGAGATACTTGAGTAGCTTCTGGAGGAATAAAGTAGTCTTTAAGTTGCTGTTGAAGAACTCTCTCAGACTCAAGAATCTTATGTTTATCAAGACCTAAATCGTAATCTGTCCCTTTAAGAGCATGAAGCATTGTTAAAATATCTGGTTGGCTTGTTCCACCAGAAACAGGAGCTTGAGCAAGGTCTATACCATCAGCACCAGCATCAAGAGCTGAGATATAACTTGCAACAGATACACCCGCAGTCTCGTGAGTGTGAAGTCGAATATGCATATCTTCACCAAGAAGCTTTCTAGCCATCTTGATAGTCTCACCAATTTTTCTTGGGTTTGCAGTTCCAGAAGCATCTTTAAATGCAATAGAGTCAAATTGAATTCCAGCATCAAGAATATCTCTGAGGGTCTTCTCATAGAATGGTAAGTCGTGAGCTCCTGTACAACCTGGAGGTAGATCCATCATTGTTACAACAACTTCGTGTTTTAATCCATTTTGCTGAATAGCTTTTGCTGGAAATTTGAGGTTATTCACATCGTTCAGAGCATCGAAGTTACGAATAGTTGTAGCTCCATACTTTTTGAAGAGTTTCATATTTAGATTAATGACATCAGATGAACCAACATCTAAACCAACATAGGATACACCTCGAGATAGAGTCTGAAGATTCGCTTCTGGTCCAACGATAGCTCTGAATCGCTCCATCATCTCAAAAGCATTCTCTCTCATATAGAAGAATAGTGTCTGGAATCTTGCACCACCACCAAACTCAAAGTGTGTTACCCCTGCATCTCTTGTAGCCTGAACTGCTGGGAAAAAGTCCTCCATAAGAACTCGACCACCAAAGACAGATTGAAAACCGTCTCTGAAGGTTGTGTCCATTACATCAATTTTTTTCTTTGCCATAAAATTAACCCTTCTTGACAGCCATAATGGCCCCTGTAATTGCTGCGACGACTCGTTTCTCTTCATCTAAATCTTTCTTAGACGATGAATCATCTTTCTTGTGTGGTATGTTAGTTTGAGGAAAAAACTTCTGAATAATCTTTGCCTGAAGATTGAGAACAAAGATCATAAGAATGAGAAACAAAAATACTGTCCCCATTCCTAAAATCATAAATTTAAACCCCTCGCTAACTAGGTTGATCTCTTCCATTAGAAGACCCCTTGCTTGGAATAGAATTTAATTTTGCTGATTATAACAATTTGATAGTCAAAAGAGTAGTTAATAAACTAGCAAGAAAGTGGAATAGGAGTAAAAGTTACAAATATAGTTCTCAATGCTCAACTCCTGTTTTAAACTATGAAAATAGAAATTCGAAGTAGCGTAAAAGGTTATAATTTCCCTAATGATATTCAGAAATGATTAAGTGAAATACCCACCACTTAAAAATCCTCAACGGATTTTTTGAAGAGGGGGCTTCCTAACTAACCTTATTGCTGTTGCTTACAGAACTCGCTAGGCTTTTCTTTTTAGTCTAAGGTCAATTCCTGACCCAAAAGACTGGAGACCTTTCTTCAAAATATTCTTTGAAGCATTTATATCACGATGTTCAATATATCCACACTCTGGACATTCAAACACCCTATCACTTAGTTTTAGGTCTCTATTTATATTTCCACACTTGAAACAAGTTTTGCTTGTGTAGTGCGGAGGAACTTTCAAAAAATGTTTGCCATTGAGCATTGCAGTTTTATAGTCCAAATATTGGACAAATTGATAGAATGAAGTATTAAGAATTGACCTGTTAAGTCCTCGCTTACGAGAACCACCTTTAGCCGACATATTCTTTGTTTTAAGGTCTTCAACTACTATCAAATCAAACTTTTTCGAGAGTTCACTTGTAATTTTGTGATAGTGATTACTTTTTTGATTCTTCACTTTTGTAAATGTAGAATTTAGTTGTTTCTGTGTTTTACGAAAGTTTGAACCCAGCTTTTGCTTATATTTTTTTGCTTTAACAACTCTTCGGGACTGTTTTCGCTGAAGTCTTAACATTCTCTGTTCATACTTCAGTTTGCCGATCTCTTTTGAGTTTGTTTTAATTAGATTGCCATCTGAAAGGGCTATATCTTCGATATTTCAAAAGTGATTGAGAATGAGACAAAATATTTTCCACCATCTCGACTAATATGAATTGAGTTCAACTTATAGTTTTCTGGTAAATCACGGTGGAAACGGACAAGAATATTCTCTCTCCAGAGCCTTAAATATTTAAATCTGTGATTCTTATCTATAATCTTGAAACCTTGATTATTCCAAGTAAAAGATTGTTTTTCTAAGCTTGAATTTTTGAATTTTGGAGAACCAAATCCAGAATCAAACATATTTTTGTAAGCTTTTTCAGAATTCTTTCGTGCTTGTTGAGTCGTAACGGTTTTAAATGGTAGATTTCGTTTGGAGAGTTGATGTTTTACAATGGTATCAATTTGAGCTGGTTTAAGATACACCCTATCTTTCTTCTCCAGCTCCCTGTTTCTCTCCCACTCTTTCTGTTTCAGATTCAAACAGATATTGTAGGCTTGATTTGAAATGAACATCTGATGATTCAATAACTCTTTTTGAGTTTTTGATGGATACATTCTATACTTAAAACCAAGTGTTACTGACTTTTTCATAGAAATATTGTATCAAAAAAATTTCGCGAAATGGTCGCTTTCATCCCGCCACCTAAATCCTTTATGGATTTTGAGGTGGGGGTTTTCAGCTATAATTTTAAATAAAGATACAAGCATAAAAAAGGAGGTCTGCTAAATGGAAGAGGAAGTACAAGTCAACTCCGATCCCTTTAAGGAGAAGATTAATAATATGCCGATGACTGAAAAGGTAGCTATTCTACTTCTTCAGATTAATGATGAACTTACAGCAAATGTCTTTGCAAATATGAAAATGGACAACATATCTGAGATTTCTCAACATATTGCTGAGTCTAAATCAGTTGAAAAAGGTCTTGCAACTGCGGTTTTACAAGAGTTCTTAAGCATATTTAAGTCAAACCAATATATTAATAATGGTGGTTTAGAGTATGCAAGAGAGCTTCTTCATAAGACCCTTGGTCCAGATGAAGCGAAAACTATTATCGATAAATTAGCTAAAAATATGACTGGTAATCAAAACTTTGGTTATATTGCTAAAATTAAGCCTCAGCAGTTAGCCGACTTTATTGTTAATGAGCATCCTCAGACGATTGCATTAATCTTAGCTCATATGGAACCAGCCGCAGCGGCAGAGACAATCTCTCTCTTCCCTGAAGAGTTGATGTCTGAGGTCTCAATGAGAATGGCAAATCTTGGAGATATCTCACCATCTATTATTAAGAGAGTCTCTACTGTTCTTGAGAGTAAACTTGAATCTCTTGCATCTTATAAAGTTGAAGTTGGTGGCCCTCGTGCTGTTGCAGATATCTTCAACCGACTTGGAACAAAAACTTCAAAATCTACTCTTGGTCAGATCGAACAGAAAGACGAAGAACTCGCTGCTTCTATTAAAGAGATGATGTTTACATTTGATGATATTGAAGGACTTGATGACTTTGCTATTCGTGAGATTCTTAAAGAGGTAAACCAAGAAGAGCTAATGATGGCAATCAAAGGTGCTAGTGACGATCTTAAAGAGAAGATTCTTCTCAATATGTCAACTCGTGCAAGAGTTGCATTTGAAGAAGAGCTTGGCTTTATCGGTGCTGTTAAAGTTAAAGATGTTGAGTCGGCACAGAGAAAAATTGTGGATATTGTTCAAAGATTAGTTGATACAGGAAAAATCCAACTTGCTGATAATGATGAGATGATTGACTAAAACTCTCTTTTTAGCTCAATTGTAAATTTTGCACCAATATCGGAGTTTTCAACTCTGATATTCCCTTTCATATTGGTCTCAATAATTGTTTTAGACATATAGAGACCGATCCCTGTTCCTTGATTTTCATGCTTTGTTGTAAAGTATGGCTGGAATATTTTGTCAATAATATGATCTGGAACTCCACCACCATTATCTTCAACGGTAATTATCACTCTATCCTCTGTTGATAGAAAATTAATATTGATATGCTTGTCCTCAATACCTCGTTCAATCAAAATATCTTTTGCATTATTAATTAAGTTGAGTATCACCTGCTTAAACTCATTCTTAAATCCCATTGCTAAAAGATCATCTTCTGAGAGAGGTGTCTCTTCTAAATGGATATGGAGATTATAGTTTTTGCTCTGATGGAAATAGAGTCGGAGAACTTCACTAACCATCTCTCTAACATTAAACTGTTCAGGCTGTTTTGAGGTTCTAAAGAAGTTACGAAAATCATCAATAGTCTCTGACATAAATTTAACATTCGCCATAATATCATTTCTAACACCCTCCATATACTCATCACTCAAATCACCATACTCGTAAGCCTCAATAATATCACTTACCAGAAGAGAGACAACATTTAGGGGTTGTCTCCATTGATGAGCAATTGAGCCGACCATCTCACCCATAGCTATCATTTTTGATTGTTGGATTAAGAACTGCTCCTGTTCATGTCGTTTTTGTATCTCATCTTCAACCCGATGTTCAAGCTCCTCATTTAGACTCTCTAGCTCTTTTGTCCTCTCCTCAATCTTCTCCTCAAGGGAGTTATTGAAATCTTTCAGTTTCTGATTAGCTTCAAAAAGCTCAAGAGCCTTTGCCTCAAGTAGATTTTCTGCCTCTTTTCTAGCTCTTCTTTCACGATCAAATCTTCTTTGCCAAGGTGAGTTCTGCTCCAACTGCTCTAATTTGGATTCAAGTTTATGGTTCTGCTCTTTTAGCTCTTGATTCGCTTCAAAAAGCTCTAGAGCCTTCTCTTCAAGTAGATTTTCCGCCTCTTTTCTCCCCATTCTCTCTCTCTCAAATCTCTTTTGCCAAGGGGCATTCTCTCTGTTCTTCTCTTCTTCTATTCCCATCTATATAATAATTTCCAGAGGTTTATAAAGCTCTCTTTTTAAACTCTTCAACAACTTTAAAAGAGCCAAAGACTAAATATTTATTTTTTTTAGAGGTTGATTTAAACTCTTGAAACGGAATATCAAGCTCTATCAGAGTTTTCTCTAGCTCCTCTCGTGATACTGCTCTATCATCATCAATTGGAAGAATCTCAACAATCTCTATCTTAGGTTTTAGAATCTCAAGAATCTCTCTATAAGGTTTATCATCTAATGAGTTATAGATCAGCCTGAATTTGCCTTTAATGGCTCCTGCAACTCTCTCAGCAGATAGTGTATTGTGTCCAACATCAAGGGTTATATTATCTTTAATTCTCTCCAGTCGTCCTGATGGAAGTTCAAAGTCTGAAGCTTTAAACTCAAGATTCATAACCCCCAGAAGTTGAAGAGCTTTTTTTGCTGTCTCAAAATTCTCTTCTATAAAAGAGAGACCTTTCTTAACTTTTGTGTGATAGACTCGACTTCCGTTATCTGTTGCTACTCGTTCAAGTATTGAATAGACCTCATCATATTTTTGATGTGCGATAACTGCCACTTTACCAATACTTCTAAATTTTGTTGAAGCTATCTCTTCAAGTGTTTCACCAAGAAAAAATTGGTGATCAAAGCCAATAGGGGTAAATACAGATAGCTTTTTTGGAAATACATTTGTTGCATCAAACTCACCTCCAAGACCAGCTTCCATAACTAACCAGTGACACTGATCATATATTGGGAGAGTCATTAGAGTTGTATATTCAAAATAACTCAAGATGTTTTGCTGTTTCTTGGATAGAAGTCGCTGAAGAACTCTATGAGACCGGTCTAACTCATCATCTGAAATTAACTCTCCGTCTCTCCAAAATCTCTCATTGATTGTTGTTATATGTGGAGATGTATAGTGTCCAACCTTGAAACCGTTAGCACGAAGCATCTCAGCGATAAAACGACCTGTTGAACCTTTTCCATTTGTACCGACAACATGAATAATATGAGGTATCTCAAAAGATTCTCGAACCTCTTGAAAAGCCTCCGGCATTCTATTGAGATCGATCTCTTTATATGCCATAGGCTTACTATTTATAAACTCTTCAAACTTTGTCACTACCTCTCCTTTTCTGTTAAAAACTCTGTAAAAAATGTTCTTTGCACTTCACCTCTAAATATCAAAGTATTCCCTTTTGTAGCGAGATATAACTTCTCTCCACTCTTTGGAAATACATCTGATTCACTCCCTAGTAATCCACTCTTGTGAGCTTTGTAAAAACAGGCAGCCATTCCTGTACCACAGGCAAGTGTCTCATCTTCTACTCCCCGTTCGTATGTTCTAACATATAGTTTATCATTTTCAACTTTAGAGATATTAACATTAGCATTATATTTATAACGGAGTTCTCTCGCCTCCTCAATAGAGAAAGATGATATATCATCTAAAGTTGCAACAAGATGGGGAACTCCCGTATTTATCAACCACCACTCTTTACCAAACTCCTCTATCTTCTTATTCACAATAAATGGTGGTGTAAGGTCAGTTGTAACAACTCTATCTTCAACTTGACATCCGATCACTCCTGCACCAGTTAGAAACTTCATCTCTGATGGAGCTAATCCATTTGAATAAGCATAGTGTGCTGTTGCTCGACTCCCATTTCCACACATCTCAGCTTCACTACCGTCAGAGTTATAGAACAACCACTCAAACTCAAACTCATTATGGGGAATAATGACAATCAATCCATCTGCACCAACACCAGATTGGCGAGAGCAAATCTCGATCGCATCTTTTGAAAAATCATCTCTCTTAAATCTATGGGTAATTAAAAAGTCATTTCCATTTGCATTATACTTCTCTACTATCATCAGCCCAAACCTCTCTCACTACGAACATTATGTAATTTTAACAAGAATTTAATACACTTAATTCGTCTAAAAGAAAGACGGCTTTTTAACTATCTATACAGAAATGAGAGAGTGACTAAATAGAGATATTCGGGTCAAGCCCGAATATGACAAAAGAGTGTCATTGCCGTGCTTGACACGGCAATCTATTATGAAGCAAAGTTTCTATTTAGTCAGTCCCAGAAATGAGGACAGAAATCTGCCCCATTTAGTTTTCTCCTATAAGAGAGATAGAGGTGGTGGTGGAGCTGATGGTGGAGCTCCTTCAGCTTCTTCTAAGTCGCCTTTAAGAATCTCAACATATCCTTGAAAACCATAACTACTTTTTAACAGGGTTATGTTGTTATTGAATCCATCAAAGAGGTCATATCCATATTTGATCACTGGTCCATATACTCCATCAAACTCTCCAGACATAACAACTTTTATCAGATATTTACTATCTTTTACCCAACACTCATCCAGTAGATTAGAGACTTTAAGAGATAAACTATTATCAATTAGTGAGATATAGTCGCTAACAGCTATATTTGAGAGATTTGTATCAAGAATATCTCCATTTTCATCTTTATACTGAAGAGAGATAGTTGATTCATTTAGATCTACCAATGAGAAGCTGTTACTACTGTTCATCAACTTAAGATTAGAGATTACGAACAGAGCTGAGTTTGTACCATTTTCATTATCTACTCTGTATATAAGTTTAAAACTTTTGGTCTCATTCTCAAAAGATACATTTTGAACTGCAAGAGCGATATTTAGCAATCCATTCGCTTTCTCTGAATTGACTGTACAAAAATCATCACTGTTAAAGTTCTCATATTGATAAGTAGTAAAAGTACCATTTAATAGAGGTGAAGACTCTCGAATATCAACTCCACTAACATAAGCACCAAGAGTGACAGGCGATAGAACTTGCAGACCATCAGTATCTGGTACGGCAGTTACTGTAACAGTTACTGATTTAGAGAGAGATGAAACACCATTAAGAGTTCCTATAACAGATATAGTATGAACCCCTATCGAGAAATATTTTGTAATTGATGTGGTTGTTTCACCACTGTTCCATTTAAAAGTTGTCCCCTCTAAATCTGAAGAGACATTAAATGTGAATGGAGTTGCTGTTGTTCCGTATGTCGATGATGAGGTAAGTGTAATATTTGGTGTTGGAGGTGTTATATTAATATCATCTGAAGTTGTACCGTCTGTAATATTATCATCTATTGGTAGCTCAACATCTGGAGTAGAGCTGTTATTTTCAACTGGTTCATCAACATCAGGAGTGGTGATATTGGTATCAGGTAGAATCGGTTCAGGCTCTGGTTCAACTACCTCTTTGATAGAGAGAGTTTTTGCCTCTTCAATCTTGGTGTTCATATTATCATCAGCCTCTTTTATTTTTGTATCGACCTCTTGAAGCTTTTCGTTCATTGCATCAAAGTCAATAATATTGGGGTCTTCACTCTCCTCAACTACCTCTTTAAGTGCATCAGCAAAGTTAAAAGTTACAGGAGGGGCAACAGTTCCATTGTCTTCAACAACACTCTTTTCAGCCTCAACCTTTTTTACAGCTACTTTTAAAATCGTCTCTTGATCTATATTTAAAACCTCTAACTCTCGATATACAGCTGATTGCTCCTCAATAACATCATCACTCAGAAATGCAGAGAAGTCAGAAGCATCAACAGTCTTTTTTACTGTTGGGGCTGTACCATTATCCTCGCCATCAGCTTCAGGAGACTCATTAGCAACTTTTATCGCCTCTTCGACTTTTGCAGAAATAGCCTCAATTCCACCTATCATAACAAGAGCATCAGCAACTTTTTTGGTCTCTGTCTTAACAGCTTCAAGATCTTCATCATTAGCTTCAGCGATAGTTACCATCTTCTCTTCAACTTTCATTGTTGCAATCTCTGTCGCTTTTGATGTAACCTCAAGAACACTATCCACACTATCTGCATCACTCTCTGCCAACTTCTTCTCATCAATTGAGTTAATTAAGACAACAACAGATTTTGTCACCTCTCCAGCAACTTTAAGCTTCTCTGTCAATGATGCAAACTCACTATCATCTACTGTTTGGTTATTATCAGCCTTTTTCTTCTTCATAGACTCAACAGTCTTTTGTGCAATAACTTCTGGGTTGGCAAAGACATCATCAAAGTTCTCAGTTCCATTATCTTCATCTGGAGCTTCGCTAACCTGTTGAGCAACAGCAGATATAACTGAGTCAAAAGCTGATAGCTTGTCATCTTCTGATGAGTCTGATTTTGAGATTGATTTTGTCATAGACTCTGTAAATTTTTGAACAACTAGAGCTTTCTTAACAGCCTTTGCCGCTACTGCTCTCTCTTCAGCTGTTCCACTCTTTAGCATTGCAATAGGATTGGCATCAAGAACTGCCGGAGGTAGTCCAAGGCTCTTTGCTAGTTTCTCTTTAGCACTATTCTTATCGAGACCAGTTTTAACCATAGCATTTACAACTGTTGTTAATGGGGTGACAGGTTTGCTTTTACTCGTATCATTCTCATCACCCATATCATCACTATCAACATAGGCTTTCAGCTCCCCCTCAAAAGCCTCCCCTGTTGCCTTGTCAATACCACCTCGGATAGCGACTTCTCCTGTTGAGAACTCCTCTTGTCCCTCTATAAATCCTATTTTCCAGTTTCCGCTACTATCTGTTGTTGTATTTTTATCCCCAACTTTTACAGAAGCACCTTGAACTTCTCCATCAATCGCTACACCACTTAAGTAGAGCCTCTTAAGTTGAGTCGCTATATCTGTCTCATTAATATCATCAGTTTCATTATCTTGCGATAGATTTGTATCAGGGGTATCAGTAGAGAGATTCTCATCTTCTTCACCACTCTGCTCTGGATCACTATTTTCTGATGTATTTGAATCAGGAGTGTTAGCAGGTATTTCAGTTTCACTACTTGGCTCTGAATTATCTTGCGATAGAGAAGGGGTGTCAGTAGAGCTACCATCAGCCTCACTACTTGACTCTGAAATCCCTATTCCACTCTCTTGTGCTACTCTAAAATTCTCATCTGGTGAAGCACAACCAACCACGACAACAGAGAATAATATTATAGAAAATAGCTTTAAGCCCATTTTCAATCCTTTTCTTTCAATGATTCTTCTTAAACACATCGACAATTTACTACAATTTTAACAGATTTAAGATTTGGTTAAAGTTTAACATTGAAACAAGTGAAAATAGAGATATTTGGGTCAAGCCCGAAAACAAAGTTTCTGCAATATGACAAAAGAGTGTCATTGCCGTGTCAAGCACGGCAATCTATAGTTATAATGAATACTTATTTTTGGCATTGATAAACTCCTTAAGGTCTGGTAATCTTTTCATATGTCCGTGATTAGGCTGTTTTGAATGACACTCAATACAGAGGGCTTTTAAGTTTTGATCACTATTGTTTTGAGTATCTTTGTTTATATGGTGAGAGTGCAAGTATCTCTTTTCATTCTCTGATTTTGGTTTCCAACCACACTCTTCACAGGTCCAGCTTTTTACCTTTCGATAGGCTAAACTGATGTTATGCCAATCTTTTACATACTTGCTCTTACTTTTTAGTCTCTTCTCAATCTCCTCTTTTGGTATGGAGTGATGAGCGAAATCAATATTTTCTAAGCCAAGAGTTCCATCTCCGAAAACAAAGTCATAATCTTTTTCAATATCAATTCCATTTTCATAAAGCTCTTGAAAAGGTTCAGTGGAGAGAAATTTTTCTAAATTAAACTCTTTCATATAAGGTGTATTTGAGAAAAGAGTTTTTTGGTGATTCTCTTTTTCAAAAACTCCTAAACAGTTACTACAAATATTTAATCTTTGATCTTGAAATGTTTCTACATTTTTTGTTTTAACAGAAAATGTATAGATAAATTTACCATCTTTACGAATAGATTGATACCATTTATTCTCACCACTTTTAATATCTTTTGGAACACTTCCACACCTATAAATATGATATTTATGCAAACTCTTTATTTTTTTAGAAGAATGTCTCTGTTTGCTTGAAGATGTGTCTATTGGTATATATAGAGTTGTTCGGAGGATTTTTCCATCTTCTGTAACAATTAAAAACTCACTATCTTTAGAAATTATTTCAATATCTTTAGCCTCAACTTCAAGATAATCTTGGGATTTAAAAATATCTTTTGATAATAATTTTATTGGCGGTTCAACCTCCTTAAATTTAACTCCAAATTTCTCAACAGCTTCTAAAAGCAATTTAAATCTACTCACCATTTAACCTTTTCAAAGTACTTTCAAATCTTTTTAAATAAAAACTGTAATCATCTCTAAACTTATTCGTTAAATTTGTTAAGGAACTATTTAAATCTATTAAATCATCATTAAACTCTTTTTCAAAAGCAACTCTGTTTTTATCGATTGCCTCTTTTTGCTCTTTTAAGGCTTTTATTGCTTCATCTTTCTCTTTTGTCATTCTTTCAGAAATAGAGCTTATAAACTGCTTTGAATCATTTCTTAATCGTTCTGTTGCATCAGAAGAGAAGTTTTCAACTGAAAAAATAAGATTTTTAAGACTGTTTTCTATCTGCTCAGCACTCTCTGAAGACTTTGACATTAAATATTCAATATGTTTTGAAAGAGCTTTGATAGTTGTTTCAGTTTGTTCAAATAATTCAATAGTTTGATTGACCTCAAAAGATACTCTCTCTTTAAGATTGTTAAATTGGGAAGAGATATTATTATTGAGTGTGTTATAACTATCTTCTATCTGACGATTTGAGTCTGAAACTTCTTTTTCTATGTTATGAACAGTAGAAGAGATTGAACCCTCTAACTCTTTAAAATTAGTTACTATCTTCTCATTTAAATAGCTATACGAATAAGATAGATTCTTTTCAAGCTCTATAAAACTTGATGAGAGACTGCTATTTAAACTGTTATAGCTTTCAGTTATTTTCGTATGCGACTCAAATGCTTTTGTCTCAATATTGACAAAGTTATTTGAGACAGAACTCTCTAAACCTGTGAATAGATTAATTAAGACTCTATTTAAATCAGAGACTTTTGTTTCGATGTTGTTGAAGTTATTGGCAACTGAATTCTCTAAAGTTGTAAATTGAGAAGAGATATCACCATTTAATTTTTGATAGTTTTCTGCAATTTGAGAGTTCGATTCAGATAGTTGTGTTTCAATGTTGTTGAAATTATTGGCAACCGAGTTTTCAAGATTTACAAATTGAGAAGAGACATCACCATTTAATTTTTGGTAGTTTTCAACAATTTGAGAATTAGAATTAGAAATGTTTTTCTCCAAATTAGAGAAGTTACCAGAAACTGAATTCTCTAAAGTTGTAAATTGAGAAGAGACATCACCATTTAACTTTTGGTAGTTTTCAACAATTTGAGAGTTAGATTCAGATACCTTGGTCTCGATGTTGTTGAAGTTATCAGAAACTGAGTTTTCAAGTTTTGTAAAACTATCTTTAATCGTTTTATTATTCTCTTCGATATAAATTTTTGAAGCTTCTGAATTTTCAATAAATGTTTTTGAGACAGAGTTTAGAGAAGAATTTAAACTCTCTTTTAATTCTGAGAAATCTTTTCGAACCTCATCACTATTTTGGAGAATATGAGATTTTGTCTCTTCAGAATTCTCTCTAAAATCCAACCCTATTTTTTGAAGAGTCTTATCTATTGAAACAAAACTATTTTGAAGAGTTGGAAAGATATCTTTTGCTTTATCTGATAGTTCTGAATATGTTTGAAGGTGTCTATTAACCTCATCAACCTCTTTTTGATATGTCTCGATAATTAATCTTACTCGTTCATAGACCTCCAGCACTTCACTATTTCTATTTGAAATACTCTCTAAACTCTCTTCACTTTTGCTGATTGATGTAATAGCTACCTGAAGTCCATTTTCCATCTCTTTTATAAAATTTCTATAATTCTCTTGCCACTCAATTAAATTAAGAACAGAGCTATTTAAAGCTTTAAAATTCTCTCCAAACTGTTCAGTTAGATTGTTGTTAAAGTCTTTGATCACATTTTCAAGAGCCTTTATAATCTCTTTTGAAGCTCCTTCTGAAAGTTTTAAAAGAGCCTCTTTAAGATTTATATTCATCTCATTGAAATTCTTTTGGAACTCATCTATTA
>JAMJTX010000119.1 GCA_024281215.1 Candidatus Thiovulum karukerense | reverse complement strand
GATAGATGGTTTCCGAGTTCTAAGACTTGTTCCAATTGTGGTTATAAAAAAGAGAAATTATCTCTTTCTGAAAGAACCTATGTTTGTAAAGAGTGCAAAATTGAGATTGATAGAGATTGGAATGCCTCTATCAATCTTCACAATCAACTACCGATAGCTCATCGGGAAGTCAAGCCTGTGGAGATAACGGCTCTAAATCTAAAAGCTGGACTTTTAGATTTAACCAGTATCGTTGAATCAGGAAGAAAACATCAATTCTTGTTTATAAACAAGTTTGAGTAAGTTTTTTTGAGCGGAAAGACCACCAGCTAAAGCTAGTGATCTCAAAGTCAAGGGTAATAACTTCTGAAGAGTTTCAGGAGGGGGGGGTAATTAAAGAGCCTCTTCGTCAGTTTCACCTGTTCTGATTCGAACAACTTTTTCAATGTCAGAGACAAAGATTTTACCATCACCAATTTTGCCAGTTTTTGCATTATCAACAATAGTATTTACAACATTATCAACCTCATCAGCAGATACAACAAGCTCAAGCTTAATCTTAGGGATAAACTCAACAACATACTCAGCACCTCGATAGAGTTCGCTATGTCCTTGTTGTCGTCCATACCCTTTTACTTCAGAGATTGTCATACCTGTGATACCAAGCTCTGCCAGACCATCTTTTACATCTTCTAGTTTGAAAGGTTTGATAACCGCTTCAACTTTTTTCATTTCACTTCCTTTAAAAATTTTATTAAATTTTATCTAAAGTTCTTTGAGAACTCAGGATAAGCTTCAATACCAGCTTCGTGTTGGTCAAGTCCATCATATTCAACTTCATCGCTAACTCTGATACCCATTGTAATCTTAAGAATATACCATACAACATAAGATGCGATAAATGTAAAGAGACCGATAACAATAATACCTTTGATTTGAGCAATCATACTTACTTCACTGTTGAAGATAGCTACTGCTAAAGTTCCCCAGATACCATTCACAAGATGCACACTTAAAGCACCAACAGGATCATCAAGTTTAAGTTTGTCGAACATTGGAACAGCGATATATACAAGAACCGCAGCAACAGCACCCTCAATCGTAGCAGCAATCATTCCATTATCTGGACCAGCTGTAACAGCTACAAGACCACCTAAAGCACCGTTAAGAACCATAGTTAAATCTACTCGTCCATTTTTAAGGTAAGTGATTACAACCATTGTTAAAGCACCAACCGCCGCAGCCATATTTGTAGAAGCGACTACAAGAGCGATAGCATCAACATCTTCTTTTGAACCCATAGCGAGTTGGCTACCACCGTTAAATCCAAACCAGCCGACCCATAAAATAAATGTTCCAAGAGTTGCAAGAGGCATACTTGAACCGTGGATAGCTCTTACTTGACCATGCTTTCCATATTTACCACTTCTTGCACCAAGTAACATTGCACCAGCAAGAGCAGCCCAACCACCAACAGAGTGAACAATTGTAGAACCAGCAAAATCAGAGAATCCAGCAATTAGACCACCTAGCTCAGAACCACCCCAAGTCCAGTGTCCTTGAATTGGATAGATAACAGCTGAAAGAACAGCAACAAATATTAGGAAAGGAACTAGTTTAATTCTCTCAGCAACTGTTCCAGAGATAACAGAAGCAGCAGTTGCAACAAAGACAACTTGGAAGAAGAAATCAGCATATAGTGAGTGGTCATCATAAGAGATTCCGCTAAGTGCAAATCCTGAACCGATAAATGCTCCACCTTCACCATACATCAAGTTATAACCTACAAAGTAGAAAACTATAACAGATATTGAGTATAGAGCCACATTTTTGAGTAGAACAATTGTATTGTTCTTTGTTCTTGTTAGACCAGCCTCTAACATAGCAAATCCTGCTGCCATCCACATAACGAATGCAGCCATAATAATCATTAGAAAACTATCTAAGATATATTTGACATCATTTATATTTTCCAAAGCTTTAAGCCTCCTCTTTAAAATCTTAATCGAATTTTAATATCACTTTGTTTAATTTTCTCTTAAAGAGTTTAAATGTTGATTTTATGGGTGTTTAATACGGTTTCCATATATATATCTAATAAAAAATTAAGGTTCAAAAAGGCTGGTTTAAGAAAAATATAAGCTTTAGTACAAGATGGCTAGAACAATAGATTTACTAATAAAATTTATCCAATAAAATACTTTACTATTAACCTATACCTTTAAACTACTTCTTAAACTCTATGTCGTATAATCTCGCTAAATATCTTAAAAGGATTAAAATGTTAGTTACAAAAAAAGCTCCTGAATTTACAGCAACAGCTGTAATGCCTAATAACACAATTAATGAAAACTTCTCTCTTTATGAAAACTTTGGTGAGAATGGAACTGTTCTATTCTTCTATCCATTAGACTTTACTTTCGTCTGTCCAACAGAGATTATCGCTTTTAATCATAGATTAGATGAGTTCAAAAAAAGAGGTGTTAATGTTATCGGTGTATCTATTGATTCTCACTTCTCTCACTTAGCTTGGAAAAACACAGAGGTGAATAATGGTGGTATTGGTCAAGTTCAATATCCATTAGTTGCTGACCTTACAAAATCTATCGCTAGAGATTTTGATGTTCTTATTGAAGAGGCTGGTGTTGCTTTAAGAGGTTCATTCCTTATTGACAAAGACGGAACAGTTAGACATGCAGTTATTAATGACCTACCACTTGGTAGAAACATTGATGAGATGTTAAGAATGGTTGATACTATGCTATTTACAAATGAGCATGGTGAAGTTTGTGCTGCTGGTTGGGAAGCTGGTGACGAAGGTATGGAAGCTTCAACTGATGGTGTTGCAAAATACTTAGCTAAACACGAAAACGAACTTTAATAGCTTAACAATGAGGGGGATTGAAGATATCTGATAGCCCCTCACAACAAACTATCTGGAGAGTGACTAAATAGAGATATTCGGGTCAAGCCCGAATATGACAAAAGAGTGTCATTGCTGTGCTTGACACGGCAATCTATTATGAAGCAAAGTTTCTATTTAGTCAGTCCCACTATCTGGAGATTTTTTCTACAATCTCTCCACCTTTAAATATCCAAATATCTTCATCACATAACTTATCAACTATCTTTTGAGAGTGAGTCGAAATGATATATTTGAATCTATCCTTGCGATTTTCAAGAAGATCTAAGATAATATTTTCACCAGCTATATCTAGTCCGCTTGTTGGTTCATCTAAGATAATATACTCTGGATTGCCAATCATCGATAGGGCAACACTTAGTCTCTGTCTCATACCTTTTGAGTATTTTAAAATAGCTGTTTTTGGAGAGACTTTTAGAGAGACCTCATCTAAAACCTCTTTGCTATCTACTTTAACCCCTCGAAGAGATGCAACCATCTGAATATAGTCACCCCCATTGAGATTTGTATCGAGAACAGCTATCTCTGGAGAGTAGCCAAATTGACCACTCTTTAAAGGTTGAAAATGTTTTTGAAACTCATCTAAAAAGGGGTGTTGAGATGTTTCAGTATAGAAACCTATAATATAGTTTATAAAGGTGCTTTTTCCAGCACCGTTATGCCCCATTAGAATCATCTAAAACTTGAAAAGGGTTTTCCCCTTTTTAATATCTTGAAAGTTAATAGCTATATCATCTACCGACACATCGGCGATATGAATCTCTTCACCCTCAACTTTTGTTAATTTACCAACAACTTTACTCTTATCTCCCAAAGTCACCTCAACATCTTCACCAACAGATAGCTCATAGTGTTTAAGTTTCTCAAGTTTTCGATCTATTCCAGGGGAACTAACTTCAAGGTTATAGTTGCCAGATAGTGGCTCTTCAACATCTAAAAATGGAGAGATGATATTTGTAATCTTTACACAATCATCAATAGAGACATGACCATCTTTCCGTTTAATTAGAACTCGATATATTGTCTGTTCGCCATCTTTAGCAACTTGTGTATCATAAAACTGTAATCCCTCAGCTTCAATCATCTCTTTTAAACTATTCTCAATTGTCTCCATGTAACTCCTTCTCTATTTTCTTAAATAGTTGATCCATCTTTGTTTCGTGTTGAAGTGTATCATCAAAGGCAAATGATAGTCTTGGAGTCTTAAACCAACCCTGCTCATTTGCACAATACCCCTCAATCACCTTTCCAGCTTTTGTTAGTTGTCTAACAATAGGCTCTTTCTCATCATCATATATAAATGCTGGATCGAGATAGACCTTTGCATCACTCCGCCCTTTTGAACATACAACATTTACAACTCCAATACCGTGGAGTCTCTCATCTGAGAGAGATGCTATCGCCTCTGGAATAATCTCCCGAAGAATACTCTCTGTTCTCTCTCGTTTTATCTTCTCATCACTCTTTCGCTGTCTCATAATTATTCCTTAATTTTCTAAAGCCTGTTTAAGATCATTGATGAGGTCATTTGCATTCTCAAGCCCAATTGATAGGCGAATTAATCCTTTTGATACTCCCGCCTCAACCATCTCACTATCTGATAGTTGCTGATGAGTTGTTGATGCTGGGTGAGTAATAATAGATTTGCTATCTCCAATATTTGCTACCAGTGTAAAGATCTCTACACTATTGACAATTTTTGTAGCATCTTCATAGCTCCCAACATCAAAGCTCATTAGACCACTTGCCCCATTCTCAAGATACTTATCTGCCAGAACTCTATATTTTGAACTATCAAGTTTAGGATAATTTACAAGTTTAACTTTTGGGTGATTCTCAAGAAACTCTGCAACTTGAAGAGCTGATTCTGAGTGTTGTTTCATTCGTAGAGGAAGAGTCTCCAGACCCTGAATAAATAACCAAGAGTTAAAAGGTGCAAGAGCTGCTCCCATATCTCGTAAAAATAGAAGTCTTGCTCTAAGTGTAAATAGAGGTAGTCCAGTATCAACATAGACTAAACCGTGATAGCTAACATCTGGAGTGTTGAACTGAGGGTATCGAGGATTCTCTTTTATCTTCTCTACAAGATTCTCTCTCTCGATAATCGCTCCACCAATAGCAAGACCTTGACCAGTAATATATTTACTTGCACTATGAACAACAATATCTACTCCAAAATCGATTGGATTACATAACATTGGAGATGCAACAGTATTATCAACAATAGTGATAATGTTGTATCGATTTGCTATTTCGCTAATCGCATCAATATCGGCTACGGTTGTTGTTGGATTTGAGAGAGATTCAAAGAATATCCCTTTCGTATTCTCATCTATCAACTTTTCAATATGAGCAGGATGTTCAATATCAAAAAATCTAGCCTCAATCCCGAACCTTTTTAAAGTGTGAGTTAATAAGGTTAAACTTCCACCATAGAGTTTTGATGAAGCGATAATATTATCTCCGCTCTCAGCGACATTCATAATTGAGTATGTAATTGCACTCATTCCTGAAGCTGTAGCTAAAGCTCCAGCTCCATTTTCAAGAGATGCTACTCTCTTCTCAAAAACATCTGTTGTAGGATTATTTAGTCTTGTGTATATATTTCCTAGCTCTTTTAAAGAGAAAAGATTTCCCGCATGTTCAATATCTTTAAATTGATAAGCTGTTGTTTGGTATATTGGAACTGCCATTGTTCCCTGAGCATCTTTTATATAACCTGAATGTATTGCTAATGTCTCTTTTTCCATCTTTTATATTCCTAATCTATTAAAGTGATAGTTTAACAAAAAGAGAATAGAACAATAACAATGTTGTGCAATGGACACCAGTCAATCAGGAGTAAGTTATTTTTAAAGTTGAAGCCGTGTTAAACGGATATAACAGACTTCAACTTTTAGTTGTGTAGAAAACTATGCTAAAGTCTCTTATAACTTAATATTAAGAAGAAACTTAATTACCTTATCAACAAAAGCATCTTTTCTCTTATCTCGACTATATGCAATATAGATTTTTCTCATAAGTCTTGTATCTTTAAGTCTAGCTTCATATAGTGTCTTCTCTTTAAGCTCTTTTAAGATGGCTGACCTAGGAATAATAGATACAGTTGGTGTGTTCTTAAAAATACAGTGTAGAATTGTCTCTTTTGCTAGAGTTGAGTTATCAACGATACCTTTAACATTAAAAGTTGAACAATCAACATCAATCTCCTCTAAAGCTTCAGAGATTAGTTTTCTTGTTGGACTCCCTTCATCTCGACAGATCCAGTTAAACCTAAATAGATCCTCTTTTTCAAGAACTGCTGGAATTGGTTGGTTACTGAAAAACACAAGCTCATCATCCATCCACTCTCTAGTGATAATACCCTCTTGATGAGTAGGAACTTCTGTTAAAGCGATATCTATCTTATTATCAATAAGTTGCTCAAGTATTCTATTTGATTTATCAATAGATATATGAACATCATTTTTAATCTGCTCTTTAATCTCTTCAACATGTTTAGGAATGATATAGTGTCCTATTGTAAAAGAAGCCCCAATCTTAAATGTGAACTCTTTATTGATAATCTTAATGATATCTTTTTCAGCTGACTGTATAGCTTTTGACAGTTTTGAGACAATCTTATGAAAATCTTCACCCTCTTTTGTTAGCTTAATACCATTTTTTCTTCTCTCAACAACTCTTGAGTCTAAATAATCTTCAATAAATTTAATCTGTTGAGTAACAGCAGGTTGAGATATCCCCAACTTTGCGGAAGCTTTTGAGAAGCTCTTCTCTTTAACAACAACAAGAAAAGTCTCTAGCTTTGTAAAATCCTTTAACATATAATTACCTCTTGACCCTTAATTATTGTAATTATAACACTCTTTTATGGTTAAACAATAAAATTTTCTAATAAAAATATTTTTTAGATAAGTTTAAGTAATTAATTTTCAGACTATTAAATATAGCAGTAGTCAATATATTAAATATAGGATAACTATCTTTAAAACTTTAGAAAAAGGCTGAAACTCAACACTTTTGTAACTTCTCGTATCATGACTTCAAACTAAAAGTTTTAATCTCTATACTCTTTTTTAAAAACTTTGATTGAAATAGTTTTATCTGCTAGAATTACAAATACAAGTAAAGTTAATTTAAAGGTTTTGAATATGAAAAAGATTGCTTTTATCGCTCTTTTTGCTGGTTTAACTACTCTATCTGCTGATGGTGCTTCTCTTTATAAGAAATGTGCTTCTTGCCACGGTGCTAATGCTGAGAAATCAGCTTTAGGAAAATCTCAAATCATCGCTGGTTGGGATAAGTCTAAACTTGTTAATGCTATGAATGGTTATAAAAATGGTACTTATGGTGGTGCTATGAAAATGATCATGAAAGGTCAAGTTGCTCCACTATCAGCTGCTGATGTAGATGCACTTGCTACTTATATTAGCTCTAAGTAATTTTTCTTTTACTTATGGAGAGTTTTAAATAACTCTCCGCTTAATTCTTTCTGATAATCCTACTAGAATCTCATACTCTATTGTATTAAATATTTTTGCTAAATCTGAAACAGAGTTGAATATCTCTAAATCTTCTTTATGAGAATTAAATATTGTCGAGTCCATTGAAACCTTACCATATAGATAGTTACCATTTGGAGTTTGGAAAGTTCTGCTTACAATATCTTTTTCAGGCAGTCGTTTAAAACCATCAGCATAACCTATGTCATAAACAGATAGTCTATCTTTTGGATTTTCTACTTTTGAAACACCGCCATAACCAACTCTAAATCCCTTTTTCAGATAGTTTAATCCACCAACTCGCTCTCCCCAGAGAGATAGTACTGGTTTAAGAGATGGAAACTTAAGAGAGTTATCTCCAGAGAGATAGCCATAAGATGCAATACCTACTCTAACCATTTCACTAGAGATCTTTTGACCACTTCTAAATAGTCCTGCTGAGTTGTTACTGTGAATATTTAGATCATTAAAACACGAATCTATAACATTCTCTTTTAGAGTTTTAAAAAGCTCTCGTTGAACAAAGAGAGTAGAACTTAACTCATCAGCTTCTCTAAAGTGTGTAAAAAAACCTCGTAGGCGAAGAGAACGATTCTTTATAAGATTCATAGCAAAATATAGCTCCATCGGTGATATTCCAAGACGGTGCATACCTGTATCAATCTTTAGTTCCAAATTGATATTTTTACCATACTTATATATATCATCAATAGAGTTAATTGTATAGAAGTAGTTCTCTCTCTCCACAACTCCATCTGGTGCTAAAATAAGAATATACTCAAAAAGCTCTTTAATCTCTTCTGCCTCTTGGAGGTTACGAACAACAGCTCTTTTTACTCCAAACTCTTTTGCAAGATTTGCCATAATTGAGAGACCGTGTCCATAAGCATTATCTTTTAAAACAACTGCGACCTGCTCAATACTCTCAACTCTCTCTACAACTCTCTGTAAGTTATAGAAGTAGTTATCTTTTGAGATTGTTATATAACTCAAAACATATACTCTCTATTTTAAAACTATTTTATTGAGTGACTATTTTGTCATTGCCGTGCTTAACACGGCAATCTCGTATGGACTTAATTTCCATTTAGTCAGGCTCAATATTGAAACTATGCGAAAGTTGTTCCACCATCAACAATAAATGTCTGTCCAGTTATCCAACTCGCCTTATCTGTTGATAAGAAGTAGCAGATTCCAGATAGATCATCTGACTCACCCATTCTTGAGAGAGGAGATCGTTTTACAACTTCACCCTTTACCTCTTCATAGTTAGGGAATTTTTTTAGAGCATCTGTGTCAATTGGACCACCAGATACAGCATTAACTCGGATTCCCATATCCCCAAGCTCATGAGCAGCATACTTTACAACAGTCTCAACAGCAGCTTTAGAGTTTCCGTGACCTGTATAGTTTGGAGTATGGACAAGGTTTCCAGTTGAAGATAGAGAGATGATTGAACCACCTCCAACTTTCTCAATTCTCTTCGCAGCCTCTTGAGCTCCAACAATAAATGATAGAACAGTAGCTGTATAGATATTCATTAGACCTTTAGGCTTCAATCTCATAAACGGAGCAAATCCACCAACAACAGAGCGACCAGAGATAATAGCATTACTAATAAAGTAATCAACTCTCTGGAAATCTTTATCAATCTCTTTAAATAGAGCTTTATAGCTATCTGGCTCAAGAATATCAAGGGGATAAGCCTTATACTTTCCACCAAACTTCTCAGTTAAATCAGCAATCATCTCATTTGCAATATCTACATTGCTATTGTATGTGAAAGCTACATCAATACCATTACTTGCAAACTCTTCAACAATCGCTCGTCCAATACCTCGAGTTCCACCACTAATAACTAATGTTTTTCTCATCTATCAAGACTCTCCGTAGCTTTTCGGACAATATCAATATCTTTAGACTTTTTCAGCTTTTTCAAGATATGTTTTGGTGTATCCCAACTGTCAGCAATAGTTCCCATCAACTCTAAGTTATCTCCATGGTTCTCAATGATGAGGTCAAGAATAGAGTTTGGCTCTTCTGTATCAATATCTTCAAATCTATTAACAATAGCTTTAAGAATATCAGTGTTCTTATACTCAACGATAATTCGCTTAATCTCATCTTCATCGACTTTAGCAATTCTCTCGTTATCATCTAAAACTCTCTCAATAGTCTTAACTTCACTATCTTGAAGAAGTAGAGCTATGGTGTCAGCTCGAAGCTTCTCATAGTATGCTACTGCATATCTGACTTCTGGATTTGGGTGTTGAGCCATTCGGTGATAGAACTCTTGAAGGTCTTCATGATCTCCGATTCTATCTGCAATTGTCTCTAAAAGCTCATAACCTACTGGAATCTCTAAATCATCTACAACTAATTTAATATTCATGTTTAATTCTCTTTCTACTTGTCTAACTCATAAGCTGAGTGGAGAGAACGAACAGCCAATTCACTATACTTCTCTTCGATTATCATTGAAACCTTAATCTCACTTGTGCTAATCATCATAATATTGATTCGCTCATTTGCCATTGTTGAGAAAGCTTTACTAGCTACACCTGTATGAGATTTCATTCCAACACCAACAATTGAGACTTTAACAATATTGTCATTTACCTCAATATCTTGAAGTTCGTTATTTGCTTTGAACTTTAAAATACAGTTTTTAGCACTCTCAAGCTCATCTCGAGATACCGTAAATGCTACATTTGTTAGATCTTCTGAGTCACTATTTCCATGACCAACAGTTTGAACAATCATATCAACATTGATATTTGCATCAGCAAGAGCCTTGAAAATATCTGAAGCGATACCAGGTCTATCAACAACTCCAATAAGACCAACTCTAGCTTGATTCTTATCGAGAGCAATTCCACTAACTAAAGGTTTTTCCACTATCTTATCCTCATTTGTTATTAAAGTACCCTCGTTCTCATTGAAACTTGATCGGGTAACAAGATTTACATTTAACTTCTTTGCCATCTCAACTGAACGACTCTGAAGAACTTTTGCACCTAGACTTGCCATCTCCAACATCTCATCATAACTGATAACCTCTAGCTTTTTCGCTTTTGGCTCAATTCTTGGATCTGTTGTGTAGATTCCATCGACATCTGTATATATTTCGCAAAGGTCAGCCTCAATAGCTCCAGCAAGAGCAACAGCTGAAAGGTCACTTCCACCTCGTCCAAGAGTTGTAACCCTTCCACTCTTCTCATCAATACCTTGGAAACCTGCAACAACGACAACATTTCCATCTTCAATTGCTGAACGAATCGGCTTTGGATCGATACTCTCAATTCTAGCTTTTGTGTGGTTGCTATCTGTAACGATACCAGCACCTCTACCAGATAGAGAAGTTGCTTTCTGACCCTTTGCATTAAGGGCTATTGAGAGAAGAGCTGATGTGACTCTCTCACCTGATGATAAAAGAGTATCCATCTCACTCTCTGTTGGTGAATCTGAAAAGTGTTTTGCATATGAGATAAGTTTATTTGTCTCTCCGCTCATTGCAGATACAACAACAACAACTTTATGTCCCTCTGCTACACTCTTTAACACTCGTTCTGAAACTTTCTCAATTCTCTCGAGAGAGCCTACACTCGTTCCTCCGAACTTCTGAACAATTAACATAATAGATAACCCTCTCTTCTAAAATGGGATAATATTTTATTATATATTGGTCTCTTAAAATAGCTTATTTTATCAAATACAGAGTTTAGATCAACAAACTCATACTCACTAAACTCTGGATTCTCATCTTCCAAATCTATCTTACTACCACTCTTTAAGCGAACAAGATAGTACTGTTGCTTCTGTCCATCAAATGGGTACATCTTATCAGAGATTGTTGATGGAAAATCGTAGGTTATCCAACCTGGAAATTTTGCAACAACCTCAACACTATTTGTGCCGATCTCCTCTTTGAGTTCCCTAAAGAGAGCCTCTTTTGGAGACTCACCTTTGTCGATTCCTCCTTGTGGAAATTGCCAAGCATCTGGAACATCTGTCCGTTTTGCAATAAAAATTTCACACTTTTCAGGATACTTTGATGAAACAACAACAGCAGCGACATTCGGTCTATATTTTTTCTCCTGCACCTGTTTTCACCTATAATTTTATCTAGTGTGATTTTAACCATAAGTTGATTAATATTTGATTACAAAGTTCAAGAGATAGTTGGTCTATGGTTAAGATAGCTAATGTATAATTATTGATAAATAGTTCTGCTTAAAAGCCGAATTGATAGTTATAATTTTAATAAAAAAGGGTGAAAGTGTTTCGATTATTAACAGTTGTTATTGGTTTATCGATCTATTTAAGTGCAGATTTCTTAAAAGCAGAAGTTGGTGCTGGTATATGGCAGGTTAGCTCAACAGGAGAGATTCGAACCAACTATGAAAAAGGTTCTATTCAAGGGAAGAGTGTAATTGATATTGAAGAGGATTTGGGGCTAGACTCTACGATTGGAACATATGCTTGGGCAAATTTTAAACATTTTGTTCCACTAATTCCAAATGCTAGACTTGAATTCACAAAACTTGGGGCAGATGCTACAAAAGATATTCCTGACTTCAACAGTACATATTTTAATGGTCAAGAGCTAAAAGATGCAAATGTTGCTTCAAAACTTAACCTTGATCAGATTGATGCTATCTTATACTACAACCTACTTGATGATACACTCTTTATAACTTTTGATATTGGATTTGGAGTTAAATATTATACAGGGTCATTAGAGTTAGATAACAATACTCTTGATGTTGATTTTCCAGTTCCACTTGTCTATGGACGGCTTGGTGCAAGACTACCTGGAACAAACATAACAACAGAGGCAGATATAAAGTATTTTAAATATACTCCATCAGTTGATGCAGAGATGATTGACTTAAGAATGAAAGTTAATGCGACAATCCTATCTATTGCTCTTCTTGATCTAAATATTGAGGCTGGTTACAGAGTTCATAGACTTCAAGTTTTAGCTTCAGACAATAAGTTTGTAGATTTTGGAGCAGATATAAAATCTGAAGTATCTGGTTTCTTTGGTGGTATTAACCTATCATTCTAAGGTTATCTATTGGAAAAATTTAGAGAAGACTCAATCTTATTTGTCTGTTTAGGAAATATTTGTCGTTCCCCAATTGCGGAGGGGATAGCAAAAGAGTTTGCTAAAAATATGGGTATTGATATTCTGATTGAGTCTAGGGGGACTTCAAATTATCATGTTGGAGAGGGAGCTTGTAGCAACTCTATCTCTGTTTCACTCGAGCATGGTATCAACATAACAGGACATAGAGCTAAACAGTTATCAGAGAGTGATTTAGAGAAGTTCCACCATATTATTGCTCTTGATGAGAGTAACTTCCTAGATATAGATCATCCTCGGTGTATTAAACTTGGTGAGTTTGGATTTAATGGGGCAGATGTTCCGGATCCATATCACTATCGTGATCGAGATGGTTTCTTAGAGGTCTTTCGAATGATTGAGAGTGCCGTTCAAAATCTATTAAATGAGAAGTTTTAATCTATTTACTCCTCTTATTTTAATAACATTTATCTCATGTACAAAACAGAATGTTATTAAAATTGATAGCTTTGAGAGTGTTGAACTGAACACAACAGAGTTCTCACCATCTGAAACTCAAATAAGAGAAAAGAACTACTATGTATATAGCGAGAATAGTGATTTAAGAGATCTTCTTATTTCAATACCAAATGTTATAGTTCAAGAGTTTCAAAGTGATGATATTGATTATCAGATATCACTTGATATTGACAAGAAGAGATTTGGAACAAAAGAGCTTACTCTTGGCAAAATAGTTATTGATAATATTAGAAGTGGTGTGCATGAAGATATTATTCCTTTAATGGATATGAATTTATCCAGCCACTCCACTCTTCAGAAAGTTAAAAACTTTTTCTCAATAGAGAGAGGTTATGTAGTTGAGAAGCGACAAAATAGAGATGACAATCTTATTTTTAAAATCAATATAGGTAAAACATCTGGTCTAAAAAAGGGTACTCTGTTAAATATATATGGCTATCAAGAGAAGTTAGGATTCCTTTCAGGAGAGAAGAGAAGAGCTACATACAAAATAGGAATAGCTGTGGTTAGCGAACACATCACAGAGAGTTCAGCTTGGATCTATCTTCAAAATAGCAAACTTAATGATAGAGTAGTCAAAGGGAGTATGGTGACAATTAAACAGAGAAATTTTGATACATATCTTGAAGATGGTAAGCTCTTTATGAAGAGTAATGAGGAGATTCTTGAAAACAACATCAGATTATAGAGATATTCAAATTGGATCAGCAACTCTACGAGATATTCCAGAGATTCAGTCTCTTCTTAAGGTAGAGGTGGATAGTGGTAATATACTCTTCCGTTCAAACGATGAGGTAGCTACAAATATCCGTTCATATCTCATTGCTAAAGATGGAAAACGGATAATAGGGTGTGTTGCACTTCATATCTACTCAGTTGAACTAGCTGAGTTTCGAAGTATGATGGTGCAAGAAGATTATAGAGACAGGGGTATAGGTAAGAGATTAATTAAAGATGGAATAGAGAGAGCCAAACATCTTGGATTAAATACTATCTTAGTTTTAACATACAAAAGAGAGTTCTTTCATAAACTAGGTTTCCGTGAAATCTCAAAAATTGATATTCCAAATAGTAAAATATGGGCTGACTGCATTAAGTGTAACCACTTCCCTGTTTGCGAAGAGATTGCAATGGTAACAGATATACACATATAACTCTTAAACAGTTTTAATAAATGAAGACTTATATAATTACATTAACCGTTACTACTATCCTCTCAATTATTTTAACAGGTTGTTCAGATATGCCAGAGAGCAGTGAGACTCCTCTGCAATATGATGAGAACCTTTCTGAGACAAACTCGACAGAAGAGACAGATTCAAATGAGACAAACTCATCAGAGGAGAATGTAATATCTGGTCGAACAGAGGAGTTTAGTTCGCTGACCTCATCATTGACTCTGTCAGAAAAGAGTTATGAAACTATCTCATTTCTTTTAAAGAACTATAATAGTGATACGAAAATATCTCTCTACACTAGCTCATCTAAAGTATCTGCAACTCCTCCAATATGTAGCTATGAAGATGATATTAACTCTACTAAAATATGCAATAGTACTATCTCAGGAATATCTGTCGGCAGTGCTACTGTGGTGTTCTATATTCCGGGAAAAGATATATCACTAGGCATTAATGTTACTATTGAGAAGAGTTCAAAAACACCAACCTTAACTCCAGCTTTTGACTCAATATCATTGGAGGAGAATGAGTCATCAACTTTCTCTTTTCTACTTCAAAACTTTAGCGATGATACAACAGTCTCTAAACATGTAACTCTTAATCATGTATCTGCAACTACACCAAGTTGTATTAGTAGTGGAACCGTTAAGAGTTGCACAAGTACCATATCAGCTCTATCAGTTGGTTCAACTATGGTCACTTTCTATATCCCAGGAACAGATGTTAAAACAGAGATTAATGTCACTGTTGAAAAAAGAGTAGCTACAAAAGTATCAAGTCTATCACCAGCTTCTAGCTCAATTACACTGGGAGCTGGTGACTCCTCAACTCTCTCTTTTATACTTAATAACTCTGAAAGTGCAACTTTATCAAAGAGTGTAGCTCTGAATAATGTATCTGCTACTACTCCAGTTTGTAGCGGTGATGAGTATATAAAGAGTTGCAGTATTACTGTTACAGCACTATCTGTTGGTTCAGATACAGTGACTCTCTATATTCCTGGAACAGATATCAGAGCTGAGGTTAGTGTTATTGTTGAAAAAGCTCCTACTGTTTTACCAGCTTATAGCTCAATATCATTAGAAAAAGGTGAATCGACAACTCTCTCATTTCTTTTTCAGAATATTACTGAAGAGACAAATATTTCTCAATATAGTGCATCAAATTATATATCACTCTCAGAGCTTAATTGTAGTAGTGAAGATGGTGGTGTAACGAAGATATGTACAAGCACCATATCTGCACTATCTGTTGGGTCAGCTATGGCGACTCTCTATCTTGCTGGAACAGACACCAAAGCGGAGATAAATATAACAGTTGAGAAGAGCCTCAAAGTTCCTACCCTATCTCCAACATACAGTTCAATATCACTAGAGGCTGAAGAGTCATCAATCTTCTCTTTTCTACTTCAGAATTATAGTAGTGACACAGCTCTCTCCAAATATACATCTTCAAAAAATATCTCTCTTTCAAATCTTAACTGTAATGATGGAGATGGTTATACAAAAAGTTGTGAATTGACTATTGAAGGGGTTTCAGTTGGAACGGCAACAGCAGTTATCTATGCCAACTATCCATCTGTTGAGAGTGAGATTAATATTACAATCACTCCTAAATCTGACAGTAGCCAAGTTGAAGATAGTAATATAACTGAAGATATTAACACATCGGCGGAAGAGAATAATATAACTGAAGATATCAATACAACGACAGAAGATAATAATATTAGTGACAACAACTCATCTGCAAACTTAGAAGAGTTTGATATTAGATTGGTCTCCAACATATATGCAACTACAAATCAAATTAAATATATACCTTTTGATATTATTGGGGAAGATGTTAATCTTACTATAAAGTTTAAAACTACACCAAAATATGGATACTCTCAAGTTTTATGGAATAGATGGATAACCTATGGTTCAAACTCAGGTTTTGAAGGTATGGACTCTTTTCAAATAGAGTTCTCAAATGGAGAGACTGTTGTTGTAAAAACAATTAATATCTTTGTTAAAAATGATACTCCAACATCAATAGTTCAAGAAGATGTGAATAGGACAGTGGTAAGAAAGCCTCTTCAAGTAAATATTATGAGTGATGTTCAAATTGAGAAGAATAGCTCTATCGAGTTACCCTTTACAGTTTTAAATAAAGAGGAACAAAACCTCTCAATTAATATTGAAATCAACTCTTCAAACTCTCTCTCTATCCATGACAACTACTTTTTATTTACTCCTCAAGATGACTTTATTGGTCAAGATG
>JAMJTX010000118.1 GCA_024281215.1 Candidatus Thiovulum karukerense | reverse complement strand
GATAGTCTCTCTTTTAGTCTTGTTTTTGATAAAGCTCTGATTTCATAAATACAAGCATCACAATCTCTCTCTAATTTATCTCTTTTAGTGATCAAAAATCGATATGGTAGAGAGTCTGACTCTATTACTGTGGAGAGAGGAATAACAATAACTGTATCTAAAATTTCATTATCCTCTTTTTCACTAATTACAATAGCTGGTCTAAGTTTTCCAATCTCACCCCCTTTTGCAGGATTGAAGTTGGTTAAGAAAATATCTCCTCGATTAAATTCCATCAGAGACAGCTCCATCACCTATTTTGTCTTTTCTACTTGCGGAGGCAACTCTTTTTAAAAGAGTCTTTCTCTCTTCTCGCTCAATCTCATCTAAAAATTTCTCAAATTTACTTTTAAATGAGATAGGAATAAAGTATCCCATATCAACTTTTTTTCGACCATTTACAACATGAATAATCTCATTCACTTCCAAAAAAGATGATGATTTTCTTAAGTCTGCTAAATTAACTGTTGTCATATCCTAAATCCTTTTTGCAAACTATTTTATCAAAATAAGATAGCAAATATAAGTACATAATGACCATAAATAGTGCATAATTTCAAGTATGAGACAAAAGAAGATAGAATTAACAGAAGAAGAGATAAAGAGACTAGAAGCTCAAGTAAAGAATAGCCCAAAGTCCTATGAGAGAGATAGGGCAAAGAGTATATTATTGCTTCACAAGGGAATGCTAATAAAAGAGATAGTGAAGGTGATAGATGTTCATAGAAACACAATAGGCAGGTGGCAAAAAGAGTGGAGAGAGCAGAGTAAGATCTCAATGAAAAGTGGTAGAGGAGCAGTACCTAAGCTAACAGAAGAGATGAGAGTAGACTTAGAGAAGTTTCTAAAAGAGAACCCTTACAGTGTAACTAAAGCTCATAAAATGATTATGGCGAAATACGGCATTTCCCTCCATAGGTCTACAGTTGCACACCATATAAAAAAAGTTCAAATACAAAAGAGTTAAGCAAAGACCAGCTGGAAAGCCAGATGAAGTAGAGTATAAAGAGTTTAAGAAAACTCAAAAACTATATGAAGGACTCGCGAAGTCTGGAGTTATAGATTTAGTCTACTTTGATGAGAGTGGCTTCTCATTACGATCCAATATCCCCTATGCTTGGCAACTAAAAGGAGAAGAGTTAACAATCAAAAGCTCTAAATCTACGAATATTACAGTTAGTGGGTTTTTAAGAAGAGATGGGCAAACTCTCCAATCATACAAAACAAAAGGCTACCTGAATAGCGATATGCTCATCAAGATATTTGATGATTTTGCTTTCCAGATAGAGAAAGAGACTTTTGTTGTTATAGATAATGCTCCAACCCATAGAAGTAAGAAGTTCAATGAGAATATAGAAAAATGGAAAAGTATGGGCTTAAACTTGCTATATTTACCTCCATACTCTCCTCAATTGAATAAGATTGAGACACTATGGCGATTTATGAAGTATGAATGGATAAATATTAAAGCCTATAACTCTCTTAAGAACCTTGATACTCAACTTGAAGAGATTCTCTCTAGCTATGGTAGTTTATACACCATTAATTTTTCGTAGGTACTTATTTCCAAGCTTTTTAATAACTCTCTTTTTATCAATAGTTTGAATCTGATCAAGAACAATAAAAGAGTTCTCATTTGCTTTTGCTCGTGTAGGATAGTCTCGACTTTTTGAAGTCATAGGAGCAATAATAATTGTTGAAATATATCTATTCATCTCGTCTGGTGAAACAATTAAACAGGGTCGAGTTTTTCTAATCTCTGCTCCAACTGTTGGATCAAGATTTACAAGAACAATCTCATACTGTTTCATAAAAGTTCCAAATCGATACTATCATCTATTAAAAGTCTATCATCTCCATTTTTTGCCATCTCTTTAAAAGAGTTTGCCCAATTTTTACGACTATTCTCTGGTTGTAGAATTATTCTTTTATTTTCAAAAAGTAGTTGAAAGCTCTCTGGATACTCTAAAGCTTTTAAAATTGATGCTGGTAATCTAATACCTTTTGATGTCCCTATTGGAACTAGATTACAAGTCATTTTTATCTCCAAAATATATCTATAAAATAATTATATCATTTAACTATTCTACAAATTGATCTCTGAATAGTCTCTAACTCACTCTCTGAAATTGAAGATAGTCTCTCTTTTAGTCTTGTTTTTGATAAAGCTCTGATTTCATAAATACAAGCATCACAATCTCTCTCTAATTTATCTCTTTTAGTGATCAAAAATCGATATGGTAGAGAGTCTGGCTCTATTACTGTGGAGAGAGGAATAACAATAACTGTATCCAAAATTTCATTATCATCTTTTTCGCTAATTACAATAGCTGGTCTAAGTTTTCCAATCTCACCATCTTTTGCAGGGTTGAAGTTGGTTAAGAAAATATCTCCTCGATTAAATTCCATCAGAGACTGCTCCATCACCAATGCTATCTTTTCTACTTGCAGAGGCAACTCTTTTTAGAAGAGCTTTTCTCTCTTCTTGCTCAATCTCATCTAAAAATTTCTCAAATTTACTTTTAAATGAGATAGGAATAAAATATCCCATATCAACTTTTTTTCGACCATTTACAACATGAATAATCTCATTAACTTCAAAAAAAGATGATGACTTTCTTAAGTCTGCTAAATTAACTGTTGTCATATAGAAATTCCTTTTTACAAACTATTTTATCAAAATAAGATAGCAAATATAAATACTATAAAACTGTGTTAAAATTCAAAAATTGTTTATCTCGGTAAGGCTTACCAAGTGCCTTTGACTGAACTCAAGGCTTCTCTTTTGAGAAGTCTTACCGAGGTAAATTGGAAGAGTTTAGTCATGAAACTTGGTAACTTTCTTGAGACTCTTCAAAAAATATTTATCTTAATTTTTACACCGTTGATTTAATGAATGAAATTATTCAAGTTTCAAAACAGAAGATAGGGGATAACTCTATCAATTCAGTTTCAGCTAGAGATTTACATAAAGCTTTAGAAGTTAAAAAGGATTTTTCAGATTGGATAAAAGCTCAAGTAAAAAGAGCAGGACTTGAAGAAAACATCGATTTTATCATAGTTTGGAGCGACCCCCTAAAAGGGGGTAGCTTTCTTAAGCGAAGCTGAATTACTGCAACAGTTTAACTCCTCCCAACAAGCTAGAGCTTCTGGTTATAGGTCTGATTACATTCTAACAATTGAGAGTGCAAAACATATCGCTATGATGTCGGGAACAGTGAAAGGGAAAGAGGTTCGTAACTACTTTATTGAAATTGAGAAGCGATATTTTGAAAAGTCTGAGAAGTTGACTCCAACAGATATTCGTGAGATTCGAGAACTCTCTGATGAACTCATTCAACTTGCCAATCTTTTTGGCTTCTCTGGAAATCAAGCTTTTCTATCTGCTGATAAAGGTGTTCGCAAAATTACGGGAAATTCACCTCTTGAGATTCTGGACGAAAAGCACCTCGTTTCTGAGACTAAAAATCAGATTTTAACTCCAACTCAAATTGGTCAAATTATCGAAAAATCGGCGATGGAAGTTAATCTTCTGCTACAAGATTTAGGTTTGCAGAAGAAGATAGAGAAAGTTTGGCACTTAACTGAAAAGGGAGAAGAGTTTGCTGAAATGCTAGACACAAACAAAAAACACTCCGACGGCACACCAGTTAAACAGATTAAGTGGAAAAGTGAAGTTTTAGATAGACTTAAAAACAAAAATTAGGAGTTTAATGAGACTGTCGCAAAAATATATAGATACTTTTTTAGCAACTGCACCATAAACCCTCGCCATTCATGGCGGGGATATAAGGCGCAAATATAACGATATAATAAAGCAAAATAAATAGGAGGCAAGATGTTAAGAGTTCTGAAAGTTCGATTGTATCCAAACAAGCAACAGCAGATTTTACTCTCTAAACATTTTGGCT
>JAMJTX010000117.1 GCA_024281215.1 Candidatus Thiovulum karukerense | reverse complement strand
TGCCGTGTCAAGCACGGCAATGACACTCTTTTGTCATATTCGGGCTTGACCCGAATATCTCTATTTAGTCACTCTCTATTGCAACCCATCTCTACTCTGGAACTTAATCTCTAGTCTCATAACAGAAAAGTTTAGCTTAAATCTTTCCAGTTTTACTAAATCTTTCTCTGTTGTTAAAATTGAAGTTGGTTTCTCTCTCTCTAAAATATCTGATATCTCACGCTCTCTGAAATTGTAGTGATCTGGAAAATAGTATTTAGGTATATCTCCATCGATATATCTATCGAGTCTCTTAGGTTTTGATATAGCTGTTATCAACACCATCTTCTCTGTTGGATTCTCTATCTTTACCTCTCTTGTGAAATCAATTCCCTCTTTCAGCTTAATAATATCTCTTTTAAAAAACCATAGTCGCTCTCTAAATGGTCCTGCTGGTATTGAAAAAGGGTTTGATGTTTGATACTCAATCAGATACTCGACTCTCTTTTTGATATGGTGATGTCGATATGAATCATCAAGAAATATAGTTTTTGCATTGAGCTTTTTTGCCAACTCTATTCCGGATATACGATTTTCAGAGACGATAACAGTCGCTTCTGGTAGTAGCTGACTATATAGAGTCGCTTCATCACCTGCAACTTTAAGATCTACTAATAACTCTCCATATCTTGAGACTAAAATAGTCCCCTTTGAATCTCTATTGTAACCTCGAAGAATAATTGCCACTTCTCTCTCTCTTTTTGCCAATGCAACAATCAGTGGAGTTTTACCTGTTCCACCTAAAACAAGATTGCCAACCCCTATAATATTATCGTGGTGCTCTTTCTGTCGAAGATGTTTTTGCAAAGCATTGACAAAAGTAAAGAGTTCATAGACTATTGAGAGTGGAGAGAGGAGTGTAACAATTAACCAATCAAATCTTTTTGGAGTAAATAGAACTCTCTCAAAATAGAGTTTTATCCTATGGAAATCTACTCCCATCGTCTATATAACTCATTCTCTATACCAACAGCATCAAACCACTTCCCAATTATGAAATTCTCCATATCTTCAAGGGAGTCACTATCTGAGTAGTAACCCAACATCGGTGGAGCGATAATAACACCTAAGTTTGAGAGCTTTAGCATATTTTCTAAATGAATGGGAGATAGTGGTAACTCTCTAGGTGCTATCAATAGGGTTCTTCTCTCTTTAATCATTACAGATGCTGAACGGGTGATGAGGTTGTCCGCTATACCAACAGCTATTTTTGCTAGGGTGTTCATTGAACAAGGTGCGATAATCATTGCATCAGCTTTGAACGAGCCAGATGAGATAGGGGCTTCTATTTGACTATTGTCATATAGATATACCCCCTCCTCCTTTTCAGCAACAACTTTCGCACTCTCACTAATAACAAGATGCTTCTCAATATTGTGGGGAAGAAGATTAAAAGCTTTTGCTCCTAACTTATATCCACTTGCACCACTAATGGCAAATATAACTCTTTTCACACTAATCCTTTCATCAATTCGATGCTCTTTTGTCATATTGCAGAAACTTCGTTTTCGGGCTTGACCTGAATATCTCTATTTAGTCATTCCCGTTTAGGCTACAAATATTGAACGATATTTCTGCCTTTTTTCTTTGCATTATAAAGTGCATCATCAGCTCTTTTTAACATATTGCTTATATTTTCACCATATTTATAAGTAGAGACTCCAAAACTAGCAGTTTTCTGTTCCTTCAAATGAAATGGATATTTAGATATCTCTTCTCTCAGTTTTTCCGCTAAGTTTAAGATACCATCTAAGTCTGTTTCGCTACAAATTATCAAAAACTCTTCACCACCCCATCTTCCAACTGTATCAGTCTTCCGCGAATGTGTCTCTAGAATCTCTGCAAACTCTTGTAAGACAATGTCTCCCATTTGATGTCCATATGTATCATTAACACTTTTAAAGTGATCGACATCAAGTAGAATCACACCAAATGAGTGTTGGAACCTATTTGATCTATTTGCTTCAGAGAATAAAACCTCATCAAGTTTGCTTCTGTTGTATATCTGTGTAAGATGATCCGTAACTGAGGTTTTTTCAAGTTGCTCTTTTGCTTCTCTTAGCAGAATATTAGATTTTTTAAGCTCTGCCGTTCTTTCTCTAACTTTTCTCTCAAGTTGCAACTTCTCTTTTCTGATATAGTAAGTTCTAAGTTTAATTATTCGACAAATTGTTAATATAGTAAGAATAAAATATATTACATAAGCTACTGCTGTTTTATACCAAGGGTCATCAACAATAATAGTGATAGATACTGAATTGTTTTCATCAGAGAATTTCAAATCACTATTTGAGCCTCTGATTCTAAGAGTATAAGTTCCTCCAGGAAGTTCAGAATATCTGCCATTTCTTACAGCTCCTGCACTGTACCAATCTTTGTCAAACCCTTCTAAAATATATTTGTATCTATTTTTATGACTTTTCGTAAAGTTTAAAGCCACATAACTGAATTCAAACATATTTTTATCTGCGGAAATATGTAACTCTTTCAGTCTTGAAAGGGCTTTATCGGTTAGAATATCAACCCCATTTTGAGTTAATGAAGTTAAAACAACTCTATTTGTTATATTGTTTTCAGAAAGTTGTGATGGATAGAAGCTATTTGCTCCAAAAAGTCCGCCATACCACAACTCCCCATCTTTTGTTTTTCCCTTTGATGTTGGGAAAAAGTCATCTGTAAATCCATCACCTACATAAACTTTTAAAACTTTTCGACTCTCTGGATCAAATTTCACTAACCCTATATTTGTTCCAAACCACAAATTTTTATCATTATCCTCTATAATGTTTGCAACAGCCTTTGCACCACCTAAATTAATTTTAGTAAAGATATTTTTCTCTTTATCATATAGATCTAAACCCTTGTTTGTAGCTATCCAAAAATTGTTCTTTTCATCTTGAAAAATATCATAAACGGTGTTTCCAGAGATTGAATTGTTATTTTCTTCATCAAATTTAAAATGGGTAAATTTTTCGCTCTTTTTATCAAACTTTTCTAAACCATCTCCCCAAGTTGCTATCCAAAGAATATTTGGATCTTCTCTATCAGTTATAACTCGTAAACTTGTGAGAGATGTATAATTCTTTTTACTATTAAAATCTAGATATCTCTTATTCTCTAGGGTTTTTAAATTAAATCTATTTAAACCATTTTCCCAACCAACTGCCCAGACAATATCTCTATTCTCACTATCCTCGATAATGGTATAAAACCAAGTATCTTCACTTAACCTTTTTGTTACCTTTCCACTCTCTCTATCGAAAATAGCCATTCCTTTTGGAGTTGAAATAATAAAGTTCCCATCTCTATCTTCAAAAAAACCAGACACATAGCCGTTTGGAATAGATGTGTTATCACCTTCAATATGTGGAAAATTTTTAGTAGTTCCCTCTTTTTTATTATATAAATCTAAACCAGTCTCAACATTCCCAAGCCATATATTTCCTAATCTATCTTCATATATTGGTGCAACATTATTACTAGAGAGATTTGAATTTTCCTTTCGAAAAAGTGTAAAGATATGCTCTTTGGGGTCATATTTATCAACGGTTCCATTATCATTCATTATCCAAATAGTTCCTGTATTATCTTCTAAAACAGAGTTGATGAGGTTTGATGAGATTGTTATATCTGTATGTTCTCTATTTCTTTGAATTTGAACTTTTTCACTCTCTGGATTGAAAATTACCAAACCGTTATCTTGAAGAAATCCAACAATAACAATTAAACCATTTTTCAACTTTTTCAAATTCCATATTTTCATTTCTGGAATTTGGGAGTTTGAGCTATCTAAAAATTTTGTGGAAAAATCTTTTTTGTAAAATTTAATTAGACCTTTTGTGTTACTTCCAAGCAGAAGATAGTCATCTTCATCAACAATTGAGTAGATATCATCTCTATCTCCAAATGCAAATCTGATGAAATTATCGCTCTCCTTGTTGTATCTATTTAAACCCTTGTTTGTTCCAATCCAAACTGTTCCATCTCTATCAGTTGTAATAGAGAAAACTTCATTTGAGCTTAAAGAAGAGTTATCTTCAACTCTATTTGTATAGTGTTTAAATTTACCAGTTTTAATATCTAATCTACTAATTCCACCTGCTGTTCCAAACCAGAGATTTCCCTCTAAATCTTCTGAGATTGTCTCTCCAGTTGTTGCAAATGTACTATGTATAATTGTCTCTTCGCTCCTATTTTCATCAGCAAAGTATTGAGTAAAACTATTTTTATCTTTATCGTAAGCTGTTAATCCGTTACTTGTTGATACCCAAATAACTCCTCTGCTATCTTCAAAAATTTGAGCCACTGTATTGTCTGTGATTGTTTCAGGAGAAGCTGTAACTCTTTTCGTTTCCATTCCATCAAAAATTGTAATACCAGTAAAAAAAGTCCCGATCATAATAAATCCATCTCTATCTTGAATAGATGTCGAAGTTGGTTCATCTTCGATAGAGAAGCTACTTTTAAATTTCCAATTATCTATATTGAACTCTTCAGCTCGTGAACAAGATATTAGAATAAACAGAGAGAATAAGATTACTAACTTTATTGTTGTGTTCAATGAGTGCATGTTGCATGGTCCTATTTCTTTTCTAAGAAACAGTATATTAGCATGGACTTTAAATAACTTTAGACCCTATTGATGAGTCATAAGCTAATACATTGGAGAAATATATTTCATGGGGTCATCTTTCCCCAAAAGGGGAAAAGCTTTGAATTGACTTCAAAGCAAAAAAGAAACTAGCCGTTTCTCTTTTTCATAATATCTTCAGAGATATTTCTTGGAACTTCTTCGTAGTGATCGAACTCCATTGCATAAGTAGCTCTACCTTGAGTATTACTTCTTAGGTCAGTCGAGTAACCGAACATCTCTGAAAGTGGTACGAATGCATCAACAGTTTTGTTTCCACCTCTGTCGCCCATCGCATTAACTTGTCCTCTTCTTCTGTTAAGGTCACCGATAACATCACCCATATACTCTTCAGGAACTTCAACTTCAACTTTCATTAGTGGCTCAAGAATTGCAGGACTTGCTTTTCTTGCTCCCTCTTTGAATCCCATTGAAGCAGCAAGTTTAAATGCCATCTCAGATGAATCGACATCGTGGTAAGAACCGAATGTAAGAGTAATATCAACATCTTCGATTGGGTAACCAGCAAGAACACCATTCTGCATAGCTTCAGAGAAACCTTTCTCAACAGCTGGAATATACTCTCTTGGAATTACCCCACCTTTGATTTCGTTATGGAATACAAATCCTGTTCCAGCTTCACCCGGTTTCATTGTAAATACAACATGTCCATACTGACCTCGACCACCAGACTGTTTAGCATATTTATACTCTTGCTCAACTTCTGCTTTAATTGTCTCTCGGTATGCAACTTGAGGCTCACCAATGTTAGCTTCAACTTTAAACTCTCTTAACATTCTATCTACAAGAATCTCAAGGTGTAACTCACCCATTCCAGAGATAATTGTTTGACCAGACTCTTCATCAGATGAAACTCTGAATGATGGATCTTCTTGAGCAAGTTTTCCTAGAGCGATACCCATCTTCTCTTGGTCAGCTTTTGTTTTTGGCTCAACTGCAACAGAGATAACTGGATCTGGGAACTCCATTCTTTCAAGAATAACTTTATCTCTATCTGAAGATAGTGTATCACCAGTAGTTGTATCTTTAAGACCAACAACCGCACCGATTTCACCAGCATAAAGCTCTTTAATCTCTTCTCTCTTGTTTGAGTGCATTTTAAGAATACGACCGATTCTCTCTTTCTTACCCTTAGTTGTGTTGATTGCATAAGAACCAGCTTCTAATTTACCTCGGTAAACTCTAACGAAAGTAAGTTGTCCAACGAATGGGTCAGTCATAATTTTGAATGCAAGAGCTGCAAATTCACCCTCGTCACCAGATTTTACGATAACTTCTTGATCTTCATCATCAGCTTTAACACCTTTAATATCAGCAACTTCTGTTGGAGATGGGAGGTAATCAACAACTGCATCAAGTAGAGTTTGAACACCTTTATTTTTGAAAGCTGTTCCACAAGTCATAGGGATAACTTCCATTGCAAGAGTAGCTCTTTTAATTCCAGCCATAATCTCTTCGTTAGTTACTTCCTCACCCTCAAGGAATTTTTCCATAATCTCTTCGTTACCCTCAGCTTCTGAGATACCCTCGATCATCTTCTCTCGGTACTCTTCAGCTTTTTCTTGAAGCTCAGCAGGAATATCTTCTACATTGTAAGCAGAACCCATTTTTGCATCATCATCCCAAATGATAGCTTTCATTTGAACTAGATCGATAACACCTTTAAAGTTCTCTTCAGCACCGATAGGAATCTGAATTGGAACTGGATTAGCTTTTAACTTTGTTCTGATGTCATTCTCAACATTGTAGAAGTCGGCACCTGTTCTATCCATCTTATTTACGAAAACCATTCTTGGAACACCGTACTTGTCAGCTTGTCTCCAAACAGTCTCTGATTGAGGTTGAACCCCACCAACAGCACAGAATACAGCAACAGCACCATCAAGAACTCTCATAGATCTCTCAACTTCAATTGTGAAGTCAACGTGCCCTGGAGTATCGATAATGTTAATCTGTTTCTCTTTCCAGAAACAAGTTGTTGCAGCAGAAGTAATTGTAATACCTCTCTCTTGCTCTTGCTCCATCCAGTCCATAGTTGCAGCACCGTCGTGAACCTCACCAATTTTATGAGATACACCTGTATAGAATAGAATTCTCTCTGTTGTTGTTGTTTTACCTGCATCGATGTGAGCAGCAATACCAATGTTTCTAACTTCGCTTAAAGGAGTCTTTCTTGCCATAGTCTAAAATTTCCTAAAAATATAAATATATGTTTGGGGGGAGGAGCTAAGCCCCTCTAAATTGTGTATAAAAAAGTGTGTTGTTCCGATTACCATCTATAGTGAGCAAATGCTTTGTTAGCCTCTGCCATCTTATAGATATCCTCTTTCTTCTTGAAAGTAGCACCTTTATCGCTACTAGCATCTAAGAGCTCATTAGCTAATCTCTCAGCCATTGTTCTCTCATTTCTCTTTCTAGCAGAATCTACCAACCATCTTAATGATAGAGATAACTGTCTTTCAGGTCGAACTTCAACAGGAACTTGATATGTAGCTCCACCAACTCTTCGGCTTCTAACCTCTAAAACAGGTTTTACATTATCAACTGCATCATTAAAGATTTCGATTCCTCTTTTTTCACCTTCTGTCTTTTTAGAAGCGATCTCAAGAGCTGTATAAACGATCTTCTCAGCAACTGATTTTTTACCATCTAACATAATTTTGTTGATGAACTTTGTAATTACAACACTGTTGTAAATTGGGTCAGGCATAACCTCTCTAACTGGGGCTTTTCTTCTTCTCAATTTTATATCCTCTTCAATTGTGATTTTTAGAATTCTCTAAAATTTACTCAAGTTATGCACTTGCGGATTTTAGAAACTTTGATCTTCTGATCAATAACTTACTTTTTACCAGCTTTTGGTTTTTTAGTTCCATATTTAGATCTAGCAACAGTTCTGTTTGCAACACCTGCTGTATCTAATGCACCACGAACGATGTGGTACTTAACCCCTGGTAAATCTTTTACCCTACCGCCTCTTACAAGTACGATACTGTGTTCTTGAAGGTTGTGACCCTCACCACCGATGTATGAAATTACTTCAAATCCAGTAGTCAATCTAACTTTTGCAACTTTTCTTAAAGCCGAGTTAGGTTTTTTAGGTGTAGTTGTATAAACTCTTGTACAAACACCTCTTCTTTGTGGAGAGTTTTGAAGAGCTGGTGATTTTGATTTTTTCACCACCTTCTTTCTCTCACTTCTGATAAGTTGGTTAATGGTTGGCATCTCTTACCTTAGAAAAAATTTTGGACGGGATTATATCTAAAAAATCATAGAAGCACCTTTAGTAGATGAGGGGATTTTTAATTTGGACTGATTAAATGAAAGTTTGATTAGTAATAGGTTGCCGTGTCAAGCACGGCAATGAGACTCTTTTATCTTAATTTATCAACAAATCCTGATAGGTCAATCCAATCCATAATCAGAGTATCATACTCTACATCTATCTGTTCTGTATTGTGTTTAATACTCTTTAATGGCTGAAGTAGTTGAGGTATATTAAGAGATGTTGCAATACCTAACATCTCTTTCACTATCAGTTTAATATCTCCTATAAGATTTGGATTTAAACTCTCTTCAACTCGATCTTTATACGAGTCAAAGAGGTGAATAAAGCTATCAATCATATCTTGGAAAAGTACATCTGGCAGTGATGACTGATTTAATTCAGCGATATTAGCTCGGATCTCTTTACCCTCTATTTTAATAACCTGACCATCACCCTCTATATATTTAGCTACAAGTTCAACTTTTGAATATACCTTATTCACATCTCGAAGAACTTCCGCCATATCTCGATAGTTTGTCTTCTCAATTTTTTCAAGAAGCTGGAAGAGATCGGCAACTCTTAAGTTGTTACATATCCCTTTCACCATTGAGACACTTCCCTGCACAGCCTTGATATCGCTCTTTTCAATTGAGCTATATATGTAAGACTTAACATCTGTCATATCATGAACAAGATCAATAAGAAAATCAATGAGAGTAGCTCGATCAACCTCAAGCTCTTCTGCTACCTCATCTAATGGGTAGTGGAGAGTTGAGAAGTTTTTCACCATTATCTCATCTTCACCATCTGCAATTTCAAGCCCCCCCATATTGATTAACGAGTCAATATCATCTTGAGATAGTTGTCTCTGTTCGCTAACGGGCATTGGGCAGGTGTCACCATCTAAAACCTGTGAATGATCAATATGCTCTTCTGGAGTAGTATCATCAAAATGGAAATCATCAGTTTGAAGAGGTGGTAAAGAGGTCTCTTTCTCTAAAGTGGAATTATCTTTCTCTTCATTATCTTGTGACTCTACTTTTTCAAAATCAAAACCATCAATTTGAAGAGGTGGCAAAGAGGTCTTTTTCTCTAAAGTGGAATTATCTTTCTCTTCATCATCTTGTGACTCTACTTTTTCAAAATCAAAACCATCAATTTGAAGAGGTGGCAAAGAAGTCTCTTTCTCTAAAGTAGAGTTATTTTTCTCTTCATTATCTTTTGACTCTACTTTTTCAAAATTAAAACCATCAGTTTGAAGAGGTGGTAAAGATTCTTCTCTGCTATTACTCTCGATGTTGTTATTTACTTTTGGCTCATCTTTCTCAAATGAGAACTCTGAAGACTCATACTCATCTTCCATCTCATAATGAGATTGATAGCTTTCTTTATCAGTGTTACTACTTTTTGTCGGTAAATTGTTAGGCTGATCGTCTTCTATCTCATCATCTTCGCTATCATCAAAAGATGCCTCAAAACCGCCTAAAACAAAGGTCTCAGACTCTTGAACAGGCACATCAAACTCACCACCACTCTCATCACCACCATAGTACTCGGTCTCTTCATCAACATACAGAGACTCACTATCTTGATAGCTTCTGTGATTCTCAAGCTCTAGCTCACCCTCATCCATATCATACTCATTCATACTCTCTATAAGAACCATATAGCCCTTTTCAGAGTGTGAAAGAAAGTAGTAAGAATCAACTGAAAAAGTTAAGAGATAGTATCCATTGTCACCACCCTTAATAATCCCTTTAGCTTTATTTCCCTCTTGTAGAATATACTCTATCCAAGATATATATTTAAAATTAAATACAAACCCTTTCTTCTCAATTAGCAGGTTTGCAAAATCATTACCTAGACGATATTTAATAGCATTAAATGATGGAAAGTTGAGTTTCTTGACACAAGAATCACTTATGCCAACAAACTCATAGCTTGAGTTATATAGAATCATTATTTAAATAATAGAGCTACTGTATAACGAAGTCTGTAAAGAATACATTATTGATTTTACCATCTTGAAGATTATGATTAATCTCCGAAACAATCTGATCTTTAAACTTCTCTTTACCCTTTTCAGTAGAGATCTCTTCAAGAGTCTTTGAACTTGCTATTCTGATTATAATATCTCTGAGAACAGGGATTTTAGTATTTACCTCTTCTTGAAGCTCCTCATCTTCCAGTTCAAGATTTACTCGAACTTTAAGATATCTTCTTCCATTTTCACTAAGAAGATTCACGATAAAAGTCTCCATCTCAAGCATTGGACCAACTGTTAGGCTAGATTTTCGTCTATATGTACTCTTCTGTTGAGTCCCCTCTTCGACACTCTGTTCAATAGCTGGATCTGGTTGTTCCTCACTCCCACCACTTAAAATAAAAGCTAAAACTCCACCTATAACAAGAAGAAGAACTAGAAAACCAGCGATGATAATTATCATCAGATTACTCTTTTTACCTTCCTCTTTTTTCTCTTCTTCGTTATTTTCTACTTCTTCAGCCATTACGACTTCTCCCAAATAAGATTAATTGCTGTATTTTATCAAAAAAATTTTTCCGGTTTGCAAAAAGACCATTTCTCCTATATGGCGACGAAATTTCTTGGCTTCATCGCTTTCTTGGTAAAATTAGCTCTAATATATTAATGGAGATAGAGTAAGTTTATATGCTACAAACAATCAATTTAACAAAAAGATTTGGTAAAAGAGTTCTATTTGAAAACATAAACCTTAAGCTTGATAGAAATAAGAGATATGGTCTTATTGGTGCAAATGGTGCTGGAAAGACAACATTTCTAAAAATTATCTCAGGCGAGATTGATGAGTATGAGGGTGAAATCTCAATTGAGAATGGATTGAGAGTTGGTGTTCTTGGGCAGAACCAGTTTGCATTTGAGGAGTTTACAATTCTTGATGCTGTTCTCTTTGGAAACAAAAGACTCTATGATGCTGTAAAAGAGAAAGAGAAACTCTATATGAGTCCTGAATTTACTGATGAGGTAAATAACAGACTTGCTGAGCTTGAAGTTATCTCTGTTGAAGAAGACCCAACTTATGAGTATGAGGTTAATATTACAAAAATCCTTGAGGGATTAGGAATTCCAGCAGGTGAGATTTACAACCCTATGAGTTCTCTCTCAAGTGCTGATAAATTTAAAGTTCTTCTTGCTCAAGTTCTTTTCCCAAAACCAGATATTCTATTCCTTGATGAGCCGACAAACAACCTAGATCTAGATGCTATTTCGTGGTTAGAAAACCAGCTTCAGAGACACGAAGGGACAATGGTTCTTATCTCTCACGACCGACACTTTATCAATGAAGTTGTAACAAATATCTTAGATTTAGACTTTCAGACTCTACGAGAATTTACAGGAAACTATAACGATTGGTATCTAGCTTCAACAGTTATTGCAAAACAGCAAGAGCTTGAGCGAAACAAGAAGCTTAAAGAGAAAGCTGAACTTGAATCATTTATTCGACGATTCTCGGCAAATGCTTCAAAAGCAAAACAGGCTACATCTCGACAGAAGCAGTTAGATAAACTAGATGTTGCAGACCTGAAGCCGTCTAGCCGAAGAGACCCAAGTATTGTTTTTAAAGTCAATAGAACAATTGGAAATGATATCCTCAAGTTTGAAGATGTGACATTTGGATATGAGGGTGAGAGAAAGCTGTTTGAAAACTACACTCTTACATTCGAGCATGGTGATAAGATAGCACTTATTGGTTCAAATGGTGTTGGAAAGACAACTCTATGTAATCTAATGATGGGGAATCTAAAACCCGAAACAGGTGAAGTGAAGTTTGGTGTTACAGTCCAACCAAGCTACTTTCCTCAAAACACAACGGATCAGATTAAAGGTGAATCAACTCTTTATGACTGGTTAAAGAGCTTTAATCCAAAAGGGGATTTAGCAGAAGTTAGAAACTGTCTTGGAAGAATGCTATTCTCTGGTGAAGAGCAGGAGAAGAGTGTAAAAAGTATCTCTGGGGGTGAGAAACACCGAATGATGTTATCGAAGATGATGTTAGAGCAGGGGAACTTCCTTGTTCTTGATGAACCAACAAACCACCTTGACCTTGAGGCAATTATTGCTCTTGGTGAAGCTGTCCATAACTTTGAAGGGAATGCTATTGTCGTAAGTCACGACCGTGAGCTACTTGATGCATTTGCAAACAGAATTATTGAGATTAAGCCAGATGGTCAAATCATCGATTTCCGAGGTAGTTACGAAGAGTATCGAGAACAATATAGTAAATAGAGCTTTACCATATCTCATCTATTCCCGTGTATCACACGGGAATCTATCAACTACCATAATTACAAAATTACCATTGTTAAATTAAAGATATTTTTGATATAAGTTAATTTAGATTAAAGCGAAAAAGGATACAGATGTTAGAAGTTGGTGTTGAAGCTCCATCTTTCTGTTTGCCAAACAGTGATGATATTGAGCTATGTTTAAGAGATATAAAGGGGAGCTGGTTAGTTCTCTATTTCTATCCAAAAGATAACACCCCTGGCTGTACAACAGAGGCTTGTGAATTTACAAATGAGTTGAGTGAGTTTATTAAGTTAGATGCAACAATTTTTGGAGTCTCTCCAGACTCTCCAGAGAAGCACAGAAATTTCATAGAGAAGCACTCTCTTAAAATCCCGCTCTTATCAGATGTCGAGAAGAGTGTTCTTAAAGAGTATGGTGCTTGGGGAGTAAAGAAAAACTTCGGAAAAGAGTATGAGGGGGTTATCCGCTCAACTTATATTATTGACCCCGCTGGAAAGATTGCTCACAGTTGGAAAAATGTAAGAGTCAAAGGGCATGTTGATATCGTTAAAAAGAGATTAATTAAACTTCAGGAGAACTATAATGGATAAGATAACTATAAATACCCCTCTCGATATGCATCTTCATGTTCGAGATGGTGAGATGTTAAAAAATGTAATGGAGTACTCATCAAAGCCTTTTGCAGGTGGGTTGATTATGCCAAATACACTTCCTCCAATCTCAAGCCGAGAGGAGATTCTTTCATACCGAAAGAGAATTGTTGAAGCAATAGGTGATGAACAGTTTGAACCTCTTATGTCCATCTTCTTTAAAAGTAGTTATGACTATGAACTTTTAGAGTCAATCAAAGATCTTATTCTTGTTGTTAAACTCTATCCAAGTGGTGTAACAACAAATAGTGAAGGTGGTGTTCTCTCTGTTGATCTTGATGAGGTTGGTGAGACTCTTTCAGCAATGGAGAAACTTGGAATTCCACTCTCAATTCATGGCGAAACAAATGGAAGCACCTTTGAGCGAGAAGCTGAGTTTCTTCCAACTTATGAACTCCTTGCAAAGAGCTTTCCAAAACTAAAAATCATCATGGAGCATATCAGCGATAGAAGAACTATTGAGCTTTTAGATAAGTATGAGAATCTATATGCAACTGTAACACTTCACCACTTGACTGTAACACTTGATGACCTTCTTGGAGGAGCTTTAAAACCTCACCTATTCTGTAAGCCGATTGTTAAAACTTCAGAAGATAGAGATGCTCTTCAGAATCTTGTATTGAGCGGTCACAAAAAAGTTATGTTTGGAAGTGATTCTGCACCTCATCCGCAGGAGCAGAAAGAGAGCGGAAATGGTTCAGCTGGAATTTTCTCCGCACCTGTTCTACTTCAGGGAGTTGTTGAGCTATTTGATAAAAATGGTAAATTAGAGAATCTTCAAGCTTTCTTATCTGATAATGCCCGACGAATATATGAGCTAAATCCAAAAGAGAAGTTAGTAACTCTTGAGAAGAGAAATTTTACTGTTGCGGATAGTTATGGTGGAGTTGTCCCACTATTTGCAGGTGAAAAGTTGAGCTGGAGTCTCTCATGAAGAAAAAGAAGAAGAAGGAGTTAGTCCCTGTTCGTGATTATGCAGAGAGGGTGGGAATTAGTAAATCTTCTGTTTATGCAAAAATCCGTTCGGGAAAAATCAAGGCGACTGTTGAGAATAATAAAAAGCATGTTGTAATTGATAATGACTCGGGGGAGGTTGTTGAAGTTGTTAATGAGGTTGAAAAAGAGCTTTCACCAGAAGAGGTCGAGGTTCAGGTTCTTCGAGAGAGAGTGGCAGAACTTGAAGAGCATACAAAACTCTTTGACATAATCCTCAAGGAGAATATGGAACTTCGGACAAAACTAAATAAAGTTCAAACTATCCCTCTCAAAAAGAGCAAGAAATCGAAAAAGAGTCGAGTATCAAAAATCGTTGAGTTGAATGAATATCTTGTCGGAATGGGCTTTGGTAAAGAAGACCGCAAAGTTATCAAAAAACGGTTTGAGAAGAGTCGAGGAGAGGATAGAGTTATCGAAAAAGATGATAAGTTTTATCTGAATCTAAAAAAGTATCTCTATGATGAACTTATTTATGGTTAAGAGTCTTGAAGTTTAGAAACCTTAAATTTAGTGCAATTATTCTTCTGAATATAGTTATTGTTCTTGCAGAGATATATTATGGCTATCTCTCAAACTCAATTGCACTTATTACCGATGCTCTTCACAACTTTGGAGATATTATTGCTGTTATTATCTCTTTTGTAGCTTCAGTCTATGGAGGTCGTTCAGCAACTATTACAAATACATTTGGGTATATTAGAGCTGAGATGATGGCAACTTTTATCAACTCACTGATGTTGATTCTTGTAATGGTATATGTCCTCTATGAGTCTATTGAAGCCCTTTTATTTAATAGTGGTGCAGTTAGTGGTGAGACTATGATGATAGTTGCAACGATTGCTCTTGTTGCCAATGGGATAAGTGCCTATATTCTTCTTTCGATGAAACGAGACAAGGAAGATGTAAATATCCATTCAGCATATCTTCACTTTTTGGCTGATTCGCTTCTATCTCTGAGTGTGATTCTTGGGGGAGTTGCAATCTACTACTTCCAGATATATATTATCGATAAGATTCTTGGATTGCTATTTGGAATCTATATTATCTACTCAACCTTTCCACTTCTCAAAAGAAGTTTCTACTCACTTATGGATATTGAGCACTCAATTCATGCGAGTGAGGTTGAAGCGATGATATGCCAACTTGATGGTGTTCGTTCTCTTCACGATGTCCATATTATTGAGCCTTCTCCAAACCACTCATTCTTTTATGGTCATCTTGTTCTGGAAGAGAATCTCAGAACATCAGAAGTTGATACCATATTAAAAGATATCAAGAGACGACTGAAAGCTTTTGGAATTAACCACTCTGTTATTCAGCCAGAGGGTCCAGAGAATAGAGATGAACCCCTCTTAAAGCAAGACTACATAGATCGTTAAAATCTATATCGTAACCCTGTATAGACTCCATCACCATCAAAATATAAGATGAGTGGAGTCTCTCTCTTGTGTGAAAAGTAACCTATTGCTGTTCCAAGAAGAAATCCTGCTAAAACATCAGTCTGCCAGTGAGCTTGTGCATTTACCCTTCCCGCCATCTGCTGAACTGGGAAAAACCAGAGAAGATGAACCAAGGGGTAATCCTCGCTATACTCAAATATGTATGGAGTTACAGAGGCTGTAACAGATGCAACATGCCCACTTGGAAAACTATTCTCACCTCCGCTATTATCAGAGTAGAACCACTCATTGGGATTGTCTGTTGCTCGAGGTCTTCTTCTCTGAAAGCTCTGTTTTAAGAGTTCAGTAGCTAAGTTTGACCAGATAAATGAGTCAAGAGCCTTCATTGTTGTTTTCCCAAATCTAGTTTCGCTATTTCCCTCAATAATAGATGTAGCGATAAGTGAATAACCCATAAGATATGGAACTTCATAGTGAGAGGTTAAAAGTAGAGAATCACTCTTCTCAACCCTTTTATCAATTGTCCAAGATATTAGCGATGAGGTGATAAAAGTGATTGTTATCAAATATCTAAACATCAACTTCCACCATCTCCCCAAGGTTCATACTCCATATCATACTCCTCCTGATCTTCATTTTGTTTAATATTCTGGAGAAAGTAGCTCAACTCATCAATCTCTCTATCTGTTAAATTTTTTGCAAATGGAATCATTATCAGAGATTGCTGACTACTCTCAATTCCAGAACGAAACTTTAAAAGCCGTCGTTTCAAATCCCACTTTGACCGCTTTGCAAGTGATGGATAGTTGTGAAGTCCTGTTGCATCTGTTCCATGACAACTGAGACACCCCTTTCCAAAATATAACTGCTCACCATTTATATATATTTGATCACTACTAAATAAGATATATGGAATAAATAGTATAGAAATAGCTATTTTTAACAAATCTGCTCCTTACTCTTCACTTAAGAAGACATTCTATCAAAAGATTTTTCCTGACTAAATGAAAGTTTTCTTAATAATAGATTGCCGTGTCTAGCACGGCAATGAGACTCTTTTGTCATATTGCAGAAAATTAGTTTATTCAAATACTCATCTCTATCTTCTGTGAAGCACCCCGCCGTAAACGGCGAGGCTTCCTAGAAACTCCAGACTATTGTCCAGATATTAAGTAGGCTTAGACGGCACTTC
>JAMJTX010000116.1 GCA_024281215.1 Candidatus Thiovulum karukerense | reverse complement strand
GTACTTGATACGGGAATCTCAAGAGATATTCGGGTCAAGCCCGAATATGACAAGAGAGTCAAGCCCGACAGTGACAAGAGAGTCAAGCCTGACAGTGACAAAAGGAGTAGCCCCCCCAGACCTCTTTTGATATAATCCAATACTATTTAATAAAGGGTGAGTATGCGAATATTTTTAGTTGGGATTCTGCTATTTTCAAATCTTTTTGGACTTGACCGAGCGATGAAAAAGGTGATGGCGACTGAGTCAAAAATAGCTCTGGTTGTTGGAAACTCAGAGTATAAGCGGAGTGAGAATTTTGGAAATCTAGATAATCCAGTCAATGATGTTAAGGCTGTCTCTAAAAAGTTAAAGAGTCTTGGCTTTAAGGTTATCGAGGGTTACAATCTTTCGGCTCTCCAACTTGATGATAGAGTGATGGAATTTACTTCACTTCTTCGAGCCAAAAAAGATGGTGTTGACCCAAATTGCTAGTTAAACAAGTAACATATCAAAATTAAATGATATAAGAAACATTGATATTTTCATGTAGAGACCATTATGAGAAACTGCTTTTAAATTTCTACCAAAGTTTGATGTAATAGATGAAAATGTTGTTTCAATTCTTTTTCTAAACCTCTGTTTTGAATACTCTAATTTAGGATTGGAAGTCATATTTTTACGAATATTGTAGTCATATAATATTCCAAATTCTAATAGTTCCTCTTTTAATTCTTTCGATATATAGCCTTTATCTCCGACTACTAAAGAATTTTGTGGAAATGTAAAATTCTTTAAAATCTCTTTTGCGACTGTAACATCACTTTCAGATGCCTTCTTAATTCTGAAGTAAATTACTTCTCCATTTCCACTTACAACAACATGGACTTTTAAACCACAAAAATAAGACTTAGTTATGTGATTGTAGCCAATTAAACCTTCTTCGGTATAGAGTCCAGCTCTATTTACTCTTGCTAATTTACACATTTCAACAGGAAAACTATCTATGATGTAAAGTTTTTCTGGATTTTTGTAGTTAAAGATACTTCGTAGATTGTCCTGAACAATATGAAGAATACCCCAGCTATTATTTAATCTTCTTATATATCTTGAATAATCTATTTTTGGGATTAAATTGTATTCCATTGCATAATCATATGCTTTTTTCCAGTTACCTCCAAAAAACATAACTCCAATATATCCGAGAATAAGGACTTCTGCTCTACTGACTTCACTCTGTCCAACTTCATTTTCTTTCCCAGCTTTCTTGAGGCTATCTTCTATTATGCAGTATGCTGATATAATTTTGTGTTCCATAATTGCTTCTTTAATTTTTGATTATGGAACACTATCATATAAATTTTTCTAGTAGCAATTTGGGTGGTGTTGGGCTTTTCTATTTTGCTGGACACGGAATCGAGGTTGGGGGAGTAAATTATCTAATTCCAAGTGATATTCGAGTTAGCAATCAGAAATATATTCCCTATAAATCGACACCTCTCAATCCAATTATTGAGATGATGAATGAGACGGGAAAACGGCTAAATATCGCTATTCTTGATGCTTGTCGCGAGAACCCTTTTACATCGACTCGAAATAATAAACGTGGAGGACTTGCCTCTTTTTCAGCAAGTGGAACTTTTGTAGCCTACTCTGCTGAGAGTGGCAAACTTGCAGAAGATGGAAGCGGGAATCTTTCACCATTTGCCGAATCATTTATTAAAGAGCTTGATAGACCTCAAACAATTGAGCGACTCTTTAAAAATGTAAGAACTGATGTTCATACCAAAACTGGTGGAAAACAGACTCCCGAAACTAAGAATCTTATTATGGGTGATTTCTATTTCAAACTGCCAGAGGAGATTGTCGGGTCAAGCCCGACAATGACAAAAAGAAATCAGACAATGACAGGCACAAATGTCACCTCGAGCGAAGTCAAGAGGTCTAAACATCGAATCTATGTCTCAACAACTCCAGAGAATGCAAGAGTTCGGATTCTGAATATTAAGCCAAAATATGTTGATGGTATCGACTTGAAGACTAACAAGGCTCTTGTTGAGGTTACAAAGTCTGGATATAAGAAATACCTTAAATGGCATCGAAACCTAAAAGATGAGGCGGTAATTTCTGTTGAATTGGAGGAGATTGTCGGGTCAAGCCCGACAATGACAAAGACAGCTGTTACATCGAGCAGAGTTGAGAGGTCTCAAAATGTCTGGATTGACAACTCAACAAAATTGATGTGGCAGAATCAACCATTCACAGCAGAGGATAAGAAGCACTATGATAATAATACAAATGGTGGGCGAACTTTAGATTGGAACTTAGCTGTAAAATATTGCAAAGATTTAGAGCTTGATGGTTATCTTGATTGGAGACTCCCTGAAAAAGATGAACTAAAAACTTTATTAACACCATCAAAAAATGGTTGGCTCTATATCAAAGAGCCTTTTGTTAAAAATACAGAAGTTTTAAAGGGTGGAAAATACAACTATTTTTCTACATGGACAAACACAAAATATAACGGAAGCAGTTCTCTATCTTGGGTTGTCTATTTCCATGATGGTGATGGCTATTGGTATTACCGCCATAGTAGTAGTAGTTACGTGGTGTGTGTGAGAGACTTATAGTTCTGACCGATAGGGAAGAATCTTTTTCTTTTTTTTATTTAATTATATTAATCACTTAATTACCGTCCCTTTTTGGGGACGGGGTTTTAACCCCGCACTAAGCACGGTAATGACACTCTTTTGTCATATTCGAGCTTGACCCGAACATCTCTAAACTTTTACCAGCCCAGAGCAATATTTAAGAGGTATCGTCTATCCTCCTCTTGCCCAGAGTATGCTCCTATCTCCTCTCCATATGTTGTAAAGCTGACCTCAAGAAGAGCCAAGCGAATATCAATACCAGCCGTATAATATCCCTGATACATACCTACTCCACTCTTCAGTGTAAAGAATGTTGAATCATAAAAAGTAAGGTCTAAACCACTCTTCACTTTCTTCATCAGGTCTGATTCAACATATTCATCACTTAAGTCCATATAGTCTAAACCTATCTCAAGTTTTTTTAATAGGGCAAACTCAAACTTCTTTTGATATCCAAAACCTATATTATAGGTCTCTGGAATATATGTTTGATGGTTAGGTTCTCCGATTCCCCCAATATTTAGACCACTAACTCCAACTTGAGAACCATTTTTAAATTTATATAAAGCTCCAATATCAAAAACAGTCGATGTACCATCAACAGCAACCTCATCCTCAAGGTATGTCTCTAAATCATCTTTTTGAGATACAAGTTCTCCAATTGTAAATCTATGATCTACCGAGAAGTACTGAAGATATTTTGCCCCAACTCCTATTGCTAACTGTTCATTAATATCATAAGATAGACCAAAGGCTGGACCACCAACCACCAATCCTTGAATATCAAAAAAACCATTTGTTCCAAAACCTCTATGGGTTCTAAAATCTAAATTCATATTACCTAAAACACCAAGAGAGAATACAGCACTATTGACACCTTTTGCTACATAACTAAAGTTTGATAGTTCAAAGTGGTTATTGTTACCAAGATTCTCTCGAGCAAGTCGGAGAACCTCTAAGTTCTGCTCATCTTGGTCTTCAATATCTGATATATTAAGACTATCTTGACCCAAATCAATAATATTCTCATTCGCTGTTACAGATAGATTTACCAACTTGAGTTCAACACCAGCCTCTCGGTTCAGAGTTGAGAGACCAGCAGGGTTGTAGAATATAGCTGTACCACTTCCACCAACTCCTACATTTGCCCCACCCATTCTTAATGTGTGTATATCTTTGTATAGTTGATAATGCTCTAAAGTTGCTCCATATAGAGAACTACCAATAGCCAATGTTGTTAATATCTTTTTCATGTAAAATTATTGTAGTTGAAGAACTCCATCTTCAGATGGGGAGAAAAATGAATCCTTTAAACCACATCTCCTTTATAA
>JAMJTX010000115.1 GCA_024281215.1 Candidatus Thiovulum karukerense | reverse complement strand
CGTAAAGACTCCCAAATGCTCCAGCTTTGGGATGATCTTTTCAATACCCATCGAGGCGATATGAAGATCACACAGCGAAGTGCCTAAATCTGCATTGCCCTCATTGGTACACACGACCACACACCCCTCTTGAGCTACTGCAAAATTGACTCCAGTGATCGCAGCATCTGCACTTAAAAACTTTTGCCGAAGATGTTCTCTTGCTTGTTGGGTGAGATATGTAGGGTCACTATTGTCTTTTTGGGTATGGAGATGCTTTTCAAAGATTTTGCCTACTTGCTCTTTTTTTAGATGATAGCTAGATGATGAATATAGCTCTTGCCAAACACCGGTTAAATATCTTTTTGTATATGGATCTACTGCTGGTTCATCAATATTATTTTTTGGACTTTTATCAAAAGTTGTAGTACTAGCATTACTAGGGGTGTCTGAAAATATAGCATAGTATGGTAAGTTATTTGATTTAGCAATATTCAACTGCCAAAAACTTTTAAACCAAAACTTACTTCTTGCAACAGAGCTTGAGTCTGTTGGATCGTCTGGTTTAGCTTTATATTTACTATCAGTAAGAGCTAACATCTGAGTATAGCGAATATGTCCAATTAGCTGATCTCTTGCCAAAACAAGAGAGTCATCTCGATAGGTAAAAGTTGAAGTTCCAATAAGGGCTACCACAGCAATAGCAACAGTTAATTCAAGAATAGAAAATGAGTTTCTCACAATACTACCTTAGAGATTTTGAAAGTTGAGGAGTGAATATTTTGTTATTGCCGTGTTAAACACGGCAATCTAGTATGGAAGAGACTTCCATTAATTAGCACCATTAAAGAGATAGCTTTAACTTCTCATTATCAAGAGTGCCAATGCCTCTCTCTAAAACTTTTTTTGCTGTTTTTTGAGCATCTTCAAGTGAGTGCATTGCACAAGTTCCACATTGATAGATGTTTAACTCAGGTATCTCATTTTGAGACTCCACAGTTAAAACACTCTCCATCGATTTTTGCCAAGCCTCTATAATTGTACTCTCTGGAACATCTCCAATAATACTCATATAGAATCCTGTTCGGCAACCCATAGGGGATATATCAATAACTTCAAGGGGTGCATCTGATAGGTGTTCTCGCATAAATCCGGCAAAAAGGTGTTCAAGTGTATGGATACCCTCTGCTGTCATCATCTCCTCATTCGGTTTGCAGAATCGCAAATCAAAAACTGTAATAGTATCCCCTTTTGGGGTAACCATCTTTTTTGCAAGACGAACAGCAGGGGCTGACATCTTTGTGTGATCAACCATAAAACTATCTAAAAGTGGCATTTAGTTTCCTCTTGAACCAGGTTTAATAGCCTGACTTCCATTAGCACATAGAGGACAGTTGTCAGGTGAGTATATATCAAAGATAAAATCTTCAAGAGCAAACATAGGCTTATCTTTTGGTAGCTTGCAGTTCTCTTTCTGCTCTAAATCGCTTCCAACTCTTGCACAAAAACCTCTATTTGCAAGTGCTGAGAATCCTACAACCTCACCACCTTGAGCTTCAACCTCTTTTCCAGCCTCAAGAGCTGAACCACCTGTTGTGATAATATCTTCACAGATTAAGACCTTTTCACCTTTCTCAACAGTGAAACCTCGTCTCATCTGCATCTCACCATCTTTTCTTTCAGTAAAGATAAATCTTACACCTAAAGCTCTTGCCAACTCATAACCAGCAAGAAGACCACCAAGAGCTGGAGAACATACAGTATCTATCTCTAATCCACTCTCTTTTATCTTCTCGGCAAGAGCCGTTGCAAGTTTTTCAGCTGTTTTTGGATTTTCAAGAACCTTTGCAGATTGCAGGTAGTATTGAGAGTGATTACCACTACTCAATATAAAATGCCCCTCTAGGAATGCTCCATTCTCTTTATAAATCTCTTTTAAGTTCAAATCGACTCCTATATTACACTAATAGCTTGAAGAGATATACAAGCCTCAAGTTGCGATAACTCATCTAAAACATCTTTTGGTGCTTCACTGTCAGTATGGACAATTGCCATAGCTTTACCATCTCTGTTTCTTCCAAGTCGGAAGTCAGCAATGTTGATACTATGTTTTGATAGGATAGTTCCAACATCTCCAATAACTCCTGGAACATCACTATTTGTAAATAGAATCATTTTACCCTCTGGTCGAATATCGAGTTCAAAACCATTAATCTCAATAATTCTCTCATCAGCTTCACCAAAGATTGTTCCAGCTACCTGAATAGTATCTTTGTTTGTTGTTATCTTAACACCAACTCTATTTCTAAAACCACCGCCAGTTCCAAAGTTTCCAGAATCAATTGTCACTCCTCTATCGTGAGCGATAAACTCAGCATTGACATAGTTGATATTTTCGCCAAGACTCTCTTTTAAAGCCCCAACTACTGCAAAAGTCTTTAGTGACTCTTTGAACTTCTCAACATCTTTGCCCTCAACATAGACTTTGATAGATTTAATATTCCCCTTGTTAAGTTTTGCTGAGATAAATCCAATCTTCTGAATAAGATTTAGATATGGTTTTACACTATCTGACATATCACTATCTTTAATTGGAAGATTAAGAGCATTTGGATAAGCCATACCAGTTGCAGCTTCAATAGCCTGTTGTGCAGCTTGAGTTGCAATGTTATATTGAGACTCTACTGTATTTGCTCCAAGATGAGGTGTTACAGTTACATTGTCCAGATCTAAAAGAGGGTGATCTGTTGCCGGTTCTTTTTTAAACACATCGATTCCAGCAGATCTAATTTTTCCACTTTTTAGACCATCAAGAAGAGCATCTTCATTATATAATCCACCTCTTGCACAGTTGATAAGAACAACATTCTCTTTCATCTTTTTAATCTCGTCAAAAGAGATCATATCGATAGTTTCACTATTTTTAGGAGTATGGATAGTAATCACATCACAAGCTAAGATATCATCAAAGTTTTCTGTATATGCAATACCAACATCAGTGGCTTTTGATGGGTCGATATATGGGTCATATGTAATAATATCCATCTCAAAAGCTTGAGCTCTTAAGCCAACTCGACTTCCGATATTTCCAAAACCGATAATTCCTAATTTTTTCCCTTTTAGTTCGTGTCCATACCACTTCTCTCTTTTCCATACTCTTTCAGTTTTAAGATGGTTATGAGCATAAGGGAAAAATCTCATATTACTTAACATATGAGCCATTGTTAGTTCAACAGCAGCAATAGTATTAGCTGTTGGGACATTCATAATAATGACACCCTTTTTACTAGCTTCATCAATATTAACATTATCAACACCGACACCAGCTCTTACAACAGCTTTAAGACTCTTAGCACTCTCGAGAAGCTTCTCATCAACATCTGTTGAACTTCTTGTAATCAGAACATCAGCATCTTCTATTTGGTTTAGAAGCTCTACTTTATCAAGGTTAGATAAGTTTGCAAACTCAATACTCTCTTCATTTTTTAGAATCTCTAATCCGCTTTCATGAATGTGATCACATACAATAACTTTAGGTTTATTCAATACCATTCCTCTATAATTCATTTTACTATTTTACTTAATTTTATGATTAAACCATGAAAAGGTTAAAAAGACAAATAGCTGTTAAAATGAACCAAAAGTTTTAAGCTTATAGTTGTCGTGCTTAAGATGGCAATCTAGTATTCAGAGATAGAGGTGATGAAGTTTGCGACTAATTGAGACAATTTTAGTTAAAGATGGGGCTTATCAAAATTTAGAATATCATCAGTGGAGAGTAGATTGGAGTCGAAAGGCACTCCAATACTCTGATAGAGTGATTTTAAAGTTACCAGAACCTCCAAAAGATAGAGAGTATCGAGTAAGAGTTACTTATAGTAAAACGATAGAGAGAGTAGAATTTTTTCCAACAGCTAAACGACTATTTCAGAAATTTCAGTTAGTTGAAGTAGCTTCAGATTTTGACTACTCACTTAAGTATGAGAATAGAG
>JAMJTX010000114.1 GCA_024281215.1 Candidatus Thiovulum karukerense | reverse complement strand
CATTAAATAGGGCATTTGCAGAGTAGATAGGGTTTGAAATATCTTGCTATTCTAACTTTTATTACAACTCTTTTATTCTCATCTCAAGTTGAGATGTTATCTTGGAGAGAGGGGACAGCCTTTCTCCAGTTTCTACAAGATATGGGTCTCCCTGACTCCCTCTACTATAATGCTGACAATGACGATAAAAAGGCGATTGAGGATATCCAAGCGAGGAGTACATACTATATCTTGCGAGATGAGAATCAATCTATTCTTCAAGTCTTAATCCCATTGAGTGAGGAGCTTCAAGCTCATATATATAGAAGTAGAGGACAGTACTATCTTGAGAATATTCCTATTGAGTATGGAGAGGTTGATAAGAAATTTGTAACAAAGATTACTAGTAGTTCTGTCTATAATGATATCAAAGGGGTTACTAACTCTGGATATGTAGCAAGTTTCTTTGTTAAAACACTGAAAAACAGAATTAACTTTCGACAAGATATCCATAAAGGGAGTATTGTTTCGATGCTCTACAAAAGAAAGTTTAGATTAGGTTACCCTTTTGGTGCTATTGATCTAAAACTTGCACTTCTTGAGACAGGAAATAGAAAAAAATATGTTGTTAATTTTGACTCGCAGAATTACAATCGAGATGGTGAAACAGTTCAACGAAATGAGCTAATTAGACCAGTAAAAGAGGGAACTTTCCGGGTCTCTTCACGATTTACTAAAAAGAGATGGCACCCTATCTTAAAAAAGTACCGAGCTCATCTCGGTATTGATTATGCTGCAAAAAAAGGGACTCCTATCTACTCTACCGGAGATGGAAAAGTTATATATGTTGGTGTTTCAAGAGGTTATGGTAATCTAATCAAGATTAGACACCGAGCTGGTTATGTCTCTCTCTATGCCCATCTTAACAGTTTTCGGAAAGGGTTGAGAATTGGTCAAAGTGTTAAACGGGGAGAGTTTATTGGGCGAATTGGTAGCACTGGACTCTCAACAGGACCTCATCTCCACTTTGGTCTATATAAAGATGGAATTGCTCTTGATCCAGAAGATGTTGTATCCATAGAGACCAAGGGTAGTATCGAGAAGAGTCGTAAAAAAGAGTTTATTGAATACCGGAATCAACTCCTTGAGCAGTTGGATATCTTAGTTACAGACTTTAAAAGTGGTCGCTATACAACAGCTCCATACAGTTATGATAGGTTAAAGTGTGAAACACTTTTAACAAATGTTGAAGTAAAAAAACAGAGACTGCAACATAAAAGAGCAAAAACTATCGATAGTAACATTCAACAGGAGATCGATAGTCGTGTGCAGGAGCTGAGGCTCTATCTTCCACCAGATAGTGATAAGTTTGAACTTTCAGATGATTATCTTGAGTATCAATAAGATAGCAGTTTTTCAGACTGTATAATTCTCAGAACAATTTAAGATACGGAAAAAGAGTTATGTTAATTGATAGTATTTGTACCTACTGCGGTGTAGGCTGTGAAATCTCAGCAGAGGTAGAAGATAATAGGATAGAGAAGATTACTGGCCATAAAGATGGCATAGTAAGTCAAGGGGAGTTATGCCTTAAAGGTAAAGAGGGCTTTAGCTTTCTCCACTCTCAAGATAGAGTTCGTGAAGCTCTTGTTCGATGGGAGTTTATAGATAAAAACTGGAAAATTTTTGAGGGGCTAAATATTGAGCTAACTAAACCTACGATTTTTCAAGAGACTCTATTCTACTCTCTACCATATGAAGTTGTTTATCAGATTGTTGCAAAAAAACTATCAAAAGTTACTCAAAAACACTCTCCAAAATCTTTTGCTTCAATTGGTGGAGCAAGAACAAGCTGTGAGAGTGGCTATATCTTTCAAAAATTTACTCGTGAAGTAATTGGATCTCCAAATGTCGATAGCTGTGCAAGAGTTTGCCACTCACCAAGTCTCCGCGGAATGCGAACAACTATTGGAGAGGGGGCAGCAACAAACCCATTTGATGATATTGAAAATGCAGAGTTTGTTCTACTAATTGGCTCAAATATCACTGAAGCCCACCCAATTACTGGCAATAAACTTATTCGAGCTAAAAAGAGTGGTAAGCTCAATGTCGCCTCTATTGACATTCGAGAGACTCAGATATATAAGAACTCTAAATATAAGGTAACAATCCCTTTTGAGTCAAATCTTCTAGTTCTCAATATGATGGCTTATGTGATTCTTTCTGAAAATCTGGAGAATCGTCAATTTGTTGAGAGTCGAACAAAATATTTTGATGAGTATCGAGAGAGTATTCTCAATGATCCATACTCAAATCCAGAGTTCTTTAGACAAATATCTGGATATGAGTATCTGGCAGATCTTATTCCAGAGGTTGCTCGAGAGTATGCTCAGAAACGAAGTATGATTCTTTGGGGCTTAGGTGTTACTGAGAACTTCGATGGAAGTTATGCCGTTATGGCTATAACTCATTTGGCTCTACTTACTGGAAATATTGGAGGTTCTGGAAAAGGTCTTCTTCCTCTTCGGGGTCAAAACAATGTTCAGGGTAACTGTGATGTTGGTATGTTGCCATACTACAACCCAGACTATCAACAACCAAAAGAGGTTGGAAAGATGACTCCAGAGGTTTTTGATGCTATTCACGATGGAGAGATTAAAGCTCTTTGGAATATGGGAGAGGATTTAGCTCATATTCATCCAAATCAAAATAAGATTCACTCAGCTCTCAAGAAGCTCAAACTTCTAGTGGTCAATGAGGTGATGGCAAATGAGATTACAAAGTTTGCAGATGTTATTTTTGGGGTGAAGAGTGGATATGAGAAGACAGGAGTTTATGTAAATGCTGAGAGGCGATTACATCTATCCCAACCTCTTATTAAAACAGATATTCCAGATGATTGGGAGGTGATTCAAGGGGTTGAAAATGCTATTCAAAATAGCTGGAACTACCAAACATCAAAAGATGTCTGGAGTGAGGTTCAGGTATCTGTAAAAAATAGATATGGTGGAGCTAGTTATGAGAAGTTAGAAGAGAATAGAACAAGAGGTCTCCAGTGGCCTGTTGCAGAAAATGATACACCTATTCTCCATTTAACAGAGTTCCGAACAAAAGATGGACTTGGCAGATTTCACTATCACCAGTATAAATTACGAGGACAGGTAGAAGAAATTCTACAACAGGGTAGAGCTAAAAACTTCTATCTCTCCACAGGTCGAATTATTGAACACTACAATAATGCTGTTCAGACAAAAGCGACAAATCGACTGGGGAGACTCCATAATAGAGATATCCTTTTAGTAAGTTATGAAGATAGAGACTTTTTTAATGGAGTAGAAACTGTCAAACTGAAGACAGAGTATGGTGAGAGTGGAGAACTCCCAATTAAGATAACAAAAAAGATGAAAAGGGGAACTCTTTTTACAACATTTCACCACCCAGAGAGTCGAATAAACTTCCTATTTGGAGATGATGCTGATGAGCTAATAAGAGCTGCACAATTTAAGTCCATTAGAGTTGAGATACTTGTGTAGAAATGTAACATTGTGTTAGAATTACATAACAACTGATATATGATCAGAATCTAAACAATAGGAAAACTCTATATGTCTAAACTCTCTCTAATTCTTTTGAGTGCGGGTGAGTCGAATCGATTTAAATTTGGGGTAAAAAAGCAGTGGTTACGAGTCGCTAACCAACCTCTTTGGCTTCAGGTCTTAAATAGATTCCGCTCATCAAACCGTTTTGAAAAGATTATTTTAACTGCTCACAAAGATGAGGTTGAACTCTTTAGAAATTTTACAGATAGTGAAATTGTTGTTGGTGGAGAGACTAGACAGGAGTCTATTAAAAATGGACTTGCAAAAGTAGATACAGAGTATGTTGTTATTTCAGATATTGCAAGATGTTTTATACCAGATGATATGCTTGATCGTCTAATTGAGAGCAGATATATGGGAGATGTTGTCGTCCCATATCTACCTGTTTCTGATACTGTTGTTGTTGGGGATAGAACAGTAGATAGAGATAGTGTTAAGTTGATTCAGACACCTCAAGTATCAAAAACAGAGATTCTAAAAGAGTTTATCCAGAACAGTAACCAACAATTTACAGATGAGAGTTCTCTATTTGTAGCAAATGGTTATAGTAGATTTTTTGTCATTGGCGATAAACAGGCAGAGAAGCTAACATATATTGAAGATATTAAAGGATCTAGCTGTTTTAAAGATGGCTACTCCGAGGGCATCACTATTGGCAGTGGTTTTGATGTTCATCAACTCCAAATTGATGGAGATAGAACTTTAAAACTTGGTGGCATCGAAATTGATACACCTCTCTCATTTCAGGCTCACTCTGATGGTGATGTTCTTATACACTCATTAATAGATGCTATTTTAGGTGGAGCTAGTCTAGGTGATATTGGAGATATGTTTCCAGACAACAACCACGAGTATAAAGATATAGACTCTATGGAGCTTTTAAATAGAGTCTATACTCTTATTCATAGAGTTGGAGTTCAGATAGAACATATCGATATAACTGTTATGGCCCAAACACCTCGTCTGAAAGATTATAAATTGAGAATAAGAGAGAATTTAGCAGAGGCTCTACTGCTAAATATGGGGCAGGTAAATATTAAAGCTACAACAACAGAGAAATTAGGTGCTATTGGAAGAAAAGAGGGAGTTGCTGTATTGACAACTGTTACAATGAAAAATATTGATTGGAGAGTTCTGCAAAATGAGAATTAAAAAGTGTCTAATTATTGAGAATGAGCCATATCTTTCAGAGAGTCTTGCCTCTAAAATAGAGGAGATAGGGTTTGAATCTCATATCGTCTCATCAACAGCTGAAGCTCTTCAACTAGATGATGAGTTTTCAGCTCTGCTGTTATCCTCAAATCTTCACGATGAGAAGGGTTTTTTTAAGGTAATAAAGCAATACAAGAAAGCTACTATTATTTTAATGATCTCATATATCAATAATGACCTCATCACAAGAGCAGTCGATTATGGAGCTGATGACTATATTCTTAAGCCATTTAAGACAGAGGTTCTTGTTCGCAAATTAGCTACTTTTCAGAAAATCCATGATCTACAAGATCGAGAGAAGAAGTATCTAAAGTTTATGGAGGTTGCATTTGGAACATCTCCGATAGAGAAGAGTGATGAGGAGCTTCGGCTTCCTCTTGCGGTTATCTCTACTAACAGCTTTGAGATTGATAAGTTTGTGTTCTTCTTTGCAAAAAGTCTCAAGAAGCTTTTAAAAGTTGTCTCATTTAAAGATTTAGAGACACTGAGACAGAACCGAGATTCATCACTAATATACTATCTGAGAAATTTTGACCAACTAACTGAGAGCGAGATGGATGAGACTCTATCATTCTCTCGTAAGTTGGATATGATAGTTGGTTCATCAACTTATGATGATTTTCACTTGGTTGGTTTTGATAAAAAAGATCTACGAAGTGAAAGTGAGATAGAGAAAGATAGTAGCGAACAAGAATCAGCTCCTATCTTAACAGTCGCAGATTACATTAAAAAGACGATTCTCGACTACCAATATCAGATGCCTGATACAGAGATTTCAAAACATCTTGGAATATCGAGAAAAAGTCTTTGGGAACGACGAAGAAAGTTTAATATTAAAAAACAGAGAAAATGAGAGAGTTAGTATTATCTGTTTTTATATCTTTGATTTTTAGTGGGTGTTTCGCAAGAGAAACTGAAGCGACAACAACTATTATTAAGCCTCAAGAAAAGTTGGTGGAGACATTTATTCCCGTTGAAGTTGAGGGTGGTTTAATAGAGATGGAGATGGAAGATCATGGTGATTATATAACTCCCCATATGGTTCTGATTAAATCTGGAACATTTACAATGGGTGACTCCACAGACTCAGGTTCAGTTATTGAGAAGCCACTAAGAACTATTAATATTCGAGATGAGTTTTTAATAGGTAAATATGAGATAACTTTTGAGGAGTATGATAAGTTTGTCAAAGATACTAAAAGAGTATCTCCAAGTGATGATGGATTTGGTCGAGAGAGACGACCCGTTATCAATGTCTCATATGAAGATGCTAAAGCATATCTTCAGTGGCTCAGTGAAAAGAGTGGTGACAGATATAGATTGCCAAGTGAAGCTGAATGGGAGTATGTAGCACGAGCAGGAAGCAATAATAGATTCTTTTTTGGGGATAGTGTCAGAGACCTAAGAAATTATAGTTGGTATTGGGATAACTCTGAACATGGTATTAATCCTGTTGGAGGCAAACTACCAAATATGTGGAACATTCATGATATGGCAGGAAATGTTCTTGAGTGGTGCGAAGATTATTTTGTAGATAGTCTGGAGATGATACCTATTAATGGAACTCCATATAGTGTTCAGAGTAGCGAGAGAGTTGCAAAAGGTGGCTCTTGGAATGATTACGGGACAAATCTTCGTCATAGCAATCGAATGGGTTTTCCCCAAACAATTAAGATGAACGACACAGGATTTCGAGCAGTTATGGAGATAGAGTAGTGAAATTGAATAAACCAAAATATAGCCTCTTTAAAAATGGTATGTATGCTCTTGAAGGGTTAGTTGATATAACAAAACGAGAGAGTTCTTTTAAGCTTCAGCTTTTAGCATTTTTGACTTTCTCAATTATCGCTTTTAATTTACCAATTGAAGAAGTTTATAGCTATATTCTTTTTCTCTCACTCTTTCTAAATATCATAGCAGAGGTAGTGAATAGTGCTATTGAGCGAGTAGTGGATTTATGCACAAGTGAGATTCACCCTCTAGCAAAGAGTGCAAAAGATTTGGGGGCAACAGCTGTTCTTCTATCTATTGTCTTCACATCTCTTATATGGATTTTTACATTGAAAGAGGCTCTGTTCTAACTTATGATTCTATATATCCATGGATTTGGTAGTAGTGCTTTTGGAACAAAGGCACAAATCTTAAAGAGATATTTTGGAGAAGAGAGTGTTTTTGCCCCTACCCTCTCCCATATTCCAGAACTTGCAGTTGAGACTCTTGAACAATTTATAAAGATATTTCCAGAAGCGGGAGTAGTTGGTTCGTCGCTTGGTGGATACTATGCTATGCATCTTTCAAACAAATTTGGAGTTAAGAGTGTTTTGATAAATCCAGCGGTTACACCTTGGACAACTCTTAAACGAGCTATTCCGCAAGGAATAAGCTACTTTGACAACTCTCGATACGATTATCGAGAGAGCTACTTAGATATGCTAAAAGATATAGAGGTTAAAGATATAGACCTCTCAAAAACTCTTCTTCTTCTTCAGCGAGGTGATGAGGTTCTTGATTACCGAGATAGCGAAAAACTCTTTCAAGGTGGAAACCTACTTATTGAAGATGGAGGTGATCATGGTTTTCAAGGTTTTGAAAACCATATGGAGAGAATAGAAAAGTTTCTATTTTAAGAATCCCATAACTCTATCACTCTCAAAATTACTATTTTTCTCTCGCTCTATCTCTTTTAGGAAATGCTCCATTTTAAAAAGAGGATTATCGAGAGTAGCTACACTATAAGCACTGTTCTTGACGATGAGGTCAATCTGCCCTCCAGTCAATTTAAACTCTGCTAACTTCTCAACAGAGAAATCCTTTTCAAACTCTGCACCTTTTGGAAGATGTCTTTTCCAGAGTTCAACTCTCTCATCAATTGATGGTGGCTTAAACTCCACTTTATAGTTAAATCGTCTTGAAAATGCTTTATCAAGGTTTTCCAGAAGATTAGTTGTCGCAATCAATACACCATCAAAATTCTCTATCTGCTCAAGAAATATATTCTGCATCTGATTATACATCTGCGAAATAGAGCTACTTGTATCTGTTGAACGAGCCGTTAGAAACTGGTCAGCTTCATTGAGAAAAAGAATAGGCTCAACACCACTATCTTTAACAAGTTTTTTATATGTGTCAAAGATACTTCTAACATTCTTCTCACTCTCTCCAACATACATTGATAACACTTTTGAGGCATCAAAGTGAAGAATATCTTTATTAAGCTCTTTAGCAAGGGCTGTTGCTGTTAGGGTCTTTCCTGTTCCAGCGACACCATGGAATATGATTCGAGCTTCTACTCCACTACCTTTCTCTTTCAGTCCCCACTTAATAAGTCGTTCAATAACCTTTGTATCGAGTTGTTGCACAATTGTTTCTAGAATCTTCTTTGTCTCTTTTGGCAAGATAACAGAGCTTAAATCTCTTTTCGGTTCAACTAGTTCAAAAATCTCCTGCTTCTCAACAAGATCTTTAAGTTTACTCTTCTTCTCTTTTTTTCCCTCTGTTTTTATACCTTCAATCTTCTCTAAAATAGCTTCAGATATAAAAACCTCTTCGTTTGTAAAACTCTTCTGTTCGTTAATGAAGTGAATTGATGTCTCAAACTCAAAAATCTTCTCTTTAATAACTCTTGACTCTTCCCTAAAGATAGAGCGGTTTTCAAGCTTCTCATAACTTTTAAAACTGATTAGTTCAATCAGATTCTCAACATTTCGTAGGTTTTTACTATTTGGAAATAGTGAGTACTCTTCACCCAATACAGCAAGAAAGATAAGTTCCTCTTTTTGAGATAGCCCCATCTCTTCTAAAATCCCCTTTAGAGGAGTCTCAATATCTGAAAGCTGAATTCGTTTCTCTATCTTAGAATCAATCTCTAAAAACAGCTCCTCATATTGTTCTCGTAGATTTTTATCGAGAAGAATTTTTATCTTTTTTGTAATATCTTCAATATATTGAAAATGAGATAAGTATGGTTGAGTCTCATCAATATTGTATGGAGAATCACTCTTTCCTTGGAGTAGAAAAAGAAATTTCTGAGTTAATGCTATATTTGCATTAAGCATCTCAAGATATGGTAACTTCTCTCTCTCTATCTTCTGAACAGCATCAAATACAAACAGTCCAGGTGAGTTAAACTCTATGTATCCGCTCTCTCGCAGTTTCTCAATAGTTGGAATAGCTTTTATCTGCTCATCCAACTTTCGACTCTTAAAAACTTTTACAATCACCTCTTCTACACTTATAGAGGACTCTCCATCAAGGAAGTTCTGGGTAAGCATTTTTACGATTGCAACTTCATCTTCTGTAAAACTGAACTCTTTAAAGAGAATACTATTCTTAAAGACTCTAACTCTTAGCAGGTTCTGTAATATCTTCAAATCTATTTCCAACTCCATTTTTTTGATATTTTAACGGATTATCTATTTTTACCTATCCGCTAATTGAATATAGAAATATGAAAATTAAGAAGTTTGGCTTAATTAGATAAAATTCTCTATTAGAAAATTAGAGAAATAGGTGAAAAGTTGGAAAATAATAAACCTTTAGAGAATATTGAGCAGATTTTAAAAGATCATAAACTATCAGAGAATGATTATGTTCAGATTAAGAGAATTTTAGGACGAGAGCCAAACTTCTTAGAGATTGGAATTTTTAGTGCAATGTGGAGTGAGCATTGCTCTTATAAATCAAGCCGAAAATATCTAAGCGGATTCCCAACAGAGGCTGAATGGGTTATTCAAGGTCCAGGTGAAAATGCCGGAGTAATTGATATTGGTGATGGAATGGCAGCTGTCTTTAAGATGGAGTCTCACAACCACCCAAGTTTTATTGAGCCTTATCAGGGTGCTGCAACTGGTGTTGGTGGAATTATGAGAGATGTATTTACAATGGGTGCAAGACCTGTTGCAAGTCTCGACTCTCTGAGATTTGGAGATATTAAACAGGATAACGATACAGGAAAATATCAGAGACACCTTGTCAAAGGTGTTGTTGAGGGTATCTCTGGTTATGGAAACTCTATGGGAGTTCCAACAATCGGTGGAGAGACATCTTTTGATAGCTGTTATGATGGAAATATTCTTGTTAATGCTTTTAACTTAGGAATTGCAAAAGCTGATGAGATATTCTACGGACGAGCTGAAGGTGTTGGTAACCCTGTTATCTATGTTGGTTCAAAAACAGGACGAGATGGACTAGGTGGAGCTGTTATGAGTTCTGACAGTTTTACAGAGGAGAGTAAAAAACTTCGACCAACAGTTCAAGTTGGAGATCCATTTACAGAAAAACTTCTTCTTGAGGCTTGTCTTGAAGCTTTCAAAACAGACTATATTATCGGTATTCAGGATATGGGAGCTGCTGGACTCACCTCATCATCTTTTGAGATGGCTGATAGATCTGGAAGTGGAATGAAGATGGATTTATCAAAAGTTCCTGCTCGAGAAGAGAATATGCAACCTTACGAGTTTATGTTAAGTGAATCTCAAGAGAGAATGCTTATCTGTGCTAACAAGGGTGATGAAGATAAGCTAATTGAGATTTTCCATAAGTGGGAACTTGATGCTGTTGTTATTGGAGAGGTTACAGATACAGACAGAATGGAACTCTTCTGGGGAGAAGAGCAAGTTGCTGATATTCCAATTAAGCCTATTAGTAGTGAGTGTCCTCTAGCAGATAGACCAATCTCAAAACCTAAATATCTTGAGACAATCGCAAATACATCTGAAGTTGGTTCAGTCTCAAATCAAGAAGCTTTCGAGAAGATGATGAGTTCTGTTGAGGTTGTTGATAAAGCTTGGATCTATGAGCAGTATGACTCAATGGTACAGACAAACACAGTTAAAAAGGGTAACGACCTTGATGCTTCTGTAATTCGAGTTAAAGAGAACGGAAAAGCTCTTGCTATGAGTTCTGACTGTAATCCACGATATTGCTATGTTGATCCAAAAGGCGGTTCTGCTGCTGCGGTTATGGAGAGTGGTAGAAATGTGGCAATGTCTGGAGCTGTTCCAAAAGCTATTACAGACTGTCTTAACTTTGGAAATCCAGAGAATCCAGAAGTTATGTGGCAATTCGCTGAAGCAACTTATGGAATTAAAGAGGCTTGTAAAGAGCTTTCAACTCCTGTTGTATCTGGAAATGTGTCTCTCTATAACGAAACAAATGGAAAATCTGTATTTCCAACTCCATCAATTGCTATGGTTGGGGTAAATGAGTCTCAGGATAGAGTTCTTCCATCAGTTTGGCAGGAAAAAGATAACTATGTATATCTTATTGGAAAGACAGAGAGTGAGTTTGGTGGAAGCCTCTATCTCAAAGAGAATTTTGATGAGGTTGCTGGAGCTCTTCCAAAAATTGACTACTCCAAAGAATTAAAGCTTTGGGAGTTAGTTATTGAAGCAAACAAAAGAGAACTCTTAGCTTCTGCAAAAGATCTTAATGTTGGTGGTCTTGCTATTGCTCTTGGAAAACTATCGGCAAAGAGTGGATTTGGAATCTCTGCAAAACCTGAACTTGGAGTTGATATCTTTTCAGAGACATTCTCAAGAGCAGTTTTAGAGGTTAAAGCTAATAAAGAGAGTGAATTCCTTGTTCTTGCTCATCAATTAGGTTTAGTCTATGAGAAGCTTGGAAAAGTTGGAGACTCTGATAAGTTAGAGATTGATGATGTATCTATGGAAGTTTCAAAAATTCAAGATATCTATTTCAATACATTTGAGAATATTATCCACAAAGAGGACTAAAATTTAGCAAATGTGCCGTAGACCCTCGCCATTCATGGCGGGGTACTTCACGATAAGAACTTCACTAGTAAACAGATTCTCTTTAATTGTGTAAATACCGCAACTTTCATAAACTAACTTCTCTCTTAAATTTACGAATAAACCTTTTTCTGGTACTATTTTTTCAAAATAATTAATGAAAAGATATTCAGGAGAATATATGCCATTTTTAGAAGATTACAACAAGCATGTTGCTGAGAGAGAAGCACTAGGTGTTCCTCCACTACCATTAACAAAAGAGCAGACAGCTGAAGTTGTTGGCGGAATCAAGAGAGGTGAAAACCTTGATACTTATGTTGAACTACTTAAAAACAGAGTAGCTCCAGGGGTTGATGATGCTGCTTATGTTAAAGCTGATTTCTTAAATGCAATCGTTACAGGTGAAGTTGAGACTTCTGCTATCTCTAAAGTTGAGGCTGTTGATACTTTAGGAAAGATGCTAGGTGGATTCAATGTTGCTCCACTTGTAAATGGACTTAAACTTGATGATGAAGTTGCACAAGCATCTGCTAATGCTCTTAAAAACACTCTTCTTGTTTATGATGCATTCAATGATGTTGAAGAGCTTCACAAAGCTGGAAACAAGTATGCTACTGAAGTTATCACATCTTGGGCTAATGCTGAGTGGTTCACAAACAGAGATGCAATCGCTGACAAAATCACTGTAACAGTATTTAAAGTTGCTGGTGAGACTAACACAGATGACCTTTCTCCAGCTTCTGAGGCATTTACAAGAAGTGATATTCCACTTCATGCAAACTCTATGCTTGCAGCTAAAATGGATAACCCTCTTCAAGTTATTGCTGACCTTAAGAAAAAGGGTAATCCAGTAGCTTATGTTGGTGATGTTGTTGGAACAGGTTCTTCACGAAAATCTGGAATTAACTCTGTTCAATGGCATATGGGTGAAGATATTGATGGTGTTCCAAATAAGAGAACTGGCGGTGTTGTTCTTGGTGGAATTATCGCTCCTATCTTCTTTGCAACTTCAGAAGATTCTGGTGCTTTACCAATCGAGCTTGATGTAACATCTATGGAGACTGGTGATGTTGTTGATATCTTCCCTTACGAAGGTAGAGCTGAGAAAAATGGTGAAGTTATTGCTGAGTTCAAACTAAACCCTAACACAATTGTTGATGAGGTTCGAGCTGGTGGTAGAATCCCGTTAATCATCGGTAGAGGTCTTACTAAAAAAGCTAGAGATGTTCTTGGAATGGGTGAAGATGAAATTTTCGCAAGACCAGAGCAACCAGCTGATACAGGTAAGGGTTACACTCTTGCTCAGAAGATGGTAGGTAAAGCTTGTGGAATGGAAGGTGTAAGACCAGGTATGTATGTTGAGCCACAAACTCTTACAGTAGGTTCTCAAGATACAACTGGACCAATGACAAGAGATGAAATCAAAGAACTTGCAGCTCTTGGATTCTCTGCTGACCTTGTTATGCAATCTTTCTGTCATACAGCTGCTTATCCAAAACCAGCTGATGTTAATCTTCACAACACTCTACCAGATTTCATCTCTTCAAGAAGTGGTGTAGCTCTTCGACCAAATGATGGTGTTATCCACTCATGGTTAAATAGAATGGTTCTTCCAGATACAGTTGGAACTGGTGCTGATTCTCACACAAGATTCCCAGTTGGTATCTCATTCCCAGGTGGTTCTGGAATCGTTGCATTCGCAGGTGTTACTGGTTCAATGCCGTTAAATATGCCTGAGTCTGTAAAAGTTAAATTTACTGGAACAATGCAACCGGGAATTACTCTTAGAGATTTAGTTAATGCTATCCCTTACCAAGCAATTCAAGATGGTCTTTTAACTGTTGAGAAGAAAGGTAAGAAAAATATCTTTGCTGGTCGAATTCTTGAAATCGAAGGTCTGCCTGATCTAAAAGTTGAACAAGCTTTTGAACTTTCTGATGCATCTGCTGAGAGAAGTGCTGCTGCTTGTACAGTTAAACTTAACCAAGAGCCAGTTGTTGAGTACATCAACTCTAATATCAAACTTCTTGAAGCTATGATTGAAGATGGTTACTCTGATGTAAGAACACTTCAAAGAAGAGTTGATAAGTTCAAAGATTGGTTAAAAAATCCAGAGCTTATGGAAGCTGATGCAGATGCAGAGTATAAAGCTGTTATCGAAATCAACCTTGATGAGATCAAAGAGCCTATTGTAGCTTGTCCAAACGATCCAGATGATGTTGCTACACTTTCTGAAGTTTTAGCTTCTGATAGACCAACAAATATTGATGAAGTATTCGTAGGTTCTTGTATGACAAATATCGGTCACTACCGAGCATTAGGTGAAGTTCTTAAAGGTGAGGGTCAAGCTCCAGTTAGACTATGGGTTGTTCCTCCAACAAGAATGGACGAAAAACAGTTAATTCAAGAGGGTTACTACTCACTATTTGGAATGGCTGGTGCAAGAACAGAGACTCCAGGTTGTTCATTATGTATGGGTAACCAAGCGAGAGTTGCTGATAATGCGATTGTATTCTCAACTTCAACAAGAAACTTTGATAACAGACTTGGAAAAGGAGCTCAAGTTTATCTTGGTTCCGCTGAACTTGCTGCTGTTGCTGCAATGCTTGGAAGACTTCCAAGTAAAGAAGAATACTTAAAAATCGTTCCTTCAAAAATCGCTGGAAAAGAGGCTGATATTTATAAATACCTTAACTTCCACGAAATCGAGAATTACAGCCTAAAAGGTTAATTTTTCGTTATTATCGGGCTTGATCCGATAACCTCTTCTTTCCCCTACGGGGGAGAGTTAATCTATCCCTAAAATCAACTCATTTAAAATAGTTTCATCAATTTTTTCAATTTCAGATTTATCATAAATTACAAGTAGATGAGTAACACCATCTTTATCAATTGTATAGTAATAGATACGATAACCTCCTCTTTTTCCAGAAGATTTATCACTATTTTTCACACGAGCTTTAAAAAGATTGGCTTTGATTGTTGTTGAAGAGTTATGGATATTATCAAAAGTCTCCATAAAATTTAGGAGATCATTTTTTAAGTTTTTATACTTTTTTGATAATTTTTTAGCTTGTCTATTGAAAAGAGAAGATGTTTTAAAGTTCATTTAAAAGTTCTTCAATAGGTTTTGTTTTTCCATTTTTAACTTCAAAAAAAGCTGTTTCAATTTCAGAAGCCACTCTATTTTCACTACGAAATCGAAACTGATCTATAAGATTTTGAATAGCTTTTTCAATATTTTCTGTGTGAAACTCTCTCTTTAAATCGTTAAAAGTAACCTCATCAATATTTAAAGTTATTTGCATTTTTAAGCCTTTATATCAATTTGGATTGTTTGCATTTTTAAAACTCCTTTTAAGCTTAATCTACATAATAAACTGAATCATAGAGTTCATCTAACTCTTTTCTAAAAGTCTTAGCTATTTCAATAAACTTTTTATTATTTGGCTCTTTTTCTACTAATTGATCTATAATCTTTACTTTTAGTTGATTAAAATGCAAATATAAATGTTGCAAAAAGTTTGGATAACCTAAATTATTCATCTCCCAGTTTCTATTAATAAAAGGATTTTCATAGTATGGAACACTATTAAATTTACTGTGATCTAATCCAACTTCACTACACAAACTGATCAGATCATTTTCTAACTCTTTATCTGACTTGGCAGACATTTGTAGACTCTCTTCAATCCTTTTAATATCATCTGAAAGTCTTGAAATAAGTTGAAATATATCTAAATCAATGTCCATTTTAATCTTTATCTCTTCTACATCAAACTCTTTTTCTGCTTGTTGTTTCCAGAAACACCTAACCTCTTCTATGATTTGTCCAATCATTTCTTTTGAGGCATTTCTACCTGATTCTATATATTGTGCTTCATGAGCTTGTTTCATAGATTGTAATTTTTCTGTTGGATATTTTTCTACATTGTCCGTTTTCTTGTGATGTCTATGACACATAAACATTAAATTATCAAATGACCTTCTATCTTCATCAGTTTGGCTTGAGTCAAATCTTTGACCACCTTCATTAGCTGAATTGATATGACATAGTTCAGCAACATATTCATCATCATCGTCAAATATAGGGTGATCACACTCTGGAAAAGCACACTGATTCCCAGATCTAATAAATAGTAATTTATAAGTTTCTGCTGTTGGTTGTTTTCTTGCCATTTTATTCTCCTATATTCTCCAAAATTTCTCTTTTCACAAACAATAAATTTTTACAAATCAATTTCAAAAACTTTTCCCAAAGCCTCTTTTACTCTTTCCATTTCACTCTCTGAAATTTCACCAATCTTTTCAATAAGCCTCTGTTCATCAATACTTCTAACTTGAAAAGTATCAATTACCGAACTCTTTTTCAATCCATTTTGCCCATTTGGTTCTATTTTTACAAACCAAGGAACAGAAACATAGCGAGGTTTAAAGTCTGTAATTGGAGCAATAATTTTTAGTGGAAGCTTTCCAATTTCATTACTATTTACAATTACAGCAGGTCTCTTTTTCTTGATTTCACTTCCAACAGTTGGATCAAGATTGACAATCCAAATTTCTCTCTGTTTCATCTAAAATCTTCACCGTCAAGAGTTGTGAATTCTGTAAGTGATTTGTCGTTTTTGTATTCACTCATCATAAGTTCTACACTTTTCTGCATTCTAATCTTTTCCTGTTTTTGAAGATACTCCTCAACAGCATTTTTCAGAATTTCAGATTTTGAAACTTTAAACTCATTTTTTATATTTTCAAGTTGCTGATTTAATAAGTGTGGAATTGTAAAGGTGATTTTGTCATAACTCATAGCTGTTTGCATAATTTAATCCTTATTTATAATAAGTAAATTATACCATCTCTAAAATCTCTTTTTTCACAAACAGCAACATGAATGTCAGGAAACTGTTTGTGTATTTGAAAAGGTTCGTCACCTAATTCAGAAGTCGTTGATTCATCATGAGCAAGAAGATATCCTTTGGTTGAACGTTTATACCCTCTGCTTAAAGTCGCAACAGAATATGTTTGTTTGAGTAAGCGAATCAAGAACTCAGTGTGTGGGGTTTTGCCAGTACCACCAACAGTGATAT
>JAMJTX010000113.1 GCA_024281215.1 Candidatus Thiovulum karukerense | reverse complement strand
CCAGATAGCTCAGTTGGTAGAGCAAGGGACTGAAAATCCCTGTGTCCCCAGTTCGATTCTGGGTCTGGCCACCACTTAAATCAAATAAATTCCTGATAATCATTCCAGTAGTTCAAATTTAGAAATTCATTTTTATCATTAAACTTTACAACTTTCGTATTTGATTTTTTAATCAGCCAATTCAATTTATGCTCACCATTTGATACCATATTTCTTAACTTCGCCAACATACTCCTACTGTATATAGATAATAGAGGCTCTAATCCCTCTCCACTATCTGGAGAGATTACATCAAAACCACCATCAATATATTCAGCCAGTTTATGAATTGCATCTTTTGAGAATTTTGGTGAATCAACACTAATTATAAAAACATAGTCACTATTCAACTCTTCAAGAATTGAGATAAGCCCAACGGTTGGAGCTGAGACACCATCAAACTCATCTAAGTCAAAAATTGATTCTGCTCCAAATGAAGCTTTTTCACTTTTCCAAGAGATATAGACCTCATCAAAAATCTCACTCAATCTATTGTGCTGATACTCGACCATTGTCTCGAAACCCCCAAAGGGGAGAAGAGCTTTATCTCTTCCCATTCGACTACTCTTACCTCCAGCAAAGATGACTGCTGGAAAATTAAGCTTTTTGGTCAATCTTCTTTCCAATTAACTCAACAATTGCATCAATTTTTCTATCATTAAAATCTAAGCCAAGTTTCTCTTGTTCAGGAGTTGCAAAAGCTGGAATACCATTCACCTCAAGAACAACATACTCCTCTTTCTCTCTATCATAGATAATATCAACTCCGGCAATATCAAGTCCTGTCACCTCTGTCGCTTTTAGTGCCAGTTCAATTACTTTATCATCAGGTTCTCGAAGAATAATAGAACCACCGCTACTGATATTGGTTCGCCAATCCCCTTTTCCAGCCTTTCGACCATAAGCCGAAATAAACTTTCCATCAACAATATCAATTCGGTAATCAGTATTATCGTAATCTATAAACTTCTCAATATAGAAATATCGAATATCTGTCTGGTTAAGAAACGGAAGAATCATCTCAAGAGCCTGTTCATTCTCAATTTTTACAAGACCTACTCCACCCCAACCATCAGTTGGTTTATAGATCATCTTACCGCCCCAATTCTTTAGAATCGTCTTTAGCTCTTTGACATCATCTCGATGGTAGAGTTTATAGTTTGGAGCTTTGATTCCATTTCTCTTAAGAATATAGTTTGTCTTAAACTTATCTTCCGTTAAGGCAAAAGCTCGAAAGTCATTAAGTGTAGGTATAGAGTAGCTTAGTGCCTCATATAGATACATCTGATACTGAGTCTGCTGTCCAGCATTGTATGAGAAGAATAGATCAAGCTCTTCCATTACAGTCTCATTACAGATAATCTTCCCTTTTCTTGAGAAAGCATTCCGAAGATTAAGATCTGAAACTGTCTCAATACCCTCTTTACTTAGTTTCTTAATAAGTTTTTTCTGAATCTCATCACCACCACCATTTTGATATAACCACATTCCAATTTTTGCCATAGGAACCCCCTTTTATTATTTAAGAAATAACAGAGAATATTTTACCAGAACAGCCGTGAAATACCTGCCACTTGAGTGGCAAAAGTTGTAAAGTGATGAGCATCAAATTTGAGAGGGTAGTTTGGGCAGTAGTATAATGTCCCCAATAAATAAGACAGCAAAAAGCAGATAAATTTTTCTTATATTCATAAACTCAATAGAGTTGGTAGAATCAGGAGAAACAAATGGGACGAAATAGAATGTACTCATCAGACACAAAAGCAAAATTAGCAACTGTGCCGTAAACCCTCGCCATTCATGGCGGGGATATAAGGCACAAATTTTCTGTATAATTATAGGCAAGATACCGTGGGAAGCACGGAAATTAACGCCTAGAATATATGAACATGTGAGACCTGTGGGGAATGAGTTGGCTATCAAATGCTGTAAAATCCCCTCGCGGGATAGCTGATGAAAACCAAATCTTTTCCCATGGGCAGGTTCAGTCTAGGAAGCCTCGCCGTTTACGGCGGGGTACTTCACTAATAGAGGCAATTTTTTACAGACTCTACAACTCTAAACAGTGTTGGCAAAAAGTATATTTTATACATATATGCTATGCTTCTTTTTTGATACAATTCAAAACAAGATAACTACTTTGGTTATGTATAAGTTGAGATATCAACTCTTGTAGGATAAGCTATCAATAAACATCAATGCAAATTGAACCTAGTCTACAAACTACTTCAAAATTAGCTTCCAAAATATATAAAGGTCTAAAATAGATATGAGTGAAAATAATCAAGAGATTACCGAACCAAAACAGAGAAGAAATAAGAGTCGAACCCACATTCCAGCTGGAGGTCACACCCTTGAAGAGCTTCAAGCTTTACCGCTATCTGAGATAATTAAAATAGCCCTAGAGTTGGCTGTTGAGAATCCAAATGATCTAAAAAGAAATGATTTAATTTTTGAGATTTTAAAAGCTCAAGTTAAAAAGGGTGGGTTTATCCTATTTACAGGTATATTAGAGATTATGCCTGATGGATATGGGTTTATTCGATCAATAGATAAAAACTTCTCAGACAGCATTAATGATGCTTATGTTTCAAATACACAGATTAGAAAATTTGCTCTTCGAACAGGTGACATTGTTACAGGTCAGGTACGATCACCAAAAGAGCAAGAGAGATATTATGCCCTTCTCAAGATTGAGGCAATTAACCATAAGCCAATAGCTGAAAATAGAAAACGACCTCTATTTGAAAATTTAACACCTATCTTTCCAACTGAACAGCTCAAACTTGAATACGATGGCATGAAAGTAACAGGTAGAATGTTAGATCTTTTTGCACCTGTTGGAAAGGGGCAGAGAGGGTTAATTGTCGCTTCTCCAAAAAATGGTAAGACAGAGCTTATGAAAGAGTTGGCAAATGGTCTTAAGAGAAATCACCCTGAGGTTGAATTGATTGTTCTTCTTGTTGATGAGAGACCTGAAGAGGTTACAGATATGGAGAGATCAGTAAATGGAGAAGTTTATAGCTCTACTTTTGATCAACCTGCAAAGAACCATGTCAAAGTTGCTGAACTTGTTATTGAACGAGCAAAGAGAAGAGTCGAGATGGGTGAAGATGTTGTTATTCTTCTTGATAGTATTACAAGACTTGCAAGAGCATATAATACTGTTACACCAGCAAGTGGAAAGATTCTATCAGGTGGGGTTGATGCAAATGCACTCCATAAGCCAAAAAGATTCTTTGGTGCTGCTAGAAATATAGAGAATGGTGGAAGTTTAACAATTATCGCTACTGCACTTATTGAGACAGGTAGCCGAATGGATGATGTTATCTTTGAGGAATTTAAAGGTACAGGTAACTCAGAGATTGTCCTCTCAAGAAATATTGCTGAACGACGAATCTTCCCAGCTATCAATCTTCTTAAATCTGGAACAAGAAAAGATGAACTTCTTCTCGGAAAAGAGAGTCTTCAAAAAGTATGGGCATTACGAAATGCACTTGGAGATATTAATGATGAGGTTGAAGCACTTCGATTCCTATATAGTAAAATGTTCCAAACAAAAAACAATAAAGAGTTCTTAGAGCTTATGAATAAAGAGCAGAGTTAAAATCTATGTCTGAGTTTCCCGTGTTTAACACGGGAAATAAGTTATGAGAAGAGTTTCTCATTTGCTATGCAAAAAAATCCTCTTCTCTCTCTTTTGGAGAGACGGTAATCTCATTATCTTTATAGATACCTGTTCCAACTGGAATAGTTCTACCAATAATAACATTCTCTTTAAGATCTGTTAGTTTATCAACTTTTTGTGAAACAACAGCCTCTGTAAGAACTTTTGTTGTATCTTGGAATGATGCAGCAGAGATAATACTATCCGCTCCAACAGATGCTCGAGTAATTCCAAGAAGGTGAGGTTTTGCAATAGCAGGTCTTCCACCTCTTCTTAGAATCGCAACATTTTCACCGTTAAACTTAGTTTTACTAACAAGGTCTCCAGCGATAAGATTTGTGTCACCGCTATTCTCAACCTGAACCTGTCGAAGCATTTGAGAGAAGATAACTTCAATATGTTTATCGGCGATATTAACACCCTGTTTTCGATATACCTGTTGAACTTCAGAGATAAGATAGTGGTGAAGTGATCTAACACCAAGAATCTTAAGAATATCGTGGCTCGACACAGTTCCATCTGTTAATCTCTCTCCAGCATGAACAAACTCACCTGGATGGACAAGAACTTGTCTATTTTTGTCAATCAGATACTCTCTAGCTTGTTGTGTTAAGCCATTCTCAACAACAACTCTCTGTTTTCCTCTAAGAGGTTTTCCAAAGCTAATAACACCATCAATCTCAGATAGTTGAGCAAGGTCTTTCGGCTTTCTAGCCTCAAATAGTTCACTAACTCTTGGAAGACCCCCTGTAATATCTTTTGTTTTCGAGATACCTTTAGGTTTTTTCGCAAGAATATCAGCTACTTCAACTCTCTCACCCTCTTTAACTGTTACAACATTTTTTGCAGATAGTTGGTATCGGATAAGATCTCCACCCTCTTCAGGAGCAAGAACAATTGTTGGAGGATTTGTAGCACTTACACTCTCACTAACTTCAAATGTTGTATCACCTGTTACAGGGTCTTTTCTCTCGATAACATTCTTGCCACTCTCGAACTTCTCAAATGAGATTGTCCCAACTTTTTCAGCAATAACAAGGTCGTTATATGGATCCCACTCTGTAATCTTATTCTCAACATCTTTCTGAGCAGAAGCGATAACTGTATCTCGATTAACATTATCAAACTCATTAACCTCAATTTGAGAACCTCGAACAATATAGTGTCGGATCGCCTCTCTATCTTCAAGATCAGAAATAACAGCAAAGAGACCTTTTTTCGAGACTATATCACCTTTCTTCTTCTTGATTGGCTCAAGGTGATCCCCTTTAAGAATATAGAAGTTGATTTTTCCATTCTCACCAGCTTTAATATCTTGAGTGATTGGATCTCCATCTTGAACAAGAAGTTCTGAAGCATAAGGGATTCGGTTAGGAACATTCCAACCATCTTTGATAATCTCAACGATAGACTCATCTTCCTCAACAACATCACCAGCTTTATAAGGTAGGTATAGTTTTGCATCGATTTGACCAGCAATACCTGCAAGTTCATTAGCTTTCGCTACATCACTTTTTCGGAGTTGATACTTTTTAGTCTTCTCACCATTAGAGATAGAGATAACTACCTCATCATGGAACATTGTTACATCAAAAGTTCCAGAGAATGGAGCTTTAATCTTAGGCTCAACAAGAAGAACAGCTGCATTTCTTCGGTTTGCAACAACCCTTCTACCTTGTCGGTCTGTAAATGTTTTGATGTTGTAGTATCGGATAAACCCTTCTCTCTCAGAGAAGATAGATTTTTCAGATTGAGTAGAAGTTGCTGTTCCTCCTGTGTGGAATGTTCTCATCGTTAGCTGAGTTCCAGGCTCACCAATAGATTGAGCAGCGATAATACCAACAGCCTCACCTTTCTTAACAAGCTTAGCTTCACCAAGGTTAATTCCGTAACATTTAGCACAGACACCACCCTCTGATTTACAAGTTGTTACCGTTCGGATCTCAACAGATTGGATTCCAGCATCAGCAATCGCTTTTGCATCTTCAGGTTGAATAAGGTGACCATCATCAAATAGAACTTCACTTGTAATTGGATCAAGAACATCTCGGATAAGAACTCGTCCTACAATTCTCTCTTCAAGTGGCTCAATAATCTCACTACCAACGATAACACTACCTGTCTCAAGACCCTCGTGAGTCCCACAATCATCTTCAACAATCTTCACATTCTGTGCAACATCGATAAGTTTTCTTGTTAAGTACCCAGCATTCGCTGTTTTAAGAGCAGTATCGGCAAGACCTTTTCTAGCACCGTGAGTTGAAATAAAGTACTCAAGGACATTTAGACCCTCTTTAAAGTTAGAGACAATTGGAGTCTCAATAATTGAACCATCAGGTTTTGTCATTAGACCCCGCATACCAGCAAGCTGTTTAATCTGAGCTTCAGAACCCCTTGCACCTGAATCCGCCATCATAAAGATTGAGTTGAATCCTTCTCTATCTTCACGGAAGCTATTCATCATTTTACCTCGAAGAACTGTATCCGTGTTTGTCCAGACATCGATAATCTTCTTATATCGCTCTTGGTCAGATAGAACCCCTCTTTCAAAGTCAATCTGAATCTTATGAACAGCCTCTTTTGCCTCAGCAATTAACCCACTCTTCTCATCAATAACAACAATATCATCAGCTGAGATAGATACACCAGCTTTTGTTGCATAAGTAAAACCTGTATTTTTCAGTTTATCAAGGAACTCCGCCGTAACAGCTACCCCACCAACTTTATATACATAATCAACTAATGCACCAATATCTTTCTTCTTAAGAGTTCTATTCCATAGTTTAGATGGAACATCAACAGGAAGAATAGATTGAATTACCATTCGCCCTGGAGTTGTATGGACAATCTCACCATCAATTCTTGTTCTGATTCTACTTCGAATATCTAAAGCACCATGCTCCATAGCGATTTCCATCTCATCAACATTTGCGAAGAGTTTGTTCTCACCTGGAAGAGAGTGTTGCTCGAGAGTAATATAGTAGAGACCAAGAACCATATCTTGTGATGGAACAGCAATGGCTCGACCTGAAGCAGGAAGAAGAATGTTTGTTGAACTCAACATAAGAGTCTTTGTTTCAGCAATCGCCTCAGCACTTAACGGAACATGGACAGCCATCTGGTCACCATCGAAGTCGGCATTAAATGCAGCACAGACAAGTGGGTGAAGCTGGATAGCTTTTCCATCGATCAGTTTCGGGTGGAATGCCTGAATTGATAATTTATGAAGTGTTGGAGCTCTGTTCAGCATAACAGGGTGACCCTCAACAACCTCTTGAAGTGACTCCCAAACCTCGTTAGTCTTTTGAGAGATTAATCTCTTAGCAACTTTAACAGTTGTAGCATAACCCTTATCTTGAAGTTTTGCGATGAGGTGCGGTTTGAATAGTTCAAGAGCCATTGTCTTTGGAAGACCACACTGATCCATTTGAAGGTTTGGACCAACAACAATAACCGAACGACCAGAGAAATCAACCCTTTTTCCAAGTAGGTTCTGTCGGAATCGCCCCTGCTTACCTTTAATAATCTCAGAGAGAGATTTAAGAGGTCGTTTATTTGGACCTTTAACAGCATTTGTTCTTCTTGCATTGTCAAAAAGAGCATCAACTGCCTCTTGAAGCATTCTCTTCTCATTTCGGACAATAATATCTGGAGCATCATTTAGAATAAGTCTTTTCAGACGGTCGTTTCTGTTGATAACTCTTCTATATAGGTCATTGACATCAGATGTTGCAAATTTGCTACCATCAAGAGCAACAAGAGGTCTTAACTCTGGAGGAAGAACAGGAAGGTTCTTCAACATCATCCACTCTGGTCTATTGTCCGAGTGAATAAATGCTTCAACAACTTTCAATCTCTTAACAATTGTCTTTCTTTTAGCTTCAGACTTTGTAGATGCCATATCCTCTTTAAGTTGGTGAAGAATATCAACAAGGTCAAGATTTTCAAGAAGATACTGAACAGCCTCTCCACCCATCTCTGCCTTAAATCCAACCATTGAGAATCTCTTTTGAAGCTCTCTATACTGCTCCTCATTAAGAATGTCATACTTCTTAACTCTGTGGCTCTGCTCAGTATCATAGAAAGAGTCATCACCTGGATTAATTACAATATATGCCTCATAATATAGAACTCTCTCAAGGTCTTTCATCTTGACACCAAGAAGTGTTCCAATTCGGCTTGGGAGTGATGAGACATACCAAGTATGTGCAACAGGTGTTACAAGTTCAATGTGTCCCATTCGAGTTCGTCGAACTTTAGAGTCTGTAACTTCAACTCCACACTTCTCACAGATAACACCTTTATATCTCATCTTCTTATATTTACCACAAAGACACTCATAATCTTTTGTTGGTCCGAAGATTTTTGAACAGAAAAGACCATCTCTCTCTGGTTTTAGAGTTCGATAGTTGATAGTTTCAGGCTTTTTAACTTCACCAAAACTCCAAGAGAGAATCTTCTCTGGACTAGCAAGACTAAACTGAAGCTCTTTAATATCCATAGGCTGTTTTTCTTTAGATTTAATAGTCTCCATCAACTACTCCCCCTTTTTACCAAAATCAATAGCATCTAACTCTAACTCTTCAGGCTCTTCGGGAACAACTTCCACATCGAGAGCTAAAGATTGTAACTCTTTTGTTAGGACAAATAGAGTCTCTGGAATTCCAGATCGTGGAATGTTTGAACCTCTTGTAATAGCTTTATATGCTTCAAGACGACCATCAATATCATCAGACTTTGTTGTGAGCATCTCTTTTAGAGTAGCAGAAGCACCATATGCCTCTAATGCCCAAACCTCCATCTCTCCAAATCTCTGACCACCGAATAGAGCTTTACCTCCAACAGGCTGTCGAGTAACAAGAGAGTATGGACCAGTAGAACGAGCATGAACTTTCTCATCAACAAGATGGTGAAGTTTTAAGATATACATATATCCAACATTAACCCGCTCTTTAATTTTGTCTCCAGTTCGACCATCATAAAGCACAGACTTACCATCACTATCCATCTTTGCAAGAGCAAATAGCTCTTCAAACTCTTTATGATTTACACCTTCAAAGACAGTTGAAGCGAACTTAACACCTTTTGACCAGTCTCTTGCATAATTAATAAGCTCATCATCTGATAGATTCTCAACAAACTCTTTCGCATTCATAAACTTAGCAACAGATGCAATCTCTATCATCTTACTTCTAAGGCTGGTTGCGAAATCACCTCTAGCCTTATCGAACTGCTCTTGAAGTTGAGCTCCAAGCTTCTTTCCAGCCATTCCAAGGTGCATCTCAAGAACCTGTCCGATATTCATACGAGAAGGAACACCAAGTGGGTTCAGAACTACATCAACAGGAGTTCCATCTTCCTGATATGGCATATCAACTTCAGGAACAATATTTGAGATAATACCCTTATTTCCGTGTCGCCCAGCCATCTTATCACCAACTTTTAGCTTTCGCTTTGTTGCAATATAGACTAGAACTTTTTTAATAACACCGTTAGGGAGAATGTCATCTTTTTCAAGAATATTTATCTTCTCTTCATGCTCTTCTCGAAGTTTCTCTTTCTCATCTTGGAAGTGAGATTTAATCTTCTCATACTCTTTTGCAACAGGTCTAGCAAATGCTTTTGCTAGTGAGTTTAGAGAGAATCTATTTGCAGATTTGATCTCATCGACAGGAACCATATCACCACTGTTGTAATCTTTCTCATTGAAAGAGATAGGTTTTGCAAGTTCCTCTTTTGAGAGAGTAGATGCAATTCTTAACATCTCCTCTCTATCAAGCATATCTAATCTGTCTTGATGCTCTTTTTCAAGTTTATCTCTAGCCTCTTTCTCAACAGCTAAAGCTCTTGCATCTTTATCGTAACCTTTCTTTGTAAAGATTTTGACATCAATAACAACACCCTCTGTTGATGGAGGAGCAACAAGTGATTTATCAACAACATGTCCAGCTCTATCCCCAAAGATAGCTCGAAGAAGTCTCTCTTCTGGTGATGGTTTCATCTCTTTTTTAGGAGAGATCTTTCCAACAAGAATCATTCCTGGTTTAACATGAGTACCGATTTTAACAATTCCACTCTCATCAAGGTGCGGAATCATATCCTCTTTAATACCTGGAATATCTCGAGTAATCTCCTCAGCACCATGCTTTAACTCACGAGCTTCTATACTCTTCTCGTAAATATGAACAGATGTAAAGACATCATCTCGAATAATTCTCTCACTAACAACAATCGCATCTTCGAAGTTGTACCCATTCCAAGGCATAAGTGCAACAAGCATATTTTTACCAATTGCTAACTCACCCTGATCAATACTTGCACCATCTGCAACAACTTGACCAGCTTCAATCACATCACCTTTTTTGACAACAGGGTGTTGAGTGAAAGATGTGTTTTGGTTTGTTCTTAGATTCTTCTGAAGACCGTAGTGATCGATATAAGCACCTTCACCACTCTCGCCCATAATATAGATGTTGTTTGCATCAACTTTCTCAACAATACCAGCTCTATCAGCTTTAATAGCTTCCCAAGCATCTCGAGCAATAAGCTTTTCAACACCTGTTCCAACCATTGGAGCTTCAGATATCAGAAGTGGCACAGCTTGTCGTTGCATGTTTGAACCCATTAATGCACGGTTAGCATCATCGTGTTCAAGGAACGGAATCAGTGAAGCACCAACACCGACTACCATATGTGGAGATAGGTCGAATAGAGTAACATCAGAAGCTTTCTTCAGGATAATCTCACCATTCTCTCTCGCCTCTACAATTGGCTCAACGAAAGTCTGTTTCTCTTCATTAATCTTGTTTGAAGATGAAGCGATAACATGCCCCTCCTCTTGAGTTGCAGTCATATAGATTACTTCATCAGTAATTACACCTTTCTTAACAACTTTATATGGAGCTTCAATAAAACCATGAGTATTAACTTTTGCATAGGTTGCAAGAGTATTGATAAGACCAATATTTTGACCCTCTGGAGTCTCAACTGGACAGATTCTACCATAGTGAGTTGGATGGACATCTCGCACCTCAAATCCAGCTCTCTCTTTAACAAGACCACCCTCACCAAGTGCAGAGAGTCTTCTTTTGTGAGTAATCTCTGAGAGTGGATTTGTCTGATCCATAAACTGAGACAGCTGACCACTAGAGAAGAACTCCATAATAGTATTTGTGATAGTTTTTGAGTTGATAAGATCATGAGGCATAAACTCAGTAACAGCAATATTACCAGCTTGAACCTTATCTTTGATAGTCTTCTGCATCTTAACAAGCCCTTTATGAAGCTCATTAGCAAGAAGCTCACCAATAGATCTGATTCTTCTATTTCCTAAGTGATCTCTATCATCAATATGACCAATCTTATTTTTAACTTTGATGAGGTATCGAGCTGTTACGATAATATCTTCAGCTGTAAGAACAGTAACATAAGGAGGTGTATTTAAACCTAACTTATGGTTCATCTTCATTCGTCCAACTTGAGTTAGATCATATCTCTCTGGGTCAAAGAATAGTTGGTGGAAGAACTCTTTCGCTTTATCAACACTCGTATAAGCCTCACCTGGTCTCATAACTTTATAGATTCTAAGAACAGCTAAATCGTTATCATCAGCATTAAGTGAGTGGAACTCCTCAACCTCTTTCTTCATAACTTTTAGATTCTCATCATCAACCATAAATGCATTGATAACAGATGAATCAACATTCTCATCAAGGTCATCTACAATATAGAAATCTTCATCAATAACTTCAGAGAAGTCGATTCTCTCAATTTTAGTTAAAGTATCATATACAACCTCACCATCTTCATTTGTTAATGGATAGACAGTGTGTCGATCGATTAAGAAGTCAAGTGGATACTCAATCTTTTTAAGACCATCTTTAACAAGCTTATCAATCTTTCTTTTTGAGAGTCGCTTTCCAGCTTCAAGAACTAAACCACCTTCAGGATCTTTGAGATCAAACTCAAATCTTCTATCTTTAAACTCTTCAGGAATAAAGTCCATAAGAAATTTGCTATTCTCTCGATCAACTTCAATCTTCTGGAAACTATAAAATATTTTCAGAATATCAAGTTTTGTGTAACCCAAAGCCCGGAAGATAATCGTAATAGGAATCTTTCTTCTTTTGTTGATTCTCATATAGAGAATATCTTTTGAGTCATACTCAAAGTGAATCCAAGAACCTCTATCAGGGATAATCTGAGCAGTAGAGATCATCTTTTTAGTTGTTGATGACTCCTCCTCTTTAAATATAACCCCTGGACTTCTATGGAGCTGATTAACAACAACCCTCTCAACACCATTAATAATAAACGATGTTCGGTCAGTCATCATTGGAATATCTCGAATAAAGATATTCTGCTCTTTAATATCTTTTACACCTATTTTCTCTTTTGTGCTTTCATCTCTATCCCAGATTGTTAGTCTGATTTTGATTTTAAGCGAAACTGAGTAGGTTAAACCTCGTTCCATAGATTCACGAACTGTATATTTTGGCTTTGTTACTTCAAGCCCTAAATACTCTAGTGTAATCTTGTTTTGATGATGTATAGGAAATATGGAGTTAAACACCTTCTCTATACTATAATCATTAGAACCATTGTTCATCATCAAAAAGTTTTCGTAGCTACTCTTTTGAAGTTGAAGCAGATTCGGAACATCTATCTCTTGTGGAGTCTTTGAAAAATCAACTCTTAGTCGATTTCCAGATTTTAAGCTGTTTAACATAAAAATACCTTATGACAGTTTTATTTTGTGGTATAAATACAAAAACAAAAAAGAAAAAATTGTTTGAAAGTATCGGGTATCCCCCAAAAGACTTTGGGGAATAAGTGCGAGTCTGTTTATTTGTAGAGTTACTTACTTAACTTCTACAGAAGCACCAGCCTCTTCAAGTTGCTTCTTAATATCTTCTGCATCCTCTTTAGATACACCCTCTTTAAGTGTATTTGGAGTCTCTTCAACAGCAGCTTTTGCCTCTTTAAGACCAAGACCTGTAATAGCTCTAACAACTTTAATTACATTGATCTTTTTAGCACCAGCATCTTTAAGAATAACATCAAATTCTGTCTTCTCTTCAGCAGCTTCACCACCAGCAACAGCACCACCAGCAACAGCTACTGGTTGAGCAGATACACCAAATTTTTCTTCGAACTCTTTTACTAATTCAGATAGTTCTAAAACACTTAAATTAGAGATATACTCTAATACATCTTCTTTTGTTACAGCCATTTTATTTCCTTATAATTATAAAATCTTTTCCCTACTCTTCAGGGTTCTCTTTTTTCTCTTTAAGAGCATTTAAGCCGATTGTAAAGTTTCTGATTGGACCCATCCAAACAGAAGCAAGCATTCCAAGTAGTTCTTCTCTTCCTGGTAGTTTTGCAAATGCTTCAACTTTAGCAACATCAGCAACTTCTCTCTCAATAAATGCTGATTTGATCTCAAATTTCTCATTCTTATCAGCAAATTTAGAAGCTACTTTAGATGTACTAATAGCATCTTCACCCCAGATAAAGATGTTCATATCTTTCAATTCAAGACCAGTTAATTCGCTATTTTGAAGAGCGATATTTGCAAGTCTGTTTTTAACAACTTGTACTTTTACATCTTGCTCTCTAGCGGAATTTCTTAATGTCTCTAATTCAGAAACAGTAAGACCTTGGTAGTTACAACTGATAATTGCACCAGCTGTCTCAAATTGAGAAGTTAGATTTTGAACAACCTCTTCTTTTTCTCTTCTTGTCATTTCTCCTCCTTTCCGACTTCCGACTTCAAGTTGGAGATTAAGGCAGAGCCACCAACTATCTTCAGTCTAAGATAAAGTATCAATCAACCTACTTGATATCAACGATTGAATTCACATCTACTTTAACAGATGGACTCATTGTTAGCGAGAGTGCACAACTCTTAACATAACGACCTTTTGCTGAAGCAGGTTTCTGTTTATTTATTGCTCTAACAAACTCTGTTACATTCTCTGCAATCTGCTCTGCTGAAAAGCTTGATTTAGCAACACCAGCATGCATATTCCCTTTTTTATCAACACGGAAATTAACTTGACCAGCTTTAAGGTTGTTAATCGCTTTTGTAACATCCATTGTTACAGTTCCAGTTTTAGGGTTAGGCATAAGACCTTTTGGTCCAAGGATTCTACCGATTTGACCAACAAGTCCCATTGTATCAGGAGTTGCAACAGTAATATCAAAATCGATTTTTCCAGCTTTGATGTCAGCTACTAAATCTTCAGCACCAACAATATCAGCACCAGCAGCTTTCGCCTCATCAGCTTTTGCTCCTCTTGCGAAAACAGCAACTCTAACAGTTTTTCCTGTTCCGTGAGGTAGAACAACTGAACCTCTAATCATCTGATCAGCATGTCGAGGATCAACACCTAAGTTCATTGAAATCTCAACACTCTCATCAAACTTTGTAGATTTTAAATCTTTTACTAGAGTAGAAGCCTCTTCAATAGTACTAAGTTTAGCACTATCAACTTTACCCTGTAACTCTCTATATCTTTTACTAAGTTTTTTAGCCATTTTGTTTCCTATTCAGAAAAATTTCCTACCACTCTTTATCATCTTGTGGTTAGATGAAGAGGATTTAGTCCTCTACTGTAATACCGATACTTCTTGCACTACCTGCAATAATTCTTGCAGCTTGTTCAGGATCGTTTGTATTAAGGTCAGCAATCTTTTGACTTACAATATCCATAACTTGAGCTTTTGTAAGTTTAGCAACCTTATTTTTTAGAGGGTTATCACTACCCTTTGTGATTCCAGCAGCTTTTTTGATAAGAGCTGTTGCTGGTGGTTGTTTTGTCTCAAAAGAGAAACTTTTATCATTATAAACTGTAATAATAACAGGAAGTTTGAATCCCATTTTATCTTTTGTCTTCTCATTGAATGCTTTACAGAATTCCATGATATTAACACCTCTTTGACCAAGTGCAGGTCCAACAGGTGGAGATGGATTTGCCTTTCCAGCTTCAATTTGAAGTTTGATATAACCACTAATCTTTTTAGCCATAAACAGAAACCTTTTAGTTTAAATTACTCTTCCACTTTCTCAACTTGAGTATATGGAAGATCGACGGGAGTTACCCTCCCAAAAATAGGAACATTTAGTTTCAACATTCCACTATCAATATCATACTCTTCAACAACACCTGTAAAGTTTGCAAATGAACCCTCGTTAATTCTTACAGATTCACCTTTAATAAAGTCAATCTTCGGACGAGGAGCAGCTCTATTCTGAACTTTAGCAAGAATCTTGTTAATATCGGCATCTGAAAGAGGTGTAGGTCTATTTGACTCACCAACAAATCCAGAGACTTTAGATAGAGACATGATTTTTGAGAGTAAAACATTTTGAGAATCTAAAAGCATATTGGCAAAGACATATCCCGAATAGAGAGATCTTTCAGTAATACGCTTTTCACCATTTTTTATCTCAATAACATCTTCTGTTGGAACGATAACCTCTAAAATATCTTTATGGAGGTTCTCCTCTTCTATTAGGTTAAGAATAGCTTTTTGTGCAGACTGTTCTTGACCAGCATAAGTTCTAATGCTATACCATCTATGTTCTTCAGTCATAAATTAGTTCCCTAAAACTGCTGAAAGCGAAGATGACATGATTAAATCAACAAGTGCTAAGAATAGCGAGATAAATGTTACTACAATAAAAACAGAGAAAAATGCACTCTTAACTTGAGGTTTTGTAGGAAAAATAACCTTTGAAAGCTCTGACTTTGCATCTCGAAATATCTTTGTTAGATTAGCCATATTTTATGAATTCCTTAAAAGTGGCAGGCCAGGAGGGGCTCGAACCCACGACACTCGGTTTTGGAGACCGATACTCTACCAACTGAGCTACTGACCTATATTAAATAAAAGTCCTCCCCAAAGGGAGGAAAGAGTCTAGAGTTTAGCCTCTTTATGAGTTGTATGTTTTTTACAAAACTTGCAATATTTTTTAGTTGCAAATTTAGCCGTATGTGTTTTCTTATTCTTAGTTGTGTGGTAGTTTCTTCTTGAACACTCCTCACAAGCTAGATGGATAATCTCTCTCATACAGCAGACTACTTAATAACTTTTGTAACAACTCCAGCACCAACAGTTCTACCACCTTCTCGGATAGCGAACTTAGTCCCTTGCTCAAGTGCAATTGGATTAATTAGAGTTGCATTAATCTTTAAGTTATCACCAGGCATAACCATCTCAACACCCTCTGGAAGTGAGATTGAACCTGTAACATCTGTTGTTCTTACATAGAATTGTGGTCTATAACCGTTAAAGAATGGAGTATGTCTACCACCCTCTTCTTTGCTTAGGATATACACCTCAGCTTCGAACTCTGTATGTGGAGTGATTGATGAAGGCTTACAAAGAACTTGACCTCTCTCAACATCTTCTTTTTTGATACCTCTAAGAAGAACACCACAGTTATCACCAGCTTCACCGATCTCCATCTCTTTTCTGAACATCTCGATACCAGTAACAGTAGTCTTAACAGTGTCTTTAATACCAACGATTTCAATCTCTTCGTTTAGTTTTACAACACCTCTTTCAATTCTACCTGTAACAACAGTTCCTCTACCTTGGATAGTAAATACATCCTCGATTGGCATTAGGAACTCTTTATCAGTATCTCTCTCTGGAGTTGGGATATAAGCATCAACCTCATCCATAAGTTTAAGAATTTTTGCTGACCAGTCACCGATAGTTCCAGCTTTAGCCTCTTCAAGAGCTTGGAAAGCAGAACCAACAACGATTGGAGTATCATCACCTGGGAACTCGTACTCGTCAAGAAGCTCTCTAATCTCCATCTCAACTAGTTCAAGAAGCTCTTCATCATCAACAAGATCCTCTTTGTTCATAAATACAACAATGTAAGGAACACCAACTTGTCTTGAAAGAAGAATATGCTCTCTAGTTTGAGG
>JAMJTX010000112.1 GCA_024281215.1 Candidatus Thiovulum karukerense | reverse complement strand
TAATTATTCAGCAAGACTTTACAATGTTGGTCTTTATAGTGTGAGACAATATTATTTTAACAATAATGAATACTTATCTTATGGTCAAAATTACCACGAATGCAAAGATAATGAAAACTATAAGTTGCTATTAACCGACACATCTCAACAAATATTAAGAATAGTTGATAGAAACTTTAAAAGTTTTTTTGGGTTACTAAAACTTAAAAATCAAGGTAAGTATAGTGATAAAATCAGAGTTCCACAATATAAGGGCAAAGATGAACTGATGAATATCACTATTCAAGGTCGTTCAGCTCGAATTAAAAAGGGTTATGTTCATATTGGGCTTTCAAAAGCTTTTAAAGAAAAGCATAATCCATATATTAATGAACTTAAATTCAAACTTCCTAAAAACATTGAAACTGATAAGCTTCAAGAAGTTCGTATATTGCCAATTTTTAACGGTTTAGAGTTTGATATTGAATTTATTTATAAAAAAGAGTTTGAACCTATTTCTGTGGATAAAGATAAATATTTGTCCATTGATATGGGTTTAGATAATTTTGCAACATGTTTTGATTCTAATGATGGGTCTGGCTTCATAATTGACGGCAGATATATCAAATCAATTAACCACCATTACAACAAACAGAAAGCAAAATATCAATCCATTTTAGATAAACAGAATATCAAAACTTCTAAAAAAATACTTCGATTATCTCGAAAAAGAACTTTTAAAATCAACAACTTTTTTAACCTTGCTGTAAAGAAAATTACTGATTATGCAATTGAAAATAACATCGGTTCTATTGTTATTGGAGATTTTAAAAATATCAAACAAGAGATAAATATTGGTAAAAGAAATAATCAAAATTTTGTATCAATTCCATTTTATAAATTTAAAAGCAAACTTAAAAATAAATGCGAACAACTTGGAATAGACTACCACTTGCAAGAGGAAGCTTATACTTCAAAATGCTCTTTTTTAGATAATGAACCTATTCAAAAACACGATAAATATGTTGGTAAAAGAGTAAAAAGAGGTCTTTTTAGAACTGAAAAAGGCATTTTAATCAATGCAGATTTAAATGGTTCTGCAAATATCCTACAAAAATTTTTAACAAGTAAAGGTCAGCGAATAGCTAACCCATACGGGTGTGTCAAGCATCCTCCTAGATTACGACTAATTTCTTAATCTATAAGCCCCTAACTATGGGGTTCTTGACAAAACTATCTTTTTGTGAAATTTTGGGGTTTAATAGAGAATCTCCACCCGTTCCATAGTGATATGGCGGAGAGGAGAACTCTCAACTATATATTTACAAAGTTTTTGCCAAAACTTTTGCTCTCTTTTCACGAATAACATTAACAAGAATATCACCTGGAAATCTCTCAAGCTTACTCTCAATATCTTTTGCAATCTTCTTTGAAATTTGATAAGCATCATCATCTGTAACTAGAGATGAATTAACAATAACTCTCAATTCACGACCTGCATTTACGGCATAGGCAGTCTCAACTCCACTATAAGAGAGGGCAATCTCTTCAACTTTACGAATTCGTTTTAAAGAGTTTTCAAGAACCTCTCTTCTTGCTCCAGGTCGTCCAGCAGAGAGTTTGTCAGCTGCACAAACAGTAGCAACTTCAATACTTTTAGCCTCTTCATACTCGTGGTGAGCATAGACTCCATTAATGACAACATCGCCCTCACCATACTTTCTACATATATCAGCTCCAAGTTCAACATGGTTTCCACCGTTGTCGTGAGTCAATGCCTTTCCAATATCGTGAAGAAGACCCGCTCTTCTTGCAAGAATCTCATCACCACCTATTTCAGCAGTCATAATTCCAGCAAGATATGCAACCTCAATTGAGTGTGATAGTGCATTCTGTCCATAACTAGCTCGATATCTTAGTCGTCCAATTAACTTTAGAAGTTCTGGATGCATATTGCCAATGCCAAGCTCCATAATCACATTTTCACCCTCTGATTGAAGCTCTTTATCAAACTCTTTTACAACTTTTTCATAAATTTCTTCAATTCTAGCTGGTTGAATTCGACCATCATCAATTAATCGTTCAAGAGTCTTTACAGCAATTGCTCTACGATAGAGGTTAAAACTAGAGAGAGTGATTGTTCTAGGAGTTCCATCTACAATAATATCAACTCCAAGAATCTGCTCAAGTCTCTTAATATTTCTCCCCTCTTTTCCAATGATTCGACCCTTTATATCATCGCTTTGAAGTTTTACTGTATTAACAAGTCTCTCGGCTGTAAATTCACCAGCAAATCTTGTTGTTGCTTGAGCTATTACATAGTTGGCTCTCTTCTCTGCCTCCTCTTTTGCTTTAGCTTCATACTTTCGAACAACTTTTAAGATATTTGCCTGTTCCTCCTCTTCAACTCTCTGAAAAAGAATAGCTTTCGCTTCATCTACCGATAATCCAGCACTATTTTCAATAATATGGTAAGCCTCTCTTAATTTAGCTTCATACTCATCTTTAAGTCGTCGAATCGTTGATCTCTCTCGTTGAAGCTCTTTCTCCTCATCTTTGATTCCCTTTAGTCTCTCATTTGATTCAGCCTCAAGCTCTACTAATCTTCTGTCAAAGTCTTGTCTATGTTGAAGTTCATACTCTTTTGCCTTTATCTTGGCATCTTTTAAGATGTAATCTGCCTCTTTCTCTATGCTTTTAGCTTTTGTTTTTGCCTGTTTAATAAATAGATGACTATTTGCTTTAGTAACTCTTCTCGTTATGAAAAACACAAGATAGTTGCTAATTATTAATATTGCAAAACCTATAACTAGAAGCTCTGTTGTAATTCCTAGTGGCATAAGTTCCAAAATCCTTAATTTTCAAAGAGAGATATGGTGTGATATAGTAGTCTGCTCTTATATCGTGTCTCTCTGTTACTCTCTCTCTGCTACAACACCCTATATTCTGCACAAAAATAAGTGTTGCTCTATTTTTTAGTGTTTCATAAAAACGATCGTACATACCTTTACCAAAACCAACTCTTCTAAAAGAGTGATCAACACCTAGAACGGGGACAATAACTATATCCACCCTCTCAATTCTTTTTTTTGAATATCCACTCTCCAGAGTTCCAAATGAACTCTTTTTCAGTGGCAAACGAAATTTTACCATCTTAAAGGTAAACTCTTCTATAAAAGGAACGAAAATATCGACTTTTCTTCGCCGTAATTTTTTTAAAAGAGATATTAAGTTTGGCTCAAAAGAGAGAGGAAGATAGAAGAGTATAGAGCTAGGTCTCTCTATCTTTACTATCTCTTCAACTCGTTTTGAAACCATATTTGAAAAGAGTCTCTTTTGAGAATCTCTTGGTTTGCGAAGAGAGTTTATAGCTCTCTTTCTAAACTTCTCTTTTTCTCTCAAGTTAGAATGGCCAAATAGTATCTAAGAATCTCGATAGCCAACCTCTTTTTGTCCCTTGATCAAGCTCTCCTTGAGTCATATACTGAATTTTTGCATCAGATATATATTTTGATTCAATCTCATTTTGAGCGGTAATATTGTATGGGTTAATAACTCCACTTACTTGAATAATCTGTTTTTCACCATTTACAAGAATCTCTCTTGAACCATCAATAAAGTAGTTACCATTACTTAAAATTTTTATAACTCTTGCTGTAATTGTTGTCTCAAAACTCTCATCTCTAATTGCTGTTCCACTTCCAGAGTATGATGAGTCTGAACTACTTTCAAGGGCAATATTTGTTGTATCGTTAAAAGACTCAACAGACTTACCTGTGAAAAAACCACCCCCAAGTGTAGCTTCATTAACTTTTGCTAAATTCTTTTGAGTTGTTGATGAAGAACTTGCAGTTTCCGAAATTCGGACAGTGATAATATCATTCACACTCATAGCTTTTCTGTCGCTAAAAAGTGGAACTTTTCCTCTGCCGTAAAGTGATCCTTGGTTTGGGTCTCCTAAATCTTCCTCTTGTGATGGAAGTTCTTCAACATAAGTAGGAGGTGCAAAGTCAATTTTTGGTTTCATTTTTTCAGCACAACCAAAAAAGAGTGGCAAAG
>JAMJTX010000111.1 GCA_024281215.1 Candidatus Thiovulum karukerense | reverse complement strand
ATTCTATACACACTGAGAGAGGCTATGTGTCTTACAAGTTATATATTACTTACTTTATTGGTTGTGACCTTTATATACATCTATTTTCTAACTAGAAAAGAGAGTAATCACAATATGGAGAGTATGTTTGAACGGTTTAGCGAACATGTTATAGCATCAGCAACTGATGTAGATGGAAATATAACATATGTGACAGATGCCTTTTGTAAAATTAGCGGATATAGTAGAGATGAGCTTATTGGCAAGCCTCATAGTATCGTTCGACATGAGGATATGACTAGAGAATCATTTAGATCTCTATGGCAAACTATTAGAGCTGGAAAAAGCTGGAGAGGTGAAGTTAAAAACAGAACAAGAGATGGTGGTTTCTACTGGGTTGAATCTGTTGTTACTCCAGAGTTTTATCGAGGAAAATTGATTGGTTATATCTCTATTCGTCAAAATATTACTGATAAAAAGAGAACAGAAGAGCTGTCTAAAGAGAATAAAGCTCAACAGATATTCCTAAGAACTATTCTAAATGCGATTGAGCAGTTTATTATTACAACTGATGGAGTAAATATTATTAGTGGAAATAAGAGCTTTTTCGACTTTTTTAATGTGACATCAGTTGAAGAGTTTAAAGGGTTGGGGTATAGTTGTATCTGTGATACATTTAAAAATAGAGATGGATATCTTAGTAAAACAGTTAATGGGGATAACTGGATAGATTACCTTATCTTCCATAAAGATAAAGAGCATAAAGCCATTATTGAACAAGATGGTGTAGAGCATGTCTTCTCTGTTGTAGCATCAGCCCTATATATTAATGACCAATTTATAGATCTTGTTGTCTTTACAAATATTACAGATAATGAGAAGTATAAGCTCCAAATAGAGAATATTCTATCTTCTATTGTTAGCCCTGTCCTCATTACATCTAAAAGAGATAGAAAAATCCGTTATGCCAATCCAGAAGCTGAGATTGAGTATGAGAGTAAAGATATTGTAGGTCGTTCTATTAATGATATATACCTCAAAAGTGAAACTGAGAATCGATGTCTCATTCGCTCTAAAATTGAGTCTAGTGGAACTATAAGAAAGTTTGAAACACGATATAGAACATTTAAAGGACGAGAGTTTGATGCCCTTCTCTCATTAACTGGAGTTGAATACAACTCTGAAGAGTGCTATCTAAGTATGGTAACAGATATTACTGAGCAGAAGAGACGAGAGCAGGAGATAGCTGAACAGAAAGAGTTGATTACTGATTCAATTAAATATGCCTCATATATTCAGAATGCTATATTGCCGGATAAGTCAATTATTAAGAACTTCACAAAAGATAGTTTTCAGATATGGCAACCTCGAGATAGTGTAGGTGGTGATATCTTTTTTATCGATGAGGTTCTTGAAGATAATATGCTGATTATTGTTGCTGACTGTACGAGCCATGGAGTACCGGGGGCTTTTATCACTATGTTAATAAAGGCTGTCCATAAACAACTCTTAAGCGAATTGGAGCTAAAAAGAGTTCAAGCCTGTTCTCCAAGCAAAATACTCCAATATTTCAATAGAGAGATTAAGACTCTCCTCAATCAGAAAGATACGGATAGCAGTCACTCCAATGTCGGTTTTGATGGTGGAGTCCTATTCTATAATCAGAAAGAGAAGATAGTCAAATATGCCGGTGCAGAGACTCCTCTATATTATGTACTTGATGGAGAGGTTGAGATGATAAAGTCTGATCGACACTCAATTGGGTATGCTACTAGTGACTGCAACTATAAATTTAAAGACTTTACATTTTCAACAGATGATATAAAGGAGTTCTATATTACTACTGACGGTTACTATGATCAAGTTGGTGGAGCTAAAAAGATGATGTTCGGAAAGAAGAGAGTTAAGCGACTACTAAATGAGATTAAGAATCAGAGTATGGAGAAGCAGAAAGCGGAGCTACTCTTAGCTCTGAAAGAGCATCAAGGTAGTGAGTTTAGAAGAGATGATGTCACTTTCCTTGGATTAAGGTTTAGATAGATTTGTGCGGGATTGTTAAATTAGCTCTTCTATTGGAGGGGTCCCAAAAGTACCACCAATTTAAAGCGGTGGTTACCACCCTATTAACTGACCAGAACTCGACTCTAAAAAGAGCGATTGACTATGTAATGATATTCTTGGTGATTGTTAGTATTCTACTTTTAGTCTATAACTCAACAAACCAATCTGAGCGATTTCAATATTTAGAAGATCTTATTCTTACAGTCTTTATCTCTGAATATATCTTAAGAGTCTGGATATATGGTGATATACATAAGATAGTTATTCAGCACTATAAGATGAGTCAATTTTTGCAGAGAAAAATATCTCTTCTAACCATTGCACGAGACTCTTTTAAGATGAAGTGGGAGTATATGAGTACCCCCCTAGCAGTTATAGATCTTTTAGCGATTTTGCCAGACTTCCGAGCTTTAAGGTTCTTAAGAATCTTTCTAGTTTTTAGACTCTTTAAGCTCTTTCGCTACACCAAAAGTATTAACAAATTTTTAACTGTTCTTGACGATAAGAAGTTTGAGCTTTTTGCTCTCTTTATTCTATTTGGCTTTGTAATTCTTCTATCATCTGTCGCAATGTATATATTTGAGGTAAAAGATAATAGCAATATAGAGACTATCTTTGACTCTATATACTGGTCATATGTAACCATAGCTTCATTGGGTTATGGAGATATCTCTCCCATATCTTCAGAGGGACGAGTTGTTACACTGTTTCTAATTCTCTCTGGAATAGCTTTTATCTCATTTGCCACATCAATTATCACCTCAGCTTTTAATGAAAAGATTATTGAGATTAAACAGGATAAACTGAAAAATCGAATAGACAGATTAGAGGATAACACTCTCATATTTGGATATAGCTCTATCGCTATTAAGCTTTATAGACAACTCATTGATAGCGGACACTCTGCAACAGTTGTTTGTGAAAAACTTGAAGAGAGTGAAGAGGCTCTACGAGATAAGATAATGGCAATTCATGGGGATTTTGGAGATAGCCATTTTCTATTAAGTATAGGCATTCAAAAAAATACATCAAGAGTTGTCTGTTTAACGGATAGTGAATCTAAAAACCTAAATATAGCCCTTTCTATCCGAACACTAAATCGAGATATTGAAATAGTCTCTATTATCGAGAATGAGAAGAGTCGTCGTAAATTTAACCTAGCAGGAGTAGATAGAGTTCTCTACCCTTACAGCATATTTTCCAGAATGGTTATGACCTATATTAAATATCCAAATGTCTTTAAGAGTATGGAAGCGATAGTCTTTGCGGATAGCAACATTCTTGTAGAAGAGGTTGTTGTTAAAAAGGGCGAATTTCTACATAATAGACTGATCGGTGAAGTTGAATTTCGACGATTTAAGATGATTCTCTTTGGAGTCTTACGGGGTGATGAGTTCTTTTTTAAACCAGATAGACTCTTTAAGCTTCGTGAAAATGATACTCTTATTATATTTGGGGATAGAGTTAGCTTAAAATATCTTCGATAACCATTGAAATGATACTGTCACTGTCGGACTTAACGATAATCTAAACCATCGAAATAATTGGCAACTCCGTTTGAACACTTGGCAAAAATGGGTGTTGAACTTTGACTCTTGCCACTATTCGGCTTCCATTCTGTTTAAATATATCAAAGTCATCTTTTGTTAGCACTCCCTCATAAAATGCTTTATAGAATCCATCGTGCTTAAAAAAGTAGTTAAAGTGGTGGTTTGCCAACTCCAAGGAGTTGAGTTCATAGTCGGGATAGTTCTGCTTTATCCATTCTCGGGTGCTTTCAAATACTTTCTGAGTTGATTTAGCTATCTTTGGAAAGAATACATCAGTCAAAAATCGTTTTTTGGCAAAGACTCTGGCATTGTTCAGATTCTCTTTATGCTCCCGTTCTTGCTTCTTTCGACTTCTTGTAAATTCATCTTCCTCTTTCTGCTTTTTTATTCGGTTTGCATAGCTTCTTTTCAGCTTTTTTGGGATAAGTTTCCAATCTACGAATTTGGAAAGTATCTCCTTTAATTTAGG
>JAMJTX010000110.1 GCA_024281215.1 Candidatus Thiovulum karukerense | reverse complement strand
CTGATTTTTCCAAGATGCTCAAAAATGATTTTTGTAGCTCCAACTTTCAGAGCAAATTTGAGGATTTCATCTACTGTGTTTTGAGAGATATGCTTTTGGAGATTATTGATTTTTCTCCAATATTTAGGTTTTTCTGAGAGAGCTGTCTCTCGTTTAGCTTTTGATAGTTTATTCAGCTTGTGATTTAACTGGTCTTTTTCTTTTGGTTGATTTATAAATTTTCTACCAATGACAGTTCCATTTTTATCAACTGCTGAACATACTGCTGAATTTGTTAAGCCTAAATCTACACCAACAACGATTTCATCGCTTTTTGATAGCTCAACTTTTCCACTAAATGGAAAGTGTAAAAAGAACTTTTTCCCTCTTTTTACAAGAGCTGGATTCTGTTCTTTCCAACCGTCTAAGCCTCGATTTTGTAGATTTTTTGTGTTGTACTCTGTCTCTATCCATCTCCAATCATTAAGATAATAGATTTTGATTCTTGCCTTTCCATCAGAGATTTTCTGAAACATCTCCTTTTTATAGAAGACAGGAAATGAGTTAGCCTTTTCCTGAATTTTTGGAGGTTTTTCATAGAATTTCTTCCCTTTTGCCAATCTCTTATCTCTCTTCTCTTCCCAATTTTTATATCGTGAAAAGTGAGATGATAGAATACCAATAGCTTCAGCAATTGTTGCTCGTCTTAAATATGATGGATATTTGTAAAACTGCTCATCAAAACCATATTTTGGGAAAGGATTACTCTTTGTCTCGTGTGTGAGTTTCTCAATCAAATTAACTCTCTCTTTTGGTGAAAGAGTTTCTATATCATTCCACTCATTTGAGATAACATCTATTAAGAATAGAAGAGCTTCATTGTATATCTCGAGAGTTTGATTGAAAATATGAGAGTGAGATGTGATTTTTAACTTAACAGTTTTTGTAACTTTCATCAACACCTCCTCTGATTTTCTTGGTAAAATTCTAACAAATTTATATTTAGTTGTAAAGAAAATGAACAGAAAGAATAACCGTTACAATACTAATAGACACTCAATATTTAAACTGCAATTCCATTTAGTTGTTGTAACAAAGTTTCGACATAAAGTTATTACACAAGAGATTAACTCTCGTCTAAAAGAGATAGCTTATGATATATTTGAAAATAGGTGGAGTTGTAAAATTATTGAAATTGAGACAGAGTCTGATCACATACATATAGCTTTTGAAAGCACTCCTCAAACCCAACTATCTAAACTTGTCAATAACTTTAAAACTGTAAGTAGTAGACTTGTGAGAAAAGAGTTTTCTCAGCATATTTCTCAATATTACTGGAAGCCATTCTTTTGGTCACCATCGTATCTTATTTTATCTATTGGTGGAGCAACTATACCAATAATTAAAGAGTATATTAGCAGTCAAGAAGTACCAAAATCGTAAGGGCTTCTTGACCCCTCCCAAGCTCAACCCTCTACGGTATCGCTATGGAAGGGGATTGCGAAGCCATCTGTTCAAAATTATAAAAATAGAAGAGTCTGAGAGAAGTATATAAGAAGAGCGGGACTCTTGTCCCGTCTTTGACAGAGTCAAATATTAATGAAACTCTCGAGTAATATCTTTCTCAATCGCATCTGGAACAGTTGCAATTGTCATAAATTCACCCATTGAGAGTTTAGGGTAGCTGATAGCTAAGTAGTATTTTGGATCAAGAATCTTCGCTTTTCCATCTTCTACGAGAACTGTATATGGAAGAACAAGAGAGTTCTCTTTTCCAATTTTCTTAGTAAATTTCTTAGTTCGCTTTCCTAAATCAACACCAATAAGAGTAGCATCACCAACCTTAAGTGAGAAGATAGGACTTTTAACTTTGCCCTCTAAGTTCTCACCTTGAGCAATTGTTAGCATATCCTCATAGTATGGCATACCGAAAGAGAAGTGATACCCCTCTAAATCACCTTTATCAAGAGTGTCTCTTGTAGGTTTAAGGTCACCAAAAGCTGAAAGAAGTCTATCTGTTACACCATGAACATCTTTAGAGTAGTCCCCTTGAAGAAAAGCATGTCCAAAGTAGTTAGGATTAGCAACTCTAATTTCACCATCTTTATCATTTACAAGAACTCTACCAACAGCAAAGAAACCTCTAGTTTTTTTAGAAGCAAATTTCTTTAACTCGTCAGAAGTGAAAAGAATAGTTGTAAATCTACCTTTTCTACCAATATCATAACTAGCAACAACTTCAAAACCTGCATCTTTTAGTGTCTTTTCAACTGTCGCTTCATCTCGATACTCACCAGAGAAGTAAGCACTTATCTCATCTGCAAAACCGCTGAGGGTTAGGAGTAGAAAAGCTACTCCAATAAATTTTAATTTACTCAATCTCTTCAGCCTCAAGCTCTTCTGTAAATACTTTGATAATCTCTGCATCAAGATCTTCGATAAGTTTTAACTTTTCAGGATCTGTGATGTTTGCAACTTTTGCCCAGTTAGCAAGAAGTGGCATACCCATATAGAGAGTATCTTCCTCTTCATTTACATACATATATAGCGAACAAGGTGCAAAGATTCCAGCTTCTGGAACATCATTAAAGATAGCATTTGAGAAAGGGAAATGGCAAAGGCTATATACCCAGTAAGCAGGATATTTAAAATCTTGCTCAGCATAATCATAAGCCTCTTTTACATTTTTATAACCAGCGATAAGGTATCCAGCATCTTCGAAAGCCTCTTCAAAACTCTCTTGGAACTCCTCTACGAACATCTCGATATCATCATCAAAATCTGCTAAGTCAAAAGAGAGTTTGAACTTCATCATAGTCTTCTCTGGAAGAGAATCAAAATATAGGTTTTTAACTTTTGTTGAACCCATCTCTTTTAAGATTAGATTATCTAGTTCTGGAAAGATTGCACTCCAAGTAGCTCTAGCAACTGGATCAGTTACACCAACAATATCCGCCATAACTTCTGGTCGAAGATGTCCAACCCAAGTTACATCTTTACCTTGGTTTTTGTAGATGTGTAGGTTGAAAGGTGTAAATCCACCAAACTCTGGATAATCTTCAAGGAGTTTTCTCATCTTATCATTATGAGCAGTTGAGAAGAAACCTAAGTTATCAAGTTTTGTAGAACCATACTTATGAGCATAGTGATCATTGATGTGTGGGTGTGGATCAGAGATAACAAACCCTAAATCACCCATCTTCTTTGTCATCGCCATAAATGTAGAGTCTTGGTCTCCAGCTGTTCCCCAAAGCTCTGCTCCTAACTGTTTCGCATCAGCGAAAGAGTAACTCAAACTTAAAGCAACTGCTGTTGCTAAACCACTTTTTAATAGTTTTGAAACCATTAAAACCTCCATTTGAAAATCTCAATTGATTAATAACCAAGAATTCTAGTTTAAGTTAGCTTCAGATTCTTTGAAAGTTAATTAAATAAATCTAATTTAATATAGAAGTTGCACTAATAAGTTGCCCTCTTCTTCAATTTTTTCAGGATAAAATAGCTTTAATAATTTTAAAAGAGTAGAAAATGGATAGACTTTATACTGTGAAAAAAGGGAGATTCACCTCAAAATATGATGGGTTTCAAAACCTCTCATTTCGAGATATCTTAAAATGGAAACTATCAGCAAGAGGTCAAACAAAAGAAGATGATTATACTCTTAAGACTCTTCGTGAAATAGAGAAGCTTCATAGCTCTAAAGATTATATATCTTGGCTAGGACACTCAACATTTCTTATTCAGATAGGCGGAAAGAGAGTTATTACAGATCCTGTCTTTGGTGATATTCCACTTCATAACAGGAGGGTAAAAGTTCCATATACCATAGATGAGCTACCAAAGATAGATTATATTGTTATCTCCCACTCTCACTATGATCATCTACATATCGAATCACTGAAAGCTCTTGCAAAATTCAAACCAAAAATCATTGTGCCACTTGGCATAGGAAGATATCTGAAAAAGATAAAGAGTATAGAGATTATTGAGCTTGACTGGTTTCAATCCATTAAAGATGGCTTAGATATTACACTTCTTCCTGGTGAAGAACCCCGCCGTAAACGGCGAGGCTTCCTAGAAACTCCAGACTATTGTCCAGATATTAAGTAGGCTTAGACG
>JAMJTX010000109.1 GCA_024281215.1 Candidatus Thiovulum karukerense | reverse complement strand
ACTATACATAACACAAAGATAGAAAAAATAGGAATGCTGTATAAGAATACTATATTTTATTTAACAATCGTAGCCCTCTATATACTTCTCTATGTAGTTACAGAGAGAAACCTCTATGAAAAGATGGAGTACTCAAAATATGTTAATTTACATCAACTTAAAGTTAATTATGAGATCTGGTCAAACAATCAGGCAAATCAGGCTGATGTCATATATCAACTGACGATAGAGAACCCAAAAGTTATAGAGATTCTTTCAAAAGCTTGGAAAACAGAAAACTCCATAGAGAGAGATAGACTTCGTCAAGATATGATAGATCTTTTAATGGCTGACTACAAAGTCTATCGATTGGGTGGTCTTCTACAATATCACTTTGTCTTTCCAGATAATAGAGTCTTTTTAAGACTTCACAAACCAAAAAAATTTGGAGATAACTTGTCTGGTATCCGACAAGATTTTGAGCAGGTAAACCAAATTCATAAGGTTGTACGAGGTTTTTCAGAGGGTAGAACAGCTCATGCCGTTAGAAATGTCTATCCAATCTTTGATAAAAATGGAACTCATATAGGCTCTATTGAGATCTCATATCCAACAGAACTTTTTCAGAAGAAACTCAATGATATCAGTGAAATACACACCCACTACCTTGTGAAGAAATCTATATTTGAAATTAAAGCTTGGAGTCGCGATGACAGGATTCTTCACTATGTTCCAAGTATTGAGCATGAAGATTATCTAATGACAATTTCTGCTTCTCACAATCCAAAAGATCAAGAGATAAACACTAAACATATGAGGGAGAATAGTGATTTTATTCATCATATGATAAAGAGTGAAAGACGATTCTCGCTAATATCTATCATTGATGATGATATTAAGACAATCTCATTTCATCCTATCTTTCAGAATACAACTGGTAAACTAGCAGCTTGGTTGGTCTCTTACCAATATGATAGATACATCGCTGCTGCAATTAAAGATACGGTATTGGCTAGAGTTATAGGGTTTATCGTTATAACTATCATCTTTATCTTTATTAGAATGATTCTAAATCATAAGGAGAAGTTATCACAGTTGCTCCGCTCATATGATAGAAATGTTATTTTCTCAACAACAGACCTACAAGGTCGGATTACCCATGTGAGTAGTGCATTTTCGAAGATTAGTGGATTTGCAAAAGATGAACTTCTTGGTCGTCCTCATAATATGATTCGACACCCTGATATGCCTCGCTCATCTTTTCGAGAGATGTGGCATAACATTCAACTTGGTAAGACTTGGAGAGGTGAGGTTAAGAACATCAAAAAAGATGGTGGATATTACTGGGTTCAGGCTGAGGTTGAACCGCTGTTTGATAGTTCCCATAAACTTACAGGATACACAGCAATTCGTCAAGATATCACCTATGCTAAAGAGATAGAGGAGATACAGAAAGAGATTATCTTTACAATGGGTTCAATTGGTGAGGCTCGTTCTCAAGAGACTGCAAACCATGTAAAGAGAGTCGCTTCATACTCAAGACTTCTAGCTATATATTACGGGCTTGATGAGAAAGAGGCTGAGACTATATATCTCGCAAGTCCTATGCATGATATCGGTAAAGTAGCAATTCCGGATAGGATTCTTCAGAAAGCTGGAAAATTAGATGCCGAAGAGTGGCAAATTATGAAGAGCCATGTAGATAAAGGGTATGAGATGTTGTCGCACTCAAATCTTCCTCTTTTAAGAACAGCAGCAATTATAGCTCATCAACACCATGAAAAGTATGATGGAAGTGGTTATCCATCTGGACTGGCAAGAGAAAAGATACACATCTATGGACGAATCACAGCTCTGGCAGATGTCTATGATGCTCTAATATCCGATCGTGTCTATAAAAAAGCTTGGGAAGAGTCACGAGTTCTGCAACTTATCAAAGATGAGAGAGGGCGACATTTTGATCCAAAGCTTGTAGATATATTTTTAAAACACTATGGTGAATTTAAAGAGTTAAGTCAAAATTTAAAGTAGCTATCAAAATATAAGAGACTCATCATCAACTCTATTTTTAAGAATAGGTGGTTTTGATATATCTGTAAAGTTTTCCCAAGAGTCATTAAATCTATATCTATGAACCCCTTTTGGTACAGGAAACTCTTTTTCAAAATGTCGAATATCAGCTAGTTTTGTAAAGAACTCTTTTGCAATAGGAGCAGCATAGATTGCCGCAGAGACCTTTTTATCCAATATTGGAGTGTTATCATCATTTCCATACCAGATATGTGTTTGAACTTGAGGAGCAAACACATTAAACCAGACATCTTTGCCATCATCAGTTGTTCCAGTCTTTCCTGCTAACTCTATACCTTTTACTCTTGCTCTACGACCACTACCCCGTTTTACAACATCTTTCATAATATCAATAATGAGATAAGCCTGTCTCTCCTCATTTAACCTCTTCTGAAAAGTCTCATTTTCAAATACTTTTCTATTTCCATCATAAACAGCTTTAATAATAAACGGTTCTACAATAGTTCCGTAGTTGGAGATAAGAGTATATTGCCTAGCTAAATTAAACATAGATGTTGTATAGCTTCCAAGAGCAGTTGACATATTTTTTGGTAGATCTGTAAAACCAAACCTAATTAACTCTTTATAAAAGTTATTCGCACCTAGTTGATCAACTAGGTCAATTGTGGCTAAGTTTCTAGATCTTACAAGAGCATCTCTTAAAGTAATGCGACCAGTAACATTTTTGGAGTAGTTTTGCGGTTTCCATTTCTGTTCATTGCCATCTCCATCAATATAGTCATATGTTTTTTGGACATCATTAAGTATTGATGCACCTGAATATCCTAAGTTTAATCCAACTTGATAAAAGAAAGGCTTAATGCTACTCCCTATCTGTCTCTTTCCGTGTGTGGCACGATTAAATGGACTATCTTTATACGACACCCCGCCAACCATGGCTAACACTTCCCCACTCTGTTGATTCAGACTGAGAATTGCACCATTTAACTTTTTAACTCTCTCCTCTGGAAACTTCTGTTTTTGCATCTTATTCATAATTGTCTTATAACCACTCTGAAGTGATTGACGAGCAATATTTTGAATATCTAAATCTACTGTTGTCTTAATTATGTATCCACCAACTCGTAAGTCTCCAATGGTTGGTGTAAGTGTTCGAACAACATAATCACGAATATATGGAGCTACATTCTCTGTCTTTGTTCCCCGTTTTGCAGGAGGTCTTTCTGCTAAAGCTTTCTCATACTCCTCTTTACCAATCCAACCAAGCCCTGAATACATTCGCTCAACAACACGATTAGCTCGACCTATTGAGTAGTCATAGTTTTTTGTTGGATCATAGAAGCTAGGAGCTTTAATAAGACCAACAAGTATTGCCATCTCTTTAAGGGTGAGAGCATCAAGCTCTTTTTGGAAATACCCCCAAGCAGCTGTTCTCACACCATAGAACCCACCACCAAAATATATTTTATTTAAATACCGCTCTAAAATCTCCTCTTTTGTCATTACCTTTTCAACTTCAAGAGAGAGAAATACCTCTTTTAATTTACGATAGATAGTTTTCTTTTTTGTTAGAACTGTATTTCGTACAAACTGTTGAGTAATCGTTGAAGCCCCTTCAACCATCTCCATCGCTATAATATCTTTTACAGCAGCTCTAAATATCGCTTCGATATTAATTCCAGGGTGTTCAAAATATGTTGTATCCTCTATTGCAAGAAGTGCCTCTATAATTCTAGGAGGAATGTCTTCAAAATCCACATATAGACGAAACTCTTTACCAACTATATTTGCCACTTTCTTATCGTTTCTATCAAGGATTACAGAACTGACTTCCATTCGATGGTGAAGAATATCATCAACCTCCTCAACAACTGACTGATAAAAAAATGCGAGTCCAATAACTGTTACAACTGTTAAAATAAAAAATACAATACCTAGTTTCTTAATCAATATATTTCCGTGCAGATAGCCATAGAGTTAGCTTTTTGGGAATTTTACCAAAATTAAGCTTTAAGAGATTTCACAATATACATCTTAATAGCATTACTTCAACATCTGATTAATATGAATTTTCGATAGAATTTCAACAATATTAAGAATAATTTAGCTATGGAGAACCGTTTGCAAAAATTTAGAAACATTGCAGTTATTGCCCATGTTGACCACGGAAAAACAACACTTGTAGATGAACTACTAACACAATCTGGGACATTTTCTGCACATGAGTCCGTTGATGAGAGAGTTATGGACTCGAACGATCTTGAAAAAGAGAGAGGAATCACTATTCTCTCAAAAAATACAGCGATTAAATATAAAGATATAAAAATCAATATTATTGACACTCCTGGACATGCTGACTTTGGTGGAGAAGTTGAGCGAGTTCTAAAGATGGTTGATGGTGTTCTTCTTCTTGTTGATGCTTATGAAGGGGTTATGCCTCAAACAAAATTCGTTGTAAAGAAGATGTTAGCTCTTGGGCTAAAACCTATCGTTGTTGTAAATAAGATTGATAAACCAGCTGCTGAACCAGATAGAGTTGTTGATGAGGTATTTGATCTATTTGTTCAGATGGAAGCTAACGATGATCAACTAGAGTTCCCTGTTGTTTATGCTTCTGCAAAAAATGGTATCTCCAAACTAGATATAGCTGATGAAGATAGTAACTTTGAACCTCTTTTTGAGACAATTATTAGTGAAATTCCAGAACCAACTGGAACAGCTGAAAATCCTACTCAACTTCAAGTATTTACACTTGATTATGATAACTATGTTGGAAAGATTGGTATTGCTAGAATCTTTAATGGAAGGATTGCAAGAGGTCAAAATATTCTTCTCGCAAAAGCTGATGGTGAGCAGGTAAAAGGTCGAATCTCTAAACTGATCGGATTCTCTGGTCTTCAGAGAGTTGAGATTGATGAAGCTGAAGCTGGTGACATTGTAGCTGTTGCAGGTCTTGAGACGATTGATGTTGGAGACTCTGTTGTTGATCCAGATAATCCTATGCCACTTGACCCAATGCATATTGAAGAGCCAACTCTTGCTGTTGTGTTTGCGGTAAATGACTCTCCACTAGCTGGGCTAGAGGGTAAGAGTGTTACATCAAACAAGATTCAAGAGCGACTCTCTAAAGAGATGCAGACAAATATCGCTATGAGATATGAGCAGATTGGTGAGGGTAAATTTAAAGTTGCTGGACGGGGTGAGCTTCAAATTACAATTCTTGCAGAGAATATGAGACGAGAGGGATTTGAGTTCTCTATATCTCGACCTGAAGTTATCACAAAAGAGGTTGATGGAATTCACCTTGAGCCGTTTGAGCATCTTGTTATTGATGTTCCAGAGGAGTTTGGTGGAACTGTTATTGAAAGACTTGGAAAGCGAAAAGCTGAGATGACATCAATGGTTCCAATGGGTGCTGGACAGCAGAGAGTTGAGTTTGAGATTCCTGCAAGAGGGCTTATCGGTTTCCGAGGTCAATTCCTTACAGATACAAAAGGTGAGGGGATTATGAACCACTCATTCCTTGAGTATAGACCTCACTCTGGACATGTTGAGAGTCGAATGAATGGAGCTTTAATCTCTACTGAATCTGGTGAAGCGATTGCATACTCACTCAACACAATTCAAGAGAGAGGTATTCTATTTATTGGACCTCAAGCAAAGATCTACCCAGGTATGATTATTGGTGAACATAGCCGACCAAATGATCTTGATGTTAATCCATCAAAGGGTAAGAACCTTACAAATGTTCGTTCATCTGGAGCAGATGATGCTATTAAGCTTGTTCCACCAAGAAATCTATCTCTAGAGAAAGCTATGGAGTGGATTGAAGATGATGAGCTTCTTGAGATTACACCTCTAAATATCAGAATTCGTAAAAAAGAGCTTGATGCTACAAAACGAAAAAGAGCTACAAAGAATGCTAAAAAAGATAAGTAGATAGCTGGTTATGGAGTATGTGGTAGTTGATATAGAGACAACTGGTTTCAGTCCCCATAAAGGGAGTGAAATTATAGAGATTGGTGTTACAGAGATTATTGATGGCGAGATAGTTTTAAACTACTCAAAACTAATAAAACCTATCAAGCCAATTCCACACCACATAACCAAAATCACAAATATCACTAATGAGATGGTTAAGGATATGGATAGAATTGAAGATGTTCTTCCAAAGTTCCGAGACTATCTCGGTGATAGAGTTATGATAGCTCATAATGCACAGTTTGATTTAAGATTTTTAAACTTCTATCTTGAAAAACTTGGGCTTTCAACAATTGAACAACATATCTGCACTCTTAAGATGTTAAAAAAAGAGAGTGGCTATAAACTTGATAGCTATAAATTAGAACAGGCATCTCAATATTACGGTATCGAACATAACAATGCCCACCGAGCTGATTCCGATACATTTGTAACAGCTCAAATATTTTTAAAGTTGGCAAATAGTTAAATCAAATACCTTGTGAAGATTATTTTTCACGATGAATTCAATAATCACACTTATCTGCTAATTTGCAAATTGCCTTTTTTGTTATAATTTTTTAAAAAGGTTGGTAGATTGGAACAGATTGTGATATTGATGATTGTGATGTTTATCCTATATCAAACTTTCAAAGCCAGATAATTAAAGACTTCTCATTGTTTTACTACACTCTAAAAAGACTATTTCTAATAATTCCTACACTTTTAGGAATTATTACTCTCAACTTCTTTATTATTCAATTTACTCCAAGTGGTCCAGTGGAACAGATGATAGCTCAACTTCAAGGACACACCTCATCAAAGCTAGATAATATATCTGGCAAAAGTAATGAACTCTCTGATGATGAGAATAAGTTTGGAGTTGATGAAGAGTTAAAAGCTGAGATAGTAGCCTCATTTGGTTTTGATAAGCCTATTGGAGAGAGATATCTGGATATGCTAATCAGCTATCTTCAGTTTGATTTAGGAGATAGTTTTTTTCAGAATAGACCAGTCTGGGATCTGATTCTGGAGAAGATGCCTGTCTCAATATCTCTTGGACTTCTCTCAACACTCCTTATATATCTAATATCAATACCTCTTGGCATCTCAAAAGCTGTTAAAGATAGTTCAAAGTTTGATATATATACAACAACGATTTTAGCAGTTGGTAATGCTATTCCAACATTTCTATTTGCGATTATCTTAATTATTCTTTTTGCTTCAGGAACATTTATGGAGATATTTCCAATGAGGGGGTTAGTGTCTGATAATTTTGACTCACTCTCTCCAGTCGAACAACTATTTGATTGGCTTTGGCACTTAACTCTTCCTGTTCTATCTCTTGTTATCGGTTCATTTGCCACAATGACAATGCTCACAAAAAACTCATTTCTTGATGAGATGAAGAAGCACTATGTAACAACTGCACGATCAAAAGGGCTTCAAGAGAAGAGAATTCTTTATCATCATATCTTTAGAAATGCTATGTTAATTATTATCGCTGGAATTCCATCAGCCCTTACCGGGATTCTCTTTACAGGTTCTGTACTGATTGAGATTATCTTCTCTTTAGATGGTTTAGGGCTTTTAGGATATGAGGCGATACTTAATCGAGACTACCCTATTATCTTTGGCACTCTCTATATATTTACACTCATTTCACTCCTTGTTAATATAGTTACAGATTTAGTCTATCGACTTGTTGATCCAAGGATAGACTTTGAAACAAGGTAGGTTTTGCAGTGTTAAGCCATTTTTAATAGAATTTCAGAACTTAAAAACAGAGGTGAAAATTGACTTATAATCTAAAAGAGACAGAGATAAGAGCAGATATGTATGCCACACTCTCAAGACTTCTTCTTCAAGAAGTTGATGGGGATATTGTGGATTTTTTAAAAAATAGTTCCAACTTAGGTGAGCTATTTCCAAATCTAAGCGAATGGAAGCCTTGGAATGAACTAGGAAAAAGCGAACTTATTAATCAACATCTTAATGTTGATTTTACAAATATCTCACTTCTTCACCTTGTCCCTTATGAGACATTCTACACTCGTGAAGATATGATGGTTGAGACAGGAGGAGCAAATCCTGTTACAGATTTCTATCATGAATATGGTTTTAAAGTTGAGTTTGATACTGCAAGAGTTGTATCAGCAGACCACATTGGAGTCGAGCTAGAGTTTATGTATAAACTTATCTCTGGGCAACAAGAGGCAATTATCAAAGGAGATGATGAGAGTGTTAAAAAGCTTGTCGATATTCAAAATCGATTCCTCCATTCACATATTCTGAATTGGGTCGCTCTCTATCTTATTAATGTAAAATATGAAGCACGAACACCTCTCTATCACGATTTAGCAGAGACAGCACTCTCGTTTCTACTGGAAGATGGTGAGTATCTCAAATCGATAGATGGCTAAATTAGAGTTATCCATCCATCGATGCATTAACACTCTCTCTAAACAGAGTGGGTGTTATCTGTGTGAAGATAGTTGTCCAGTTGATACTATCTCAATGGAAAATCAGACTCCAGAGATTAGCCAGAGTGAGTGTATAGAGTGTGGAGGATGTGTATCAGCTTGTCCAACAGAGGCTCTTTCTCTCTCTAAGTTTTCTCCTCTTGAGCTTGTCTTTGAGAGTGTTGAGAGCAGTGATGAGACAATTTTAGACTGTAACAGTAATATTCCATGTCTTGTTTCGCTCTCTCCAGAGTATCTAGTCTCAATGGCTATTCTTAAAAACAAGGATATTGTTGCAAACTTTGGAAGTTGTGGAAGTTGTGAAATATTCTCAGAAGTTGGAGGTCAGATTGATTCTCAAATAAGTGAAGCTAATCTACTTCTGGAGGGGTTAAACTCTTCGAAGAGAATTAAATTGATAAGTATAGAGTCCGTAAAAGATATTCAGAAGCTAGATAGCAAAAAGAGGGGTCTCTTTGACCTCTCTGCCTTTCAACGAGATAACTCAATTTTTGATAGTGATACTCTTAAAAAAGCAAAAGAGAAATCTACTCCTGATAGACGAAAACTATTTTTAATGGCTCTTCAGAGAGTTGAGAGTAGTAACCATATTCTACTATCAAGTGATCTCTCTTCTCTATCAGAAAAAGCTATTAAAACGAATTGCAACAACTGTCAAATCTGTTATCGAGTCTGCCCATCGGGAGCTTTAAAGAGTGACTATAAAAACTCATTTATAGAGTTTAACTCCTCTCTATGTTTGAAGTGCGGTCTCTGTATAGATGTGTGTGAAGTTAATGCAATTTATGAGACAGAAGATTTCTCTCTATCCAAACTTATAAAAAGAGATAAAGAGAGGTTAATTGAGTTTAATATCGCGAAATGTCATGAGTGCGATGGATACTTTACGAAAATAGGCGATAGTAACCTATGTCATCGCTGTCAAATTGAGGAGAGCGAAGCTTTAGAGCTATGGTCATAATCAGAGAGTTGATTTTGATAGAATAGTAGATAAAAAGTTCAATTAGATAACAGGAGCATAAAGGTATGGTGCAAAGCGGTTTAAGACGGGAGATCTCTCCAAATATATTAAAAACATTTCTACTAATATTTGTTGGTATGGCTTTTCTAAACTCTATTATATTTGGGATAGCAGAGTATCGATACTCAAAGAAACTTATTCTTAGAGATTTTAAATATATAGCATCGTCTGCAAACCGAGCTTTAGCAGATACTATCTGGAGAAGTGATAAGGTTGAGATGAGTGAAATTGTTGATGGTCTATTAAAAAATTACAACATATCAGCTATAAAAGTTACCAACTATGAGACAAAATATGTTGAGACTTTTAAAGTAAAGAGTGGGCGACAAGACTCCATTTCACACTCTTCAGACCTCATCTTTAAGTATGATAATAAGAATGTTAAAGTTGCAACCCTACAAATATATACAGATAGCACAGCTATATTCTATCGTGCCAAAAAGACTCTTGCACTACTTTTATTAAAGACAGTTATAGAGACTCTAACAATTTTTATTCTCCTCTTTTGGGCATTCAAAAAGCTCTTTATTGACTATTTAAGTGAGATAGAGAAAATTATAGAGAGTCGTAAATATCTGCCTGTTGATGTTGAGACAAACAACTCTCTCCCAATTCTTGAACGAGCATTTAGAGATGTTCTAAATAATATGTTCCTACTTATTTTTAAATATAGCGAAGATAAGACAGAGGAGAGAGAAAAAAAAGAGGATAAAAAAGAGATTGAAGTTGAAGATGAGGTAGTTCAAGAGGTTGATGAGGCAAAAATCACTCTTCAGCGAATTTTAGACTTTGTCAATCCTACACAGGAGTTTATGGATAGATTCCTAAAAGAGAGCTTCGTCTACTCACAACCAGTTAAAGATGGAGGAGGTGATGTCTATCTATTCTCTGAGATTGAGAAGAACCGAGAGCTTCTTCTTCTACTTGTTGATTATGGCAATGTTGAGGGGTTGAGTGCTGTTGAGATGTCTATTATTCTTAAAGAGATAGAGAAAGATCTTATGGTTAAACATAGCTTAAACAATCGACTTTTTGCTCTCTCTAAGATTGTTGAGTTTATGGATAAAAAAATTAGAAGTCGTTTTGCTGAGAATGGTTTAAAAGCTCTTGATGAGGCTGAATTTAAAGGTGTGGCACTCTATTATGACAAGATTAATAACACATTTGAGTACTCGGCTAAAGGTGTTGTTATTTTGAAAAAAGATATTATGGGTAAATTTTCAACTTATGATGATTATGGACTTTACAGTGATAGAACTATGCAACATCAAGCCGTTGGAGAGAGTCGTAGAGAGCATAAGATTGATATGGCAGAAGGGGACTCTCTATATATAGTCACAGATGGAATATTTAGGCAAGTTAAACGAGATAAAGCTAAAGAAGAGATTGGCAAGAAAGGGTTTATGGAGATACTAACACGAATATCCCAAGAGAGCTTTAAGAGTCAAAGCAACAGTTTTGACCAAGAGTTTACGACTATCAAAGGGGATAAACCTCAAGTAGATAATGTAACAGTGATAGGTTTTCAGGTTTAAAAGAATGGAATAAACAAATAGAGATATTTGGGTTAAGCCCGAAAATGAAGTTTCTGCAATATGCAAAAGAGTGTTATTGCCGTGCTTGACACGGCAATCTATTATTAAGCAAACTTTCATTTAGTCAGTTCTACTCTAGAGATATATTTTTAAGTCAAAATTTATAATTTCCAATTTCTAATATATACGATAAAATATCGATAATATCGCTATTTTAATAGAAGATTATATAAAAATTTAAGAAAGGAGAGATTTCTTAGATATATGTTTTGCTGAGTTTTAAACTCCTATATATTTAAGCTTTCAAAAAATATTGGAAAAATTACCAAACTGCCCACAATGCAATAGTGAATACACATACGAGGATAGAGATATGCTTGTCTGTCCAGAATGTGGATATGAGTGGAGTCCTGAAGAAGAGAATGGTGAATTTACGGTTAAAGACTCAAATGGCAACACTCTAAGAAGTGGGGATGATGTTACAGTTATCAAAGATCTGAAAGTTAGAGGTAGCTCTTCAGTAGTAAAAGTTGGAACAAAAATTAAAAATATTAGACTTGTTGAGAGTGTTGACGACCATAATATTGATTGTAAAATAGCTGGAGTTGGAGCAATAAAGATAACTCCAAAATTTGTGAAAAAATCTTAAGACTTATATAGAAGAAGGAGAGGTTATTTAATCTCTCCACTCTCTTTTAGAATCTTCTTAACCATATATGAACCAATAATCTCATTAATAACGACTGCGATAATAACACTATTTAAAATAATATCTCCATAAGCACTATAACTGCTACTATGGTTAATTACAAGAGCAAAGCCGATAGCAAGTCCTGCTTGAGGCATAAGGGCAAAACCAATTTTCTCATTTATTTCACCACTTTTTTTAGATATCCTCTCTCCTATATAACTCCCGACAACTTTACCAATAATTCTAAGAACTACATACATTATTGCAAGAAGCCAAACATCACCTATCATATTAAAGTCTATCTTTGCTCCAGAGATAATGAAGAATAGGACAAATATAACTTCAAGAAAGTGGTTTTCTATCTCGTTAAAGATTCTGTTAGCATTTTTTGCAAAGTTAGAGAGAGCTATTCCATAACTCATACATATTAATAGTTCATCAATCTTGAGATGTGTCCCTATGGAGTGAATAATCAATAGAGTACCAAGAGTTGATATAACCCCTCCACTTCGACTATAAAACCTATCGAGATTTAAACTTTGAATATAACCTGCAAACAGACCTATACCTATTGAAAAGAGTATTGATAGAATTGGTTCAACTGTTGCATGAAGAAAAGAGCCATTAATACCATTGATAATCAGAACAACTGCAACAACAAAAGAGAAGTTAAAAAGAGCAATAGCATCATCGATTGCAATAACACCCATCAGAATAGATGTTGTTGAACCTTTAGCTTTATACTGCTTAATAACGGATAGAACAGCTGCTGGATCAGTAGCAACACCAATTGCACCAAGAAGCAGAGATATGGCAAGAATCTCTTTCCAATCACTAAAGTCAGATAGTATAGGTAATAGTAGAGCCAATCCAAAAGCCACGACAATTAAAGTTATTTCGGAGGCAAATAGAACAATTGAGAGTATCCTCTTTCCGTACTCTCTAATTAACTCAAGACGAATTGAGCCACCAATAAGAAAGGCAACGATTGATAGAGCAAAGTCAATAATGACTCGACTATCTTCTAAAAATTGAGATGGTATAGCCCCTGTTATAGAGGGACTTAAAAGAGTTCCTGCAATAATATAACCCGTCACTCTTGGAGAGTTAAACTTCTCACTAATTAATCCAGCAATATAACCAACAATTAAGAGAGTTCCAATCCAAAAGAGACTATCCATCTACAAACTATATTTTCGAGACTCTTCGCGACTACTGCAAGGTTTAACAATAAACTCTTTCTCACCACCATTAAAGAGAATCTTATACTCACTCTCAATATCGGCTTTTGTATAGGCTAAAACTGTTCGTAGAGCAAACTGAAGCTCATCTTCACTTGCTGTTGCAGATATAAGAGAGAATGGTGATTTCACTCCAACAGCCTCAAGAGTGTTAAACTTCTTACTTTTAACATTTTGAAGACCAAAATTATCATCAGCATTTCGCCCAATAATAAGTTTTGCTCCATCTTTAAGCCTAAAGTGTCGTCCAAATTTTAGGGAGTCAATATCATCAACTTCAAGTTTATCAAACTTAACAAAGTCTCTCATCTTTTTAGCAAAGTATGGTTCAGTTAATAGACACCCTCCAGCAGGTGGTTCAAAATCGACAAGACCAAACTCATCTGCGAGTTTTAGTTGTTTCTCTCGACTCCTACCAGATATATCCAATAGCTTCTCACGATCAATCCACCCATTTAGCTCAGGCTGAGATGGAGATAGTAGTTTTGCAGATAGAGGTCGAACAAGGAGGTTATCACTCTCTGCCAACTCCTCAACAGTTTTTAATGCTCGAATGTTTTGACTCATTGGTCGTTGTCCAGCAACCTCTCCACTAACTATAAAAGATGCTCCCAATTCACTCATCATCTCTTTAGCAATTCGGAACATATTCGCATGGCAATCTATACAGGGGTTGAAGTTTTTACCATAGCCGTGTTTTGGAGAAAATAGAATATCTCTTAAAAACTGCTGTCGAATATCTATCTCCATAAACTCTGCACCAACTTGACGACACATACTCTCCATATGTTCTCGTCTATCTTTTGTACTACCAAAACCTATATTTACATAGAGAGCAATAACATCGATACCTTGATTGATAATTACTTTCATAGCAAGAGTACTATCCAGTCCTCCACTAAATAGAGCTATTGCTTTCAAATCCCTATCTCCACAATCTCTGTCACCTCATCATAGAGTGGTAGTTTATGTAGAAGTTTTCCACCCTTGTCAAAGACCATACTTCCACCCCAGAAACCTAAGCCATCTTCAAAACCTACCCGATTAACAAAGATAACTTTTGCTTCAGCAACAATTGATGCAGTCCGAAGAAGAGATTCCCACTTCTCAATAACCTCTATCTTTCCACTCTCAAATCCCCTTGCGGGTGAACTAGATATAACTGTGATGAGGTCAGGGGAGATTCTCTCAATCTCTCCAAAAGTTGAACCTCGCCATAGATCTTCACAAACAAGAGATACAACTTTCCCAAAACTTGTGTCGAAACTCTCAATAGAGCTACCGTGAGAGAAGAATCTCGCCTCCTCAAAAAGTCCATAATTTGGAAGGTGGAGTTTGCGGTGATTATGGAGAAGTTCGCCATTTGAGAAGTAGAGAGATGAGTTAAAAAACTTCTTCCCCTCTCTTACTGCTCCACCAACAACAATATCGAATCTCTTTGATATTTCAGCTATCTCGTTTAGCTCTTCAACTCTCCAAGCATCTTCAAAAACAGAGTCTTGAAGATAGTAACCATTAAGAGATAGTTCTGGAAAGATTGCTAAATCAACACTGTCTGATAGATGGTTGAGAAGCTCTATATGTCTCCCTAAGTTATCTCTTGATAGTTTAGGCTTAAACTGGAGCAATCCTAATTTAACTGTTTTCAGATCTACACCTCATCTGGATTGTATATCTCTACAACAGAGGACATAGGGAAGTAGCTATCACCAAGTTTAAACTCAGCCTCACCACCGTTAAATCGAACAGCATCAATTGGATATACCCCAAACTTACTACTTTTTGACGAGCCATCACTAGCTGTATATGTAATATCCACTCGATACTCACCATCTTCATAGATATTGCCTGATTTATCAATAGGCTCCCAGTTTAGAGCAACACTCCCTTTAGCTTGAGCATCAACTGTTAATGTATCAACTGTTATACCTTGAGAGTTTGTAATAGTCACTTCACCACCCTGAATAGACTCAGGGAAATAGACATCAAAATTGACTGTTCCACCATCTTCGATAATAACCCCTGTTGCTCCAGTATCAGCCATTTTTCCAATAGATGAGATTGTTGCAAACTGAGCACTATTTCCCATTGTTGATGTTAGGTTTGAGAGAGCATCATTTGTATTTTGCGAAGCCTCAAGTGTAGCTAGTTGTGAAGTCTGTTGAAGAATCTTATCTGTATCTTGTGGATTTGTTGGATCTTGATTCTGTAACTCAACAAGAAGAAGTTTTAAAAAGTCATCTTTTCCTAAAACTGACTTATCAACACCGATATTATTCCCATCTGTTCCGTAACTATTAAATGCACTTGTTACTAATCCATTCTCTATTGCCATTCTCTATCTCCTATACATACTCAAGAACATTGATTTCAAAACTCTCCTGTTTCTCTTCATCAATCTCTTCTACCACATGTTGTTCTCGCTGTTGCTGTTGAGAACCATTTCTACCATCTTCATTAAACTTAAATGTTGGATCTTGAAGTCCCACATTGACTAGCTGGTTTCTCAACTCTAAACTATTTGCAGAGAGTAAGTTGATAGTGTTTGTCGAACCAGAGAGAGTGATTTTTACACTGTTACCTCTCTTGATAATATCAACTTCCACTTCACCCAGTTTTTGTGGATTAAGAGTTAATGATAACTTCTGGAAAGGGTGTTTATAGTTTTCAATCTGCTCTTGAAGATTTGAAGCGAGATGTCTAGTCATTGTCTTTGCTTCACCAATCTTAAGCTCAAGTCCATTCTTCACTCGTTCAAGATTTCCAACTGAGTGTTCTTCAGGAGTTGATTCAACTGCTACTTCAGATTTAGAGAGTTTCCCCTCAATTCCAAGATCTTTTAACTCTTCATCACTAAATAGTGTAGATACAATCTCAGTGCTAACACCTGTAAATTTACTAATCCTATCAGCTAATGGTGTGCTTTTTAGATCAACCTTTTTACTATTATCATCAGTCTGAAGCTCATTTTGAACTTTTAGAATATCTCCAAGATTTTTTGATGTCGAGAGAGATATATCACTACTTTTAGAGACTTTTTCACCACCCTTAACTTCTCCAACACTCTCACTATCCACTTCAGAAGCAACCTGACTACTTAAAGTTGGCTGTTGAGCTGATGTTGTTTTCTGTTCTCTGTTTAGAAGTTTTGATGTCTCTGAAGATAGAAGAGATTGAAGATTGAGACTCTTGACCTCTTTTGAACTATCTATTTGAGATGTTGAGATTTTTTGAGGCTGTTCTGAGTTATCGCTACTTTTAACTTTTGTCAGATTCTCTGGGGTCTGATCAGTCTTTCTTGCTCGTAAAACTAAAGCTTCACTCTTGCTTCTCAAGAGAGCTTCTGTTGAGTGTTGGTTAATTATCAATCTAGCACTTTTACTACTATCACCAAGTTCGCTGTTCTTTAAAGTTTTGGTATCTTTTGATGTTGTCTGGGAAGCATCTCTCTGAATTTCACCCTTCTCATCTAGTGTAAATTTGATATCTTTAAGCGATATTCCTTTTGTTGAAGCTAGTTCAACAAGTCCCCTAAGACTCTTTGGCATATCTTTTTCAGATATAGAGTGTTTCATCAACTCACTCTTTAAGAAATCTTTTGCCTCATTGATAATAACTTTAAACTTCTGCTCTTCACCATTATCTGTCTGAAGTGGTCGATAATTTCCAAAGTTCAATCCTAAAAGAGGATTACTCTCTTTTTGAGATGTAACTACTTCACCATTTTCACTGCTGTTTAGAAGCTCATTGTCAAGAAGTTTTGGCTCTCGCTCCCTTCCCTTTAAAAAAGATACACTCTCTTTAAGAAACTCTTTATCATCTTCAAAAATAGCCTGAAGATTCTCAAATATCTCTCCACCAGTTTGACTTTTTGAAACTGCTGAACTATCAAGTGAATTTAAAATTTTAGAGAATTGAGCAGACTCTTCTCCAATAGTGGTAAGGGACTTTCCACTATTCTCACCACCCTTTGGGAGTATCTTATCTGATGAAAGTATCTCTGTAAGCATATCTCCTCCTAATCTATATATATTAACTATTGGAACATATCGACCATTTCACAAGTGATGTCAAGCAGTGAATGAGAGAGTTAGCAAAGAGCAAAAGAGTAATATTGAAGAGGTAAGCAAAAGCTCAAAACGGGATTGTTAGCGTGAAGTACCCCGCCGTAAACGGCGAGGCTTCCTAGACTGAACCTGCCCATGGGAAAAGATTTGGTTTTCATCAGCT
>JAMJTX010000108.1 GCA_024281215.1 Candidatus Thiovulum karukerense | reverse complement strand
CTATTGCGGATAAAAGATTTAAGAATCATCTGGAAAAGCAGGGGGACAGGTAGAATGGCAAGAAGTATTAAAGATATTGTGAATGAAATGTCCAAGGAGCGGCAGGAAAAGATTCAGGCCCGCACTGATGAGTTGATTTTAGAAGTAACCTTGCAACAGTTACGGAAAAAACTGGGAATATCCCAGACAGAACTCGCGGAAATTCTTAAGGTCACTCAGGCATCTGTGTCTAAACAAGAACGGCAAAGTGACATGCAGATCAGCACACTCTGTCAGATAATTCGTGCTATGGGCGGAACTTTGAAAGTTACTGCTTCCATTCCAGGCAAGGGAGATTTTGAGTTGAGTCAGTTTGAGGAGTGTGGGCAGTAAGTGAGCAATACCACAACAAAATATGATGTAATCATCCTCGGTGCAGGCGCGTCCGGGCTTTATTGTGCCATGCATGCTGCTGCGCGCGGGCGTAAGGTGCTGGTGCTGGACCATTCCGGTAAGGCGGGGCGTAAGATTCGTGTTGCCGGTGGCGGCAAGTGCAACTTTACCAATAGAAAACTAAGCAGTGAAAACTATCTTGGAGAAGATCTATTTATCCAAAAAGTATTTGATACTTTTGATAATGTAGATCTGATTTTATACTTTACTCTTATGCCTGATGGTAAAAGAATGATTGGTTCAATTCGAGATGTTACAGAAGCAAAAGTTTTAGAAGATGAAAAGTTCAAGATCACTTGTGATCTTGGTATAGCAGATGGTACTTTTACTGCTTATGGTTGTGATCTTGGATATGAATATGTTAAGATCAATGCAGATTATAGAACTTAAAGATATTAAAAACTCCAGAATAGTTTGCTACAATACTGAAAACAAATTATTTAAAAGGATTGCAGATGGCAGTTTTTATTAATGATACTTGTATCAACTGTGGAGCTTGTATTGATGAGTGTCCAACAGAGGCGATTGTTGACGAGGATGAGAACCCAACTGGTGAAGAGTTTCACTATGTTCACCCTGAAAAGTGTGTTGAGTGTGTAGGTCACCACGATGTTCCAGCTTGTGCAACATCTTGTCCAACAGAGGGTTGTATCGTTTGGGATGAAGTAGGTGCTTCTCCAGAGTCTCGATCTGATATCAATGCAGAGATGAGAGCAAATAAAGCTCCTATCGTAGAAGATTAATTCTTTTATCAATTTTGGAGGTTCGCTAAGGTGAATCTCCAGCCCTACCTACATAAAATATAAAATCTTTTATTTTATACTCTAAACATTAAACAAATTTTAAAGAAAGTTTAAATTTTCCTAAAGCCTATGTTATAATCCTGTAAAAATGAGAGACCTATTAATCATAATAAAAGGATTTGAATGAGAATCTTGGTGATCGAAGATGAGCCAACCCTAAAAAAGACTCTTATCGAGGGATTGAAAGAGTTTGGCTATCAGAGCGATGAGGTTGAAACTATCAAAGATGCTGAATACTATCTCGATATTAGAAACTATGATCTAATTTTAATGGACTGGATGTTACCAGATGGTAATGGAATAGATCTAATTCCTCAAGTAAAGCATAAATCTTCTAAAACTGTTATTGTTGTACTCTCCGCAAGAGATGATAATAGAAGTGAAGTTGAAGCTTTAAGAAAAGGTGCAGATGACTATATCAGAAAACCGTTTGACTTTGAAGTGCTAATTGCAAGATTAGAGGCAAGATTACGATTTGGTGGTAGTAATGTTATAGATATATCTGGACTTGAGATTAATCCTGAAGAGGAAAAAATAGTCTATGATAATAAAGAGATAGAACTAAAAGGGAAGCCTTTTGAGGTATTAACTCACCTTGCAAGACACCGAGATCAAATTGTCTCTAAAGAGCAACTTCTTGATGCTATTTGGGAAGAGCCTGAGCTTGTTACACCAAATGTAATTGAAGTAGCCATTAATCAGATTCGACAGAAGATGGACAAACCTCTTGGAATCACAACAATTGAGACAGTCAGAAGACGAGGCTATAGGTTTTGTTTTCCAAAAGGGGTTTAGTAAATCTTAAATTCTTTTTAGTATTTACAGTTCTTATTCTCCTATTTACAATCTCTTTAACTCACACTCTAAAAGAGATGGTGATAAATGTAGAGGTAGAAGAGCTATATAAAATGGCTGTTGAGATGGAGAAAAGGGGTGGAGATGATATAGAGATGAGCTGTTCATCTCCCACTTTTCTTGGGGCAACACCAGAGAGAGATGGTGAATATGAATATCTTTTAGAGAGTGATAAAGATGGTCGAGATCATCTTGTTGTTCGCCATCACAATATAGTTGTCGAGAGAGATATTACAGATAAAAATAGTATTATTCTCAATATTATTCTTCTTATATTTATGCTGACAATTGGTCTAATTATATTAACTTTTCTATATTCGCATATTCTTTCAAAAGATACTAGAGAACCTATTCAACAACTTAACCGTTATCTTGAGAATATCAGTGAAAAAGAGCTAAACAAGATTCCAGTTGAAAAATTGCCTGAAGACTTACACCTTTTAGCAGAGACAATCAACGATCTTCTTAACAGAGTTGAAGTGTTTATTGGTACTCAAAAAGAGCTGTTTATAGGGGCTTCTCACGAGTTAAAAACACCTCTTGCAGTAATTAAGCTAAAGAATCAAGTTCTTCTTATGAAAGAGAGAGCGCCTAAAGAGTACATTGAGACCATTCAACTCACAAACGAAAAGATTGATGAGATGAATGCTGTTGTCTCTGATGTCTTAAATATAGGTCGCCAAGAATCAGCACAGTTTGAATCTCCAGTGGAGAGAGATGTGATTAAAATTCTTCAGAAGAAGAGTCAAGACTTCTCACTTTTGGCTCAATCTCAAGGTAAGAATTTTATTACATTGCTTCAGCCAGATGAGTTTATAGCATCTATCCAAGAGACTCTTTTAAACCATATTATTCAAAATTTTCTTCAAAATGCTCTTAAATTTACTCCACAAGGTAAAAAGATTGAGTTGCAAAGCTATATAAATGAAGATGGTTATCTAACTATTGAAGTGATAGATGAAGGTGTTGGCATTGATGAGAAACAGGATATCTTTGCACCGTTCAACAGAAAAGGTAATAAATCAGGGGTTGGGCTAGGACTCTTCCTAGCGAAAAGTGCAGCTGACTCAATGGGTGCAAAGATATCAGTAAAGAATCGTAAAGATGGAGATGGGGCGATTGCATCTCTTGAGCTTAAAAGTAAGCTGGTCTGCCTACTCTAGTTGATAAACTCTCTTGATTAAAATCGCAACAATCACAATAATTGTTGTTATGATTATGGGTCAAGCACCCCGAGTTAAGTTTTTGAGTAAGATTCCTCTTGCTCCATTTATATCTCTATCAACAGAGAAATTTTTACCTTTTATAGCTTTTTTAGAACCAAGTTTCTCATCAATTTCACCATTCCAAGATTTGGTTTTTGAAGTGTAACTTTCATTAACATCAACGATATGTTTTCCATATTTATCGGCATACCATTTCAATTTCTCTTTAAACTTATAGTGATTTAAATCCAACATCTGTCTTGCTGTAAATCGTCTTATTTTTCTCTCACCTTTTTTAGAAACCATCTTTTTAGTTTCAAATGTTGGCAGAAAAATAACATCATATTTGGAAACAAGTTCAAAGGCTAAACGGTTATGCAGATCAGAAATTAAATCATCTTTTTTAGATTTTAATCGATTGATTTCTCTATTTAGATAGACCATTCTATCGTTATACCATTGAGGTTCATCAGAGAGTTTTAGATTTTGAAGTTTGACTTTTTGAGAGATAAGTCTATCAACTCTTTTCATAAGAGGAAAAAGTTTTTTCTGTGTAAAGCTATCACCAGCTACAATCACTTCACTATCGGAATAACAAGTGGCAAAAGTCCTTACTCCTGGGTCGATAGCAACAGTTTTAACATCTCCTTGGATTTCGGATTGTGTTTCAATATGTTGCTGAACCTGTAAGAACCATCTACCTTTGTTGTAAGTGATAGTTGTACTTCTGTTGATAGCTTCTAATGGCATATCTTCTGTTAGGTGAATTTTGCCTAACACTTTAACAACTGGATTTAAGCCTTTTGGCATTCGGTCAATAGAGAATGAGTGAATATCACTTTTTCTACTTTTAAATCTTATTGTAGAAAA
>JAMJTX010000107.1 GCA_024281215.1 Candidatus Thiovulum karukerense | reverse complement strand
ACAAACCCCCCAAGAGGAAGAGCTGTTAAAGATTCATGAATAAACATCAACATCATATGGTGACCATCAAATGCAAATAGCATCATAACAGCCATAAAGCTCAGAAATTGACTAATAATAGGCATTGATATTCCTGATTGATAGTCAAATAGAGTTGCCATTGAGAAACCCATCATAAGAGATATCTGCTCTCCGGCATACATAAGAGTATATATCGCTAAATTTAAAAAGAGTCCAACAAACATAGCCATAAGAATCTCGGAGAATATAGCTGTTCCTATCGCTAACCAACTGTTTGGAAGCTCTGGGGGTGGAACAGAGAAGTAGAAGATTAGAGAGAGGTAGAGAGCAAAAGTAGCTTTTATAGTTACAGGAATGCTCATATTGTTAAAGAGTGGCAGAAATGCCAATAGAAAAGATATCCTTACAAAGAGCAGAATAAAGCTTATAACATAGTTCTCGTGAAAGAGAGAGATGCTATCCAATTAAAACTCTCTTCTATCCCTATCCTGATGGTGGTGATATCCATAGCTATTGTTCTCTGTATAGTTGTTGGTTTCATCTCTTCCGCCATATCCATACTGCTCATAGTACTCTGCCTGTCTTCTCTGATACTCATAGTGATAATCATCATAGCTCTGTTGCTGTTTATGTTCCTGAGGATTAGCCCCCATATATGAGCTAGGGTCAGTCTCGTACTCCTCAAGTCTCTTCTCTTGATCTTCTCTATTCGCCTCTTTACTTGTCATCAAGACCATTCCAATTGCAAAGGCTAATGCAAACATTGAGCTTCCACCATAACTGATAAATGGAACTGGAATCCCTTTCATTGGAATAAGAGCTGTTGCACCATATGTATTGATAAGGAGTGTTGCTCCAATCAGTAGAGCTATACCAATATTAAATAGAAAATAGACTCTATTTTGACTTCTATTTGCAACTTTAAGAATTCGTTGGAAAAGCATCATAAATAGAAAAAATATAACAATAATTGAGAAGAGACCCATCTCTTCAGCTATACCCTCAAGAACAAAGTCTGTATGCACCTCAGAGAGAAAACCATATTTAAATATACCGTTACCTAGACCTGTACCCCAGAATCCGCCATTGTGAATAGCACCTAATGCCTGTTGCACTTGGTATGGTTCTTCTCCTGTTGTATGCCCAATCAGTCTATTTACATACTCAGGCAACCACCCTTTTGCCATCTCCCACCAACTAGCTATCCTCTCTACTCTGTGTCCAAAAGTGACAATTAGACCCACAAAAGCAACAAGTAGAATACCAATAATTTTTAAGACAAACCTCCCGCTACTACCAGCAAGATATGTAAGAAGAATAAGGGCTACACCTAAAACAACAGATTGACCAAGATCTTTTTGAATAACAGTAATAAATAGAACAGCTATACCATAAGCAAAGAAGTAAGGAAAGAAGATTTTAAACTCTGTTCGGAATTTATGCTCACGATCAATCTCAACTTTACGAGACATACTCCAAGCTATAAAGTAGATAAACCCAACTTTAAAAAACTCAACAGGTGCAATTGAGAAGCCAAATATAGTAATCCATCGACTTGCTCCCCCAATCTCAGGAACAAAAGATGCTGGAAGAAAGTTCATCGCTATCATCAAAGCAAAGCCAATGAGAAACAGCCCTATTCCTATTTTATGCATCCACACTTCACTATCTAATCGAGAGATGCTCCAGATGATAAATAGTGTCATCACAGCAAAGATAAGCTGTTTTAAGACAAAATTAAACTCTCCAGCACCGTATCGAACCATCAGATATGGGGTTAAAGAGTATGAGAAGACTACACCAATTGTAAGAAGAATGAGAACAACATAAAATATAACTCGGTCAGGCATCGAAGATCACTTCCAAAAAATTTGACTTATTTTAACAAAAAAGCCGTCGTATCGAAAAATAGACAAAATAGCTACTCTTTGCCCTCATTTTTATCATCACTCTCTTTATCTTTTTCTAGCTCATTTCTAGCCTCTTCAAGAATATCTATTATTCCACTTATGCTACTTTTATCAATTGATGTGTAATCTAGGTTAATAAAGAAGCCCTCAGCTTTAGCACTTAGTCTATTTCTGTCCATCGGTTGAACAACTCTGTATGTTGGAACAGGTTTATGAAAGCCCTTAGCTGTGATATCACCTCGATAAACTGCCTCAATTTTATCTTTAACAAGTAGATATGTCTCGTGAGATATAAGTACTTCTCCCGGTTCTGAACTTGCTTCAAGTCTTGCTGCAAGGTTCATATTTCCACCAATTGCTGTATATTCCATCTTCTTATCACTACCAAAGTTTCCAACTGTAACATAGCCCGTGTTGATACCAATTCGACTATTAAAAGGTCTAACAAACCCCTCGTTGTGCCACTTTGTTTGAAGCTCTTTCAGTTTATCCCTCATCTCAATTGCCATAAGAACACAAGCTGTTGCATCTTCCTGAATACCATTAGACTGAGGGTCTCCAAAGAAGGCAACAATTGCATCTCCAATAAACTTATCGATTGTTGCTCCGTGTTTTAGGGCGATATTACTCATCTCTGTTAAATAGTTGTTAAGAATATATGTTAGATCTTCAGGCTCCATCTCCTCTGTTGTCTCTGTGAAGTTCTGAATATCTGAAAACATAATAGTTAGCTTCTTTCTTTTCGACTCTATCCCAACATCTTTACCCTCAAAAAGAGATGAGTGGAGTTGAGGAGATATATATTTAGCTAGTTTTTTATTGATATCGTTAAGCATATCAACATTCTTTTCAAGCTCATTCTTTAAGCTATCTTTCTCATTTTGAAAGATAAGAAGCTGAACAAGGTTATCGACTTTGGTTACAACCTCTTCAACAATAAATGGTTTTTGGATAACATCATTAGCTCCAAGCTTGAGAAGTCTTGATAGGATACTTCTATCATTTTCACCAGTAACAATTAGAGTAGGAATCTGATAGATTGATGGAACTTTTCGTCGTTCCGCTAAAAACTCATCACCACCCATATTTGGCATATTAAGATCCATCAGTATTAGATCAACATGGGTTTTTTGAACTGTATCAAGAGCCTCTTTTCCATCTTTTGCCATAATCACTTTATAGTTTCTTGATACAAAGATATTCTTCAGCATATTTCTAAAGAATAGAGCATCATCAACTATCAAAATAATATATTTATTGTATTGTTCAACTTGCTCAATAATATGAGTTATCTCTTGGGCAACATTTGCCATGTCACCGCTCTTAAGAATGAAATCAAGCACACCAGCAGTGTATAGTTTTTCTCGCAACTTATCATCTTCAGAAGAGCTAAAGACAATAAATTTTGCTTGAAAACCTTTGATTTTTGAGGACCAACTTAAAAGAGTAGCCCCCTCTCCATCTGGTAAAAAGAGATCTAGAACAATATAATCATATGCATTTTCTTGAATCTCTTGTTTAGCTTTTTGGAGAGTTGGAGCAATTACAATTAGACTATCAGCAAAGAATTTTTTGAGATTTACATGTAGAAGTTTCGCAGTAATTTTTGAGTCTTCAACGATAAGTATCCTATATTTACCCATTTACAACCATTTATTTATTTTTAATATAGAGAGGAGTCTATCTTAATTAACTATCTGCATTATAGCATGGGGTTATTATAATCCTTTTTCTATAACACACCGTTTCAACTCTTTTTTTAACAAAAATATATTGGCAAGAATTTTAAATATAGATATTCGGGTCAAGCCCGAATATGATAAAGCCGTGTTTATCACGGCAATCTAGGATCGAACTAACTCAATTGAGGCAGTTCAAAATTAGAAGAGGTAGTTAAACTCTAATCGATACTCATTATATGATGTATCAGGTTTATCTGTTGTCTCTGTAACAGTATGCTTACTATCAACAGTTGCAAATCTAACTTTTGCTTCAAAGTCTGGAAGAGCTTTAAACTTCTTAAACAGATCGATATGAACAATAGTTCTATCCGACTCTACATCTTGTTTATTATCATCAAAGTCCATAATTGCATATCTTGCACTAACTTTAAATCCATCTATCTTACCAGCTTTACCGAAGTCATAGACACCTTGAACCATATGAGTTTTTGTATTTGCATTCCAGTTATATTGTGCCATTGCACGAGTATATCCACCAGTTGGGAATCCTCTCCAAGGAGCTACGATATCACCTTTGTCCTCAACAGCTGAATAGCCGTAAAGAAGCTTTGTTGTTCCACTCTTATTTTTAGCAACAGCTCTAAGAGCTAAAAGAGATGAGTCTAAACTATCAGGATCTTTATAACCTCTAGCATCAGCTCCCTCTGTCCAACTAGCAAGGCTACCCTTTAATGAAGCACCACCAACTTGACCAGCACCATCATCAAATTGACTCATATATCTAATTCCTGGAGTCACTGACCACTCACCTACACTTGTCTTATAGTGAGCTTCAACAGTTAAGTTACTAATTACATCTGGTACAGTTAAATAACTAGCTATAAATTGAAACTTTTTAGTAGGCTTCCACTCGTAAGCTCCTACAAGAAGATTGTGGTGAGTTGATTCACCAGCTTTCTGAAAGTTACTAAAGTTTAAACCCTTATGAATTGCTGAGTCATCATTATTTGCCCAACTCTCACCATTCTCATCTTTGAATGTAATAACATCATGGCTAGTTGTATGATCTCTAAGTTTTTGAGCTTGGAAATATGCAAGTTGAAGTCGGCTATTTGGAATTGATTTACTATCAACAGAGATACCATCAAATGTGTTTGGAATCATCTTTGTATCGTTTGATTTTGTAAATACAGTGTGGAACATCTGACGACCAAACTTCACTTTAGTTTTACCAGTGTCATACTGTAAATAGCTCTCACCAAGAACAGTTAAACCGTATTGACCTTGAGCTTTAACATCATATCTTGAGAGAGTATCTTTTCCAGCTTTTAAACTTCCGGCATTCTCAGGATCCATAGTCATAAATGGATTTTGAGATGTATATAGACCAACTGTCCCACTTAAACCATTAAGTCGTCCTGTTTTATAGACTAAACTTCCACCAAGACCAAGAGCATAGTTATCTGTATATTTATCATCATCTTTCCAATCCCAGTGGAATGAGTTCATTCTTAAACGACCATAAACTAGACCTTTAGTGAACATCTCTTGAAATGAATCAACATCTTCTGGAAGAACTTTATAAGTGATATTCATATTTCCAGCAAGAGTTCGCTTTGTTATATGTTTTGCTTTTGCTGTTTTTGGTTTTTCAACATCTACTTTTAAATCTGCCGGAGCTTCTGTTGGAGTAGTTGCAGGTGCAGAGTTTTTAATTTCGTTGTTTGATGTTTCAACTAGTGCTAAAAACTTCTCTCTCTCCTGTTGTGCAAGAGCAGAAATAGAATTTTTTTCTTCAGCAGATTTTTGAGATATTTCCGATACTCCAGTTGAAGTTGCTGACTCTATCTCACTCTTCTGTTGTGCTGAAAGAGTCTGAATTGAGCTTTTTTCATCTCGACCAGCTCTAGCAATACCATCTTTTTCGCTTTTTGCTACTAACTTAAGATTGTGTGCTTCACTCTTTGCAACTTCTGATACACGAGCTTCAGCCTCTTCACTTGAAACTGATACAGTTGTTGGAGTAGCGACAGAACTACTTGATGAGTAGTCTCTTTTCATCAAAGTTGACTCAGAAAATAGAAGCGATGAGGTGAGTAGTGAAAGGGTTGTAACCTTATTCATACCATTCCTTTAATAAATTAAAATATTTAAATTATTAAAGATATTAATTAAAGATACCTTAGAGATAGTTAAAGTTTTTTGACGAGGATAGAGTTGAAGTGGATAAAGGATAGAAGAAAACTAGCTATCCTTATTAAATTGGATTAAAGTTATTCTTCCTCTTTTGTTGCAACTGGAATAGCTTTTAATGTCTCAATAAAGTTCTTTAACTTTTTAAAACACTTCTCTCTTGTGTCACAAGCTTTCTCGATATTGATTTGACCATTTGAGAACTGAAACACATAACGACCTGCAACATCAAGGCTAACTTCCATTGTGATATTTGGATTTCTGTGTGTAATCTCAAGATCTATTCTATGAAGAAGCTTCTCTTCTGCATGAGTTAAATCATCAACAGGAAAGTATCGAAATGTGTCAAAAGAGTGATTTAAATCTCTCAACTTCTGTTCAAGAGCAAAATTGACCTCTCTCTCTACTGCAAGTTCTTTTGGATTTGAAGCTTTTGATTTTATTACACCCATTATTATTCCCCCGCGGATTTATCAGATTGCAAATATTTATATTAATTATTCTATAAGCTGAATAAGCTGATTTTAACATATAGATATGGTTTTTAAATATAATTTAAATTAGTGAAATATACCATATGTCACCAAAAGTAAAAGTTGTCAATACTTGTTTTGGTAAAATTTATCAATATTTTAAAATTGGACAGATAATGAAAGAGAAACAAGAGCTACTATTTACAGCAATTAAAAATAGCGAAATGGATTTAATAAAGAGACTCGTTGAAGACGAGGGTATTGAACTAGGAACAATGGGAGAGAATATTTTCCATATCTCATCTGGAAGCACGATTCTTGGTTATACCCCAAATGTAGAGATTATGGAATATATTTTAGATAGGGGAGTAATTCCAACAGCAGGAGATCTTTTTAATTTAATGTTCCAATCAAAAGAGAGTCGAGATAGTTTTGAGGTTTTCAAATATCTATATGAGAATTTTGAGTTTGAGCTAAAAGAGGATAGATGGGACAATGAGCTACAAACAGCTCTGGATATTGATGAGAATAGAGCTTTAGAGTTAAAGATATATTTTCGCTCTATAAATCGAGGTTTCAAAGATGTCTATCTCTATATCAAAGATAAGATAGGTGATTTTAATATTAATGATGAAGTTAAAGAGTCAATCTACTCTGATAAAATAACCTATATTTCTAGTTGGCAGATTAAATCTCTCTCAAGAAAGTGTCGAGACAATAAGGTTTTTACAGAGGTTGAACTAAAAGGTAAAAGTGCTGAAGAGATAGAGAAGAGAGTCCTAGAAGTTGAAAAGAGTAATCAAAAGCAGAGAGAGTGGTTATCATTTCTTCTTGACGAGGGTATGAATCCATTTAATAAGAGCAACAGTAAAGATAGCACCATCTCACTCTTTACATATTTTGTGCTTAATCGAGAGCTTGACCTTATCAAGAAGTCATTAGATTTATACTCGTATGTTCCAAGAGTAAATCCTGATGGAATTGAGTATGAGATAGCTTATTGGGATACATATTGTGAAGATGTTGATATTCTTAATACCGTTGTCAATTTTAAGAGTTACAGTAACTACTATGTTCCTAGTGATGATCCAGAGGTCTATCGATATGAGCAGAAACCAGAACTAAGAGATGAGATACTTCAGCTCTTTGCAGAGAAGGGCTTTCCATTCTATAAAAGTGAGATATTTCTATCTTATCTCAAGGGTAGCACATTTGTAAAAGTTGGGTACAGAGACTTTGATGTAAAACTAAATAGTGAGTGGGCTTGGAACTATATTAAGAATTTTGCACCAGAGTTTAGTGAGCCTGAATATATCTTTTACCATACATCTTTTAGTGATGAGCAGTTAGAGCTTTTATCATCAAAAGGTTATGGCAAAGATAAGGGCGATATGCTTCTTGAACTGGTTAAAAAGATGTATGATAAATATAGCTTAAGCAGTAGAGATGAACTTCTCCAAAAAGCCCAAAAGATGATAGATGATGGTGTAAGATTTAAAGAGCCTATGCAACTTCTTGAAGAGTACAGTCACTACTACCACTCATACCAATATAGCCATGCCAATACGGACTATACAGAGTTAATTGATTTGATTGTCAAAAATGATCTTATTTCAGAAGATCAATTTAAGGGATATTTTGAAGATGAGTCTATTGGTCGATGGGATAAGCAAAGAATATTTGAACACTATAAACATAGCAAAGAGCCTCTCTTTCATAGATATAAAGCAGTTATCAACTCTTTAGACACTGACCTGAAAAAAGAGTATTTTATACATGCCTGTTTAGATGATGAGGAGGGGTACAGCTTTCTTCGTGATAGTCTGGAGCAGTTGCGAGGAAATGAGAACTATCAATACTATCATAGCTCTATTGTCAGGGATCTTGAGAGTAGTAAAAACTGGGAGCTATTAAGAGGGTTTATTAAACTAGATAGTGAATTTAATCTATTAAACGGTCTGAAGATCTCTTTTAATACTCTTCTCAGTCTTATTAAAGATAATGCTCCAAGAGATATTCTGGAGTGGTATGATAGAAATCTGAAGATTGATGATAGAGTGAAACTTAGCAGTTATGAAGAGTTAGAGTTAATCATTAACAGCTCTCTTGCAAACTCACTTCAAGCTCTTAAAGATGGGAATGGCTTCAATGTTGTGGATAAGTATTCAAAGACTATTCTTCACTATGCTTGTGAAGGAAAAAGCATCGAAAAGATTCATAAGCTTCTAGATATTGGATTCCCAACAAATATTAGGGATAGATATGACAGAACCCCTTTTGATAGCTTCTTAAAAGGGAAGCCAGATGAGAAAGATGATACTCATTTTCAGACTTTTAAACGACTCCTGAAACATCTTCTCAGAGAGGGTGGTACACCATCGGCAGATGCCATTAAGCCAATTAGAGCTAAGAAGTTCAAAGCCTATCATCAACTTTTAGAGGACTACTCAGAGATTGAAGATGAGCTAAATCAGGAGAGTTCAGTCGAGGAGCGAGAGAGAGAGGCTTATGAGAATGAGCTTGTTGAGGTTACGATCTACCGAACAGAAGTTAGCACTCACTACCATCGCTACAAGGTTGTGACAGAAGTTCCAAGAAAAGATCTGGTTTTAGATAACAAAGATCTTATTGATGACTACTATGATTATGATAAAGAGGATTATGATAGTGATTGGGATAGTAGTAGTGAAAATGAGTGGGAAGTAGAGAAGTAGATAACTTGGTTGGCTATAATTTTCTATAAAATTGAGGAAGAGAGTTGATAGTTAATATAGATTTAAAGAGAGAGATTGATAATAGTTATAAAATTCATATAGGCGAACTATCAAAAATGGAGCTATCTGGTAAAAAAGTGGCTATTGTGACAAACCCTAAAGTTGCAGGACTTCATCTGCAAAAGCTTCTTTCAAGGGTTGTAGCTGATGAGGTCTATATCATAACTATTCCTGATGGTGAAGAGTTTAAAAATATGGATACAGTTAATTCTATTCTTGAAAATCTCTTTAACCATAAGTTCAATAGAAAGTCTATGTTGATAGGTTTAGGTGGAGGTGTTGTAGGTGATATTACAGGTTTTACAGCATCACTCTATCAGAGAGGTATCGATTTTATTCAAGTTCCGACCACTCTTCTATCACAGGTTGATGCTTCTGTTGGAGGAAAAACAGGAGTTAATAATAGATTTGGTAAAAATCTTGTTGGAGCATTTCACCAACCAAAAGCTGTATATATCGATAGTGATTTTCTTCAAACTCTTCCAGAACGAGAGTTTGGAGCAGGATTTGCTGAACTTGTAAAAATGGCAGTTATTTTTGATAGAGAGTTTTTTCAGTGGCTTTCAGACAATGATCTTAGAGATAATCGAGAGAACCTAGAGTATGCAATTAAAAGATCTGTTGAGCTTAAAGCAGAAGTTGTTTCACGAGATGAGAGAGAGGGAGGTTTAAGAGCCTCTCTAAACTATGGACATACTTTTGGTCATGTTGTTGAGAATGAGACTGGTTACTCAACATATCTTCACGGTGAAGCTGTTGCAATAGGTATGGCGATGGCAAACAGAGTTGCCGTTCAGATAGGTTTAATGAGTATTGATGAGGAGAGAATGGTTCAAGAGTTATTAGAGAGTTACAATTTACCAATATCTTACTCAATCCCTAATCTTGAAAATTTCTATCAGAAGTTCTTTTTGGATAAGAAGTCTCTTAATAACTCTATTAAATTTATTATTCCAAAAGGGATAGGGGATTTTGAGTTTAGAGAAGACCTTTCAAAAGAGAGCTTACTAGAGGCTTTGGCATCTTTTTAATGCGATACACACTTCTACTTCTCTTTCCAATATATCTATTTGGTGAATGGTTAGGCTCAATTGAGTCACTGTATAGCCATTTTATAGAGTCTAAACCATACTGTTTAACAAGAGTAGATAGCGAGAATGAAGTTCAAAAGAGTTGGGGGAGTTTCTCGTCTCTCTCAGACGAGGCTCTTGAAAAGCTGAATCGAATTGACGAGACAGATGATGAGAGTTCTTGGATTCCATTTAGGGATACAAAGAATAGTCTAAAAGATGACTTTAACTCAATTTTAGACGATCTAATTCTCTCTTTAACAGGTGACAACCATGTTCTACTCTGTCTTCAGGAGATGAGAGAGATTAACTCTAATATGATTGAGGAGATGGAGAGAGTTGTAACTGAGCAAGAGAGTAATCTTATAGCTGATAGCAATAATGCAAAATCATCTAAACATTCAGATAGTTATCCAAAGATAGAGAAGATGAAGAGTGATATTGAAGCTATTCGAGAAGTTATTTTGAATGAGTTAAAACTTCTTGGATTGAATCTAAGTGATAAAGAGTTAAATGCCCTTTTAGTAAGAGTAGATTCTGATGATATTCTTCAGATGATGATTATCTTTGATATCTCAAAAAAGATAATAGTTCAACTTCAAACACTGATGTCTCAAAGTGGTGATAACATTAAACTAGCAAGACGATACTATGGAATGAATCTTGTTCTATCTGAAACAGCTATCTATATTCAGGATAGATATATCCACTCGATCAATCAAAGATATATTCCTAAACTCAAGAGAATTATCACAAGGGTAAAAGAGCTTCAAAAAGAGACATCTAAACTTCTTAAAAATAGTCAAAAAAACTATGAAAAAGATATATATAAAAAGAATCTACAATCTCAAAGCCTAACTCTTGATACTGCAAATCTATATATAAATAATCTAAATAGAGAGAAGAGGCAAGTAATCATAGCTAGAGAGAGAAGTGTTGATAATCTCCACTTAACAGAAAATAGTTATAAAACACTTCAAGTTGGAGCTAATCTTTTAGATCTGATTAAAGAGACAAGAGAGAGCTTTCAAAGAGTTATGTCAATTCAGTTTCCAGAGATTATCCCTTTCTCAAATCCAGAGGTTGAGAATAGGTACAGAGAGTTGAGTAAAGAGCTTCGAGAAAAGTAGCTCACAATTTTGAGAGAAATTGAGATTCGATACAATTTTAAAAGATTTTACAAAAGGATAGATTTTGAACTTAGGCAATTTCAGAATTGATGGAGACATGATTCCAGAACCACCAAAAGAGAAAAAGAAGATAGGTAGAAAATTATTAGCACTTATCCTTGTTATTTGGGGAGTTAATCACCTGATAACATCTAATCTATTTGAGAGTGAAATTCCAACTATTGAGATGGATAAAATTGAACACTGGAATCTAGCAAAACCAATTAACCTTAAAATAACAGATAACTATGCTATTAAATCATTTAAAGTGATTATTGATAATGGTGATGGTGAAGTTGTTAATTATAAAAGTGGTGATTTTGAAAAACCAGATGTTCAAAATATAGATATCAATATATCGCTTCCAAGAAGCACAAGATTTAAAAACAACTACACAACTATCCATGTTGAGGTAACGGACTTCTCGAACTGGAACTTCTTTGCAGGTAATCAAGCTGAATTGACCGATACAGTTATTGTTGATACATCTCGCCCGAATATATCTATTATTAACTCATCTTACGGAATTAGAAGAGGTGGAAGTGCTACGGTTGTGTTTAAAGTTGATGACTTAGGTAACAACAGTACTCTTGATGAGGTCTATATTGAAACAAGTAGTGGTCGTAAATTTCTACCTCAACCACTTGTTAGTACAGATAGTAAATACTTTGTATCTCTAGTTGCTTGGCCTATTAATGATATAACTTTTAAAGGTAAAGTAGTTGCAAAAGATAAAGCAGGAAATGAGTCGAGTAGTGATATAAACCTCTATCTAAAAGAGAAGAGCTATAAAGTCTCAAATATGACCCTTAAAGATAGTTTTCTCAATGGTAAGATTAGATCTCTTGCAAGTAATCACGAAAAATCTGAATTTACAGACTCTATTACAGAGTACTTTAAAATTGTAAATGAGGATATTCGAGCAGAAAACGAGAAGTTACTTTTTGAGATAACTACTCAAATTGATAAGAGTGCAGTTGTTAATGATTTTGATATTAAACCATTCTCTCCTCTTAGGGGATCAAGCTCTGTGGCTAGTTTTGGAGATCATAGAAAATATTTTTATGATAATGAGTTTATTAGTGAAGCATACCATATGGGGTTAGATTTAGCGAGTGTTAAGATGGCTCCTATCGTATCAACTAATAAAGGTAAGATTGTCTATAATGAAGACAACGGGGTCTATGGAAAAACACCTATTGTTGATCACGGACTGGGACTCTATACAATATATTCACACTGTTCAGCAACAAGAGTTCAAGTTGGTGATATGATTGATAATGGTCACATTATTGCCAATACAGGAAAGACAGGTTTAGCACTTGGAGACCATCTACACTTTGGAATCTATGTTCAAGGTATTCCAGTTCGCCCTGAAGAGTGGATGGATAAAGATTGGATAAAAACAAATGTTACCGATATTATTGCAGGTGCAAAAAAGATAGTAGAGAGAGGATGAGTTGAAAGTTAAACAGCAGACTCTTCAGAGTTTTGAATTTGTATTAAATGATGGAGATAGTGAAAAGTTTATCTCATATATGAAACAGAACTCTCCACTCTTAAAGGGTAATGTCGTTATCCTGAATGGAGAGGGTGAGTTAAGAGATATTGAAGAGTATCTGACAGAAAACAATTTCTGTTTTTTTAGAAAAAGTTGCGAACTCTCTACACGAAAAAAGAGTGTCGTATCTCTACCAAATATGAGTATAGAGGAGGCTCTTGAGACTATTAAACAGAGTGAAGATGAACTATCTCAAACAGAGCATACTAATAGAGAACGGACTAGAGAAGTTATAGAGAAGCCTATCCGTTCCGGTAGTTACATAAAAACAGACAATGACCTCACTATCCTATCCCAGATTAATGGAGGCTCAGAGATTGATGTCTCTGGTAATCTTGAAATTTTTGGCACAATTAACGGAAAAGTTGAGTGTGGAGGAGCATATATGCTTTTACGAGATATCGGTGATAATGGAGTAGTCATATTTAATGGTGTTATCTTGGAGAGAGAGAAGTTTAAGAGTCGTCGAGCAAAACTTCTTAAATTAAATAGTGAAAAAAGACTCATTGTAGAGGAGCTTTAACTTAAACATATGAGAAACAATAATATATGAGAAACAGAACAGTAGCTGAAGAGATTAAATTTTCTGGTATCACTCTTCATAAAGGTGAGAACTCAACTATCACTCTTAAACCTTTAGACGAGGGTTCGGGGATTATATTTCAAAGAGGAGATGTCAGAATACCTCTCTCTCCTGATAGTGTTGTCGATACGACAATGGCAACAACTATCGGCAAAGACAATATCAAGATACATACTATTGAACATCTTATGTCAGCAATATGGTCTTTGGGAATATCTAACCTATTGATAGAGATAGATACAGTTGAGCCACCAGTTCTTGATGGAAGTAGTATTAAATTTTTAGAAGATATTGAGAAGAGTGGTCTAATAGAGCAGAGTAACTTAAGAGAAAAATTAGTGATAGAGAGAGAGGTCTCTGTAAGAGACGGCGAGAGGTTTGTCTCAATATCACCAAACCATGGAAAAGGGCTATCAATATACTCAAAAATAGACTTCTCTCACCCTGCAATAGGTATTCAAGAGTTTGCTGTTGATATAGATCTAGAGAGTTATCGAAAAGAGGTTGCTCCTGCTAGAACTTTTGGATTTATCAAAGATTTTGAAAAACTAAAAGCTATGGGATTAGCACTTGGAGCAAACTATGATAATGTAATTGTTGTTGGTGAAGAAGAGGTTTTAAATGGAGATGGACTTAGATTTGAAAACGAGTTTGTTCGCCACAAGATTCTTGATGTTATTGGAGATTTATCTATTTTAGGAATGGATATAGATGGGAGTTATCGCTCATTTGCAAGTAGCCATGCTCTTAACTCGCAACTTGTTAAAAAGATACTTTCAGATAAGAGAAATTATAGTGTTAAAAGTTGATCTAGTCGTTATAGCAATTGAATCTCCACTGTTAATTGGAGTCTATGTTGATGAGGCTATTTTCCAGACAATTGAAGTCGATGGTCAAACAAGTGAAGTTCTCCCAATTCAGTTTGAGAAGTTGATGAGAGAGTATCACATTAATAGAGTTTTATTTGCAAATGGACCAGGTAGTTTTATGGCAATTAAAATAAGTTACATATTTCTTAAAACTCTCGCTACAACAACAGGCATTGAGCTTTTTGGAGCTGATGGATTCTACTTTAATGGAAATAGACCTATTAAGGCTATGAACTCTATGTGCTTTGTGAAGAGTGGAGAAGATATTAAGATTGAGAGAGTAGAAGACTTTGAAAAGAGCAGTTTTCAGCTTCCAGAGAGATTTAGAGTTGAAGAGTATTCAAAAGATATAGAGCCTCTCTATATACTACCAGCTATTTAAGGTATAAAAATGACACTAAAAGAGAAATTAAAAAATAATGTATTAACACTTGGGTCTTGGGTAACAATAGGTGACTCTTCAGTAATTGAGATAATGGCAACGGGTGGATTTGAGTGGTTGTGTGTGGATATGGAGCATACAACAATTGATCTCAACAGAGCAAAGATGCTTATTACAACGATTCAAGCTAATAATATGAAAGCTCTTGTGCGAGTTAGCAAAAATGAAGAGGTAATCATTAAAAAAGTTATGGATATGGGTGCTGACGGTGTCATCGTTCCTATGATTAAAAATAGAGAAGAGGCAGAAGAGGCTGTTGGCTATGTGAAATATCCACCTTATGGAAACAGGGGAGTTGGTCTATATCGAGCTCAGGGATATGGAACAAAGTTTGAAGAGTATAAAAAATGGGTCAATGAAGAGGCGGTAGTTATTGCTCAGATTGAGCATATTGAGGCTGTCAAGAATATTGATGATATTTTGAGTGTTGATGGAATTGATGGAACAATTATTGGACCTTATGACCTATCTGGCTCAATGGGAGTTCCAGGGGAGTATCATCGAGATGAGGTCAAAGAGGCAATTGAAAGAGTTAGGATAGCTTGTGAAAAGAACAACACTCCTTATGGATTTCATGTCATTGAGTCAGATCCAAAAAAGTTAATGGAACGAATTGATGAGGGTTGTACATTTTTAGCTTATAGTTTAGATTTCTTCTTTTTAGGAGACTCTGTAAGAAGTGGAATGAAAGCAGTTTCAGCTAAATTAAACAGATGACATAATAACCATCACTCCTCTCTTTTTGTGTGGTTACAAACAATTTTACAACACTTGACTTTTAACAGTTTGCAAAGTATAATTCCGCCATTAAAAAAGAGTGTCAAGGTAGCTCAGCTGGTTAGAGCGCTGGTCTCATAAGCCGGAGGTCGAGAGTTCAAGTCTCTCTCTTGACACCACTTCAAAACTAAAAATCCCATAAAATCAATCATCTTTGAACTTTCAACAAATTAGTTACTCTTTTTTCTTTTAGTCTGTTTTGAAAGATTTCCTTATCTTTTTCCTAAAATTTGCCTAATAAAATTTAATCTAAAAAATTGAAACAACCTTTCAAACTCATTTTGTACCCTTTCAAAGTGAAGGTTAAATATTCACAAATATTTCTGAAAAGGCTCTGTAATGAGTGAAAAAAAAGATAGTAGAAAGTCTCCTAGAGAAACAGGTGGTCCTGTTGTAGGGAGTGGTCCAACTGCTGGTAACAATCGAAGTCGAAATAGTGATGGTCGTTGGAGAGCTAAAAGAAGTGATGCTGGAAGGAGTAGATAATGAGTCGTGATAAATGCCCTAAGTGTCCCAATTGTGGAAAACAAATGGTCTGGAGTGTTGAACCAATTTCTGGAATAGGTGCTTGTTACTGTTCATCTTGCAAATGGATATCAAAAAGGAAGTAAAATGGGACTTTGGGATTTAGTTACTGACTTTGTTGATAGAGAGATTGAGAGAGATAGACGAGAGAATCTCTCTGATGAAGAGAGGGAGAGAGAGGATGACCTTAGAAGTCAGATGTTATCAAATGGTCATCGAGCTTCAATAGTCCCACAATGTCCAGAGTGCGGTTCAAAAATGGTTACTTGGGATGATGATGGCGATTACCATTGCATGAGTTGTGATGAGTATTTTTAGTTAGATGTTTGTTATTCTTGAGATACTTATATTCTTAGGAATATTGGGAATTATAATTGCATATTTACCTAAACTCGCTATGTTTTTTTCTATTGTTGGATTTATTGTTTTATCAATTATGTTTCCACCAAGTTTAATCATAACAATACCACTAGGTATCTATCTCTATAACAATCTATAATAACAGATAGTTGTAAAGGAGAGCTTTTCAGCTCTCTAATTTTCAAAAGGAAAAATAAAATGGAAGAGACAAATCAAACATCAGAAAGAGTCTATTTTGCTGACAGACTTAATGAAGCTTATGAGTTCAGACCAAAGGTTCTATCTTTTGGCAAAATCTATATCACAATAGCAACAATTATAGTTGCATTTATTATGCCACCATTTGCAATTATTGGATTTTTAGGTTTTTGGGGTAGCTACTTTATGCAAGGAAGTCAGCTTAAGAAGATTGAGAAAGAGTTTCTTGAATATGAGAAAGATTATGAAGTTACTCAAGATATAACAGATTTTCAACTTCTAATATTTAAGTATGGTTCAATCCTCGCTTTTGTCTTCTCAATTCTCTATGTTGTTGGTTGGATAACATATAAATTTTTGCAATATATGTGGAGAAATAGTTAATGTCAAAAAAAGAGAAAGAGAGTTATCACGATAAACTTGCTACACGATTAGCAATGATTCTCCAAAAGCTTAACGGTGGTGAGAAATTCACTATTGAGAGTTTGGCAAATGAGTTTGGAGTTTCTGAACGAACAATCTACACAGACTTAAACAAGAGATTCTCTCAAAGGCCAAAGATTCGAAGTTTGTTAATTTCGGTAGTAGAGAGGGTGGACTAAAGATGTTGAAAAAAGAGAGAATCAAGCAGCAAATCGCTGCTCAATGAGTCACTAACCTCGAAAGAGATTAGTAGCGGTAGCGGATATAAGCACGAATATCTTGCGCTTTATCGACGATCATACCTGCCATTGGGTGACTAGTCATATCTGAAATTTTCCAAGGGGTTCCTGTTCCAGATGTGCCCATCGCGTCACCACCGAAGAAT
>JAMJTX010000106.1 GCA_024281215.1 Candidatus Thiovulum karukerense | reverse complement strand
ATCTTGTTTATGTAACTTCTCTGTTTTTCATTAAGCTCTGTCTTAAGTATCAAATGAGACATACCTATAATTCCATTCATAGGAGTTCGTATTTCGTGAGACATATTTGCTAAAAAACTAGATTTGGCTCTTGTTGCCTCTTCTGCCAACTCTTTAGCTTGAATGATTCTCTCTTTAAGAAGATACTGCTCTGTAATATCTTCAATGATGCCGTCAATCGAAATTATGTTATTAAAGATATCCCTAACAGGATGTACGGAGACCTGAATAAATCTCTCTGTTCCGTCTGGGTGGTTAAACGATGAAACATTTTGAGTAAATTCAATTTCACCTTTTAACATCTGTGCAGTAATAGATGCAATTCTTTCAAGAGAGCCTCTTGTCCAATCTATTGTATGGGCAAAACTTTGACCAATAACAGCTTCTCTCTCTACTCCAAAAAATTTCTCAACTGCTTTACTAAGAAAGATAATTTCACCATCTGGCTTATGGCTAATAACAAGAAACTTATCTCCCATATCTTCAATAAGAGACTTATATTTATTTTTACTATCTTGAAGCTCTTTTGTCTTCTCCTCTACCTTTTTCTCAAGATCTCGGTTTAAATCTTCTAAGTTTTTAGCTAATCTCTTGGACTCTGTAATATCTTCTGAGACCCCTAAAAGAAACTTAGGATTTCCATTTAGATCATCTATTCTTACTTTTTTAGTATGCAGAATCTTTGTTTTACCTTGTACATCTATCATCTCCTCTTTTATATTTGCAGATATATTTAGAGATAGTACATTTCGGTCACTAGCTATAAAAGAGTCTGCCTGTTCTTTAGGAAAGAAGTCATAATCACTTTTACCAAACATATCATCTCTTGAGATTCCTAGTAACTCCTCTCCTGCTTTATTAAAGTAGATAAACTTTAGATCTTTTGCATCTTTTAGAAAGAGCATTGAAGGGATAGTGTCTATTATCAGTTCTAGCTCATTATTCTTCTGTTCAAACTCCAAAGATAGCTCTTTGTACTCTGTAATATCTATAACTGTACCGATAGATATTAGGGGAGTGCCACTTGAGGTGAATGTTGTCTCACACTGCTCTTTAACCCATTTGATTCTACCATCAGACATCAAGAGTCTATGCTCTATCATATAAGGCTTTTTAGTTATAAGTGAGTCACTGTAAGCATCATTCACTTTGTCTCTATCTTCAGGGTGGATAGTCTCTAAAAATAGTTCGTAAGATGGTTGAAATATTTTTCTATTTACCTCAAAAATAGAGTATATCTCATCTGACCATTTAAGTTCATTTGTTAAGAGGTTCATACTCCAAGTTCCAAGTTTTGTTATCTTTTGAGCCATCTGTAACTCTCTATTCTTCTCCTCTACTATATCTCTTTGACTTAAAAACTTATATAGAAAGTAGAAGAGTATAAAACTGAGTATCAAACTTACAAGCCGAACTATATAGACACCTTTTAGAGTAAAAGCTATAAAGCTATTCTCTTCATAAGAGACAAGCCAAGCTTTTTCTCTATTGCCAATTACATCAATAGGGTAAAACGAGACAATACGGAGCTTACCGTCTGTCTCTCTATCTGAATAGATTGAGAATTTCTCATTACCTTCGAGTTTTGAGCTGATAAATTCACTATATGGCTTTAAAATCTTTTTTCGTTCAACTATACATATCTCCTCTGTGTGCTGTTCCGTTAAGGCGAGTAGGTAGTCTTCACTCTCTGCACTTTCGTAATATAAGGTTTTATCGTTATAGATATTCCACACTTTATGTTTAAAATCAGACTTTGGAATCAAGATATGGGTATGAATATTACTTGTTTCAGTTAGCTCTTTCTGTAAGAATGCGATAGGGAAAGAGATCTCAAATGCTCCTAAATAGACCCCTTTTTTATTAAAAATTGGATAGAGACTTCGGAGAGAACTAGTTGTTTTACCTGAACTGACACCCTTTACTATCCTTTTTGTCCTGTTGATTTGCATAATATCTTTTCGTATCCCGTTTAAGTTATCTCCAAACTTATCTGGTTTATGCATTCGTAAAAAATTGACACTATTTGGCAGAGAGAATTGGAGTTGATATATCCCAATCTGTTTCATAAACTTGTAGTGAGGCTTTAAAATATTGTAGAGGCTGTTTCGTAACTTTGCTAGTTCTCTTTTATCTGTCTCATATTGTGCTTTTTCTAAGACCTTAAGAACTTGCTCTTCATTACTAAGTCTCCGATGGATTCTATCTGTTGCATCATTCATCTGCTTGACTTGGATAGTGTAGTGAGTTTCCAGTGTCTGAAGATGACCACTCATTCCTGCTTGAAGTCTCTGGTTCTTATTAAGTTCAGTTATAGAGTAGATAAGAGTGTTAAAGCCTATAAAAGCAACTCCGATTATCAGATATTTTATATTCTTATTCATAGAGAGTTAGATTTAAGAGTTTGGATAATTTTAAGAGTTGTTAGCATTTTAAGAACCTTTATTAATCAGTGTCTCTTGATTAAAATCGCAACAATCACAATAATTGTTGTTATGATTAGGGGTCAAGCACCCCGAGTTAAGTTTTTGAGTAAGATTCCTCTTGCTCCATTTATATCTCTATCAACAGAGAAATTTTCACCTTTTACAACTTTCTTAGAGCCTAACTTCTCATCAATTTCACCATTCCAAGATTTTGTTTTTGAAGTATAACTTTCATTAACATCAACGATGTGTTTTCCGTACTTGTCGGCATACCACTTTAGCTTCTCTTTAAATTTGTAATGATTTAAATCTAACATCTGTCTTGCTGTAATTCGTCTTATTCGTCTCTCACCTTTTTTAGAAACCATCTTTTTAGTCTCAAATGTTGGCAGAAAAATAACATCATATTTTAATACAAGTTCAAAGGCTAAATGGTTATGAAGATCAGAAATCAAATCATCTTTTTTTGACTTTAATCGATTAACTTCTCTATTTAGATAGACCATTCTATCGTTATACCACTGTGGTTTATCAGAGAGTTTTAGATTTTGAAGTTTGACTTTTTGAGAGATAAGTTTATCGACTCTTTTCATAAGAGGAAAAAGCTTTGTCTGTGCAAAACGATCACCAGCTATAATCACTTCACTATCAGAGTAACAAGTGGCAAAAGTTCTCACTCCAGGGTCAATAGCAACAGTTTTAACACTACCTTGGATTTCGGATTGTGTCTCAATATGTTGCTGAACCTGTAAGAACCATCGACCTTTGTTATAAGTGATAGTTGCACTTTTATTAATAGCTTCAGATGGAATATTTTCTGTTAGATGGATTTTCCCCAACACTTTAATAGCAGGATTTAAGCCTTTTGGCATTCTGTCAATAGAGAATGAGTGAATATCACTTTTTCTGCTTTTAAATCTTATTGTAGAAAAACCACTTTTATCACCTTTTTTCTTCTTGTTTTGACTCATTACAGCTTTAAAAGTTGTTAGTGCTGATAGCACAGCATTATCTACAATTATTGAGTTATAAGCAAAACCATTCTCTTCTTGCTCCTGTTTACATTGCTCTTTAATCTCTGGACGAAGATTTCTAAATTTTCCATTCTCATCTTTGTAAGTATCGTTCAAATAGTGAGCAACAGCTAAGTTATAGGCTCTTCGATAGAGAGTTAAAGCTTGAAAGTATCTATCTTCTCTTTCTGGATAGAACCTAATCTTTTTTGAGACTATCGCTATTTTCCCGTCTCTTTGATGACCTTTTCCCATAGTAGGAATTGCAGAAACTGGTAATGAAACCGATAAGCTCCCCAGTGTTGTCGAATGCTTCGGTTTTAGGCTCTTCTTCCAGTGATGTGATAGATCCTCCGTGAAGTTCGATAATCCATCGGATAAGCTCGAATCCACTTCTTGCGAGTCTATCGTTTGTGGTAACCACAATGTGGACTGTAACTCCTGACATTGCAAGTTCCAATATGGTTTTAAGTCCTTTTCGTTTAAAGTTGAAAGCTGAGGCAATATCAGAGATAAATTCATCTTTTGGGTATTGCTCTTTAAGTAACTCTTCTTGGTTTTTAAGACTGCTTTGTTGCTTTGCTGAACTAACTCTTCCATATAAAAACCTCATTTCGCTATTATCTTTAACTCGAATATGACCACCATCAGTAATTTTAACTTCGGTAAATTTTCCTTCTCTAATCCATCTTCTTATGGTTTGAGAAGTAACTCCATATTTTTTAGCCAATTTT
>JAMJTX010000105.1 GCA_024281215.1 Candidatus Thiovulum karukerense | reverse complement strand
ACAATTACAACTATAATGCCAACACCGAGATATACACGTGCTTAGTAGTCTGCAGCTTCATATGTTTTTTAGAGAAAGGGTTTTATATATTGAAGATGATAATGAGTTGAGGGAAAACACATCAATTTTTCTTAATGATATATTCCTAAAAGTTGATGAGGCAGAAGATGGTCAGATTGGACTAAATATGTTTCGTCAAAATAGCTATGATATTGTGATTACAGATTTGACTATGCCTAATATAGATGGAATCTCTCTTATTAGAATCATAAAAAAAGAGAGTCCAACACAGGCAATTGTTATAACATCTGCCCATAATGAGTCAAAAGTCTTTCTTGAGGCTATTCTGTTGGGTGTTGATGGATTTATTCTAAAGCCTATGAACTTTACATTTTTTGTCTCAACACTATCGAAAGTCTCATATAATGTAGTTGCAACAAAAGAGAAAGAGAGACGAGAAGAGGAGCTTGAGGAGAATCTTAAGATTTCAAGAAAGAAGATCTCTGAGTTAGATAAGATTATTCAAGAGAGTGGAGAGATTGATAGCTTAACAAAAATTAGTAATCGTAAATCTTTTGATAAAAAGCTGTTTGAAATTCAAAACGAGACTATATCATCAACAGCATTTATGGTGGATATTGATAGATTTACTAATGTTAATAGAGTCTATGGAATAGGGTATGGAGATACTCTTTTAAAGATTTTTGCATCTCGTTTATCAAACTTATCAAATAAATTTCCATCTCTCTCTGTCTATCGCTTAGAGTCAGATAAGTTTATTATGCTGTTACAACAATCTTCAAAGAATCTTATCTCAGCACTTTTAAGCGAAATAAACAGAGTTAGTGCAGAACCTTTTATACTTCACGGTTCAGCTTCCATACACATTAAGCTTCTAATATCCATAGTTGAGAGAGTTGAATATGAAGAGAAAGTAATATCTAAACTTCTCAAAGCTATGATGGAGAAGAAGAGTCATCGTCAAGAGAGAGTAAACTATATCTTTTATGACAAAGGGTCTCCATTTCTAAAACAGCAAGAGGAGAATCTTCTCTGGATGCATCGCATTCACTCTGTTATTAAAAATGGAGATGTCTATCCAATATTTCAACCAATCATTGATAATAATACACTGGAAGTTGTAAAGTATGAATCTTTGATGAGAATAGAGTACAAGGGTGAAGTTATATCTCCAGCAAAATTTATTGAACCTGCAACAATCCTTGGACTTCTACCAGAATTGACGAAAATATTGATTGATAAAACTCTTCAGAAGATGCAAACCTCATCAAAAGCTTTTAGTATAAATATTAGTGAAGAGGATATTGAGGAGAACTATCTCCAAGACTATATTAAAGAAAAATTAGAAGAGCATCAGATAGAGTCCAAGCGGGTAACATTTGAGATTTTAGAGAATATGACAACCGATAATCGTCAAGTTCTTGAACATCTCTCGATATTTAAAGATATTGGAGTTGAGATAGCTATCGATGACTTTGGAAGTGAGAGTTCAAACTTTTCAAGATTATCTTCAGTTCAAGCCAATCTAATAAAGATTGATGGGCAGTTTATAAAAGATCTGGATAGCAATAAATTAAATATGAAAATTGTAAAAGCGATAGTTTTTCTTGCAAAAGAGTTTGATTGTAAGATTGTTGCAGAGTTTGTCCATAATGAAGAGATTTTTAAAATTGTAAGAGATTTAGGGATTGACTATTCACAGGGCTACTATTTTGGTGCCCCATGTGCAGAGATAGAGAAGGAGAATTAAATTAAGATGAATAGATTTGGAGAGAGATTTGCTTTTACAACTTTTGGTGAATCCCATGGTAAAGCAATCGGAGTTGTAATTGATGGTGTTCCAGCTGGTCTAAATATTGATGAAGAGTTTATACAGAGTGAAGTAGATAGACGACGACCTGGGCAGAACCAGTTTGGGACAGCGAGAAAAGAGAGTGATAAGATAGAGATTCTTAGCGGTATTTTTGAGGGAAAAAGTACAGGCACACCTATTGGTGTTGTTATCTATAACGAGAATCAAAAAAGCCGAGACTACTCTAATGTGAAAGATCTCTTTCGTCCAGCTCATGCAGATTTTACATATTTTCATAAATATGGAGTTCGTGACTATCGAGGCGGAGGACGAAGCTCTGCTCGTGAAACAGCTGTTAGAGTTGTTGCAGGAGCATTTGCAAAGCTAATCTTAAAAGAGCTTGATATTGAAGTTATGAGTGGAGTATCCTATATTGATGGAATAGGAGATGATAGTCACAATTTTGAGTTTGCAAAGAGTAGTGAAATATACTCACTCTCTCCAGAGTTAGAGATGGAGCAGAAGAGGGTAATTTTAACTGCAAAAGAGAGTCATGACTCTGTTGGGGGCAGTGTGCTTGTAAAGGTTAAAAACTCCCCTATTGGTCTTGGCGAACCTCTATATTATAAACTTGATGCAGTTCTTGCAGAGGCGATGATGGGAATCAATGGTGTAAAAGGTGTAGAGATTGGAAGTGGAAAAGATAGTACTTTTCTGAAAGGTTCTGAAAATAACGATCAAATTGATGATAGCGGTTTTCAGAGTAACCACTCTGGCGGTATTCTTGGTGGTATTAGTAATGGTGATGAGATTGATATTAAGGTTCATTTTAAACCAACTCCATCAATATTCTCTGCTCAAAAGACAATTGACATAGATGGGAATCAGCAAGAGTTACATCTAAAAGGGAGACACGATCCTGTTATTGCTGTTCGTGGTTCAATTGTTGCTGAAGCTATGGCATCTATTGTTATAGCTGATATGCTTCTCCTAAATATGGGGCGACGAGTAGAAGATCTCAAAAGGTGTTATAGACAGGAGATATAATGTTTGGATTAAAAAACTTATCTATAAATTTTAAATTAAAATCGCTACTTCTATTTGCTGTTTTACTATTTATAGTTGTTCTTGGACTTGTTGTTAATTATGCAAAGATTTTAAAAAATGCTAATCGTGGGTATACGGAAACTCTGATTGTCAAAAATTATGCTTATAGAATAGGACGAGATGAGTATCGTTATCGTGAGTATGGAACAGAGAAGTATGCTGATATCTTCCGAAAGAATTTTCTTCAATTGACATACAGTGTTGCCCAGCTTAAAGAGAGATTTGAACAGTTAAGACTCTATTCGGACTCAAAAAGTGAGTTTGAGGCTCTGTCAACAACATTAACAAATTATGAAAAGGGTTTTGAGCAGTTTATAGATACAAAAGAGAAGCTAAGAAAAGCTCAACAAAAGATGAATGAAGCTAGATCTAGGTTTATAGAGGAGAATGGAAAACTTCATGGATTTAACTTTCTAGACTCTTTTCTATTGATTGTTAATGAGGAGTATAACTATCTAATATCAAAAGATACTCAAACAATTAATCAATTTATGGAGAGGTATGATCTCCTATTTAAGAGGGTGGAGAATACAGCTGGTCTTAATAGAGTAAGCAAAGAGGCTATCCTCTACTCTCTTCAGAACTATGAGAGTTTTTTTTCGAAAATCACTGAATTGACAACTTTTGTAGGCTCAACTCAAACTTCGGGAGTCATTGGAGAGATGAGAGGTGAGTTATACTCGGCTCATCAAAAGATAGATGTTCTAATTAAGAGAGTAGATAGATATAAGAGAAAATATGTAAGAGAGGTTGAGAAAAACAGTCTAATTGCTCAAATTATTCTCTCAATGATATTTATAACTCTTCTATTTTTAGCAGTTAAACAGGTTTTAAAAAGCTATAAAGCTCTTCACGAAGAGACCTCATCAATAGCTATCAATAGCTATAATCTTACCCATAGAGTTGATAAAAGCCCACTTCTTGGTTTCGCCTCAGTTGTTGATAATCTAAATACATTTCTCTCAAGTTTAACAAGCTATATGCGAGGAGAGAGAGAAGTTCTTCAGAATACTCAAGTTGTGATAAAAAACTTTGAAGATGAGTCTATTAAGTCAAAAGATGAAAGTGAGATGATTCAACACCTCTCTGAGGATACTCAACAGAGAACTAAAGATATTAAAGATAACCTTGAGAAGTTGGCAGGATTGAGTAGCAAGACAGAGAAGATTATTCCACAAGTTAAAAATAATTTAGAGGTTGTCAAGAGTATCTTTCCTCAAACAAGAGAGAGAATTCAACAGAGTGATGCTCTTTTAGAGACTATATCAACAAATATTAAAGTGATGAATAATAGTGTCAATATAGAGATG
>JAMJTX010000104.1:245-4289 GCA_024281215.1 Candidatus Thiovulum karukerense | reverse complement strand
TCCATATTCAATTTTATTTTTGAATTTTATGAAAATAAATCTCTAGAAACACTGTCTTAAAATCTCAGTCCATTATAGTAAATAATTAGCTATCTCTTTTGGAACTTTTGTTATATCCAAAGAGTTTCGTAACTCTGTTGAACTAATCTGAACATCTGTATTTAATATGATATATTTATCTGGTATATTGATTCCATTTCGTAAGGCTATTACAAACTCTACTCTTCTTTCAATCTCATCAAACTCATCCCATAGATGAAGTTTTGCTAAATTATCTGCTCCGATAATCAGATAAATCTTATCGTATAATTTAGAAAAGTGTCTTATACTCTCAATACTTTTTGTTGGGTAGCCATTATCTATTTCAAAAGATGACACTTCAACTTTATCCATCTTTGTAACAAGCTTTTCTAGGAGTTTTAACCTATCTTCTGGTGAGAACATTGTCGAATCTTTCCATGGGTTAAGATAGTTTGGCAGAACAATCAGTTTATCAATATCTAAGCTCTTTATAGCCTCTTCAATAACTGCCAAGTGTCCAATATGAGGTGGATCAAATGAACCACCATATATCGCTACTCTCAATATGTACTCCTTTTAAATAATTCTATTAATCTGTTGGTACTATTTCAATAGGTGAAATAGATAAAACTCTATCAGATATATTATAAATTGATAGATTAATATCTTGGAAATGTGTATCGACTTGGAAGTAGTCATTATTGGCGAAATCATAGCTACCATTATAAAGCTCAAACTCACTCTCTTCACTAATTTTAAATCCAGTTCCAACTAGGTTTATATTAGCAAGAGCTTCACCATTTTCCACATAACTTATAGCCTCTCCAAAGTAGTTATTTCCATTTCTTATTTTAGAGTTTTCAGACTCAATGAGAGATTCAACAAATTTAGTCTGATAGGGAGCAAGGTATAGTCTTTGATTTTGTACAAATAGTTTGACATATTGATAGACTTTTACATTAAAGCTACTCTCTAAACCATACTCATCTAACTCCACAGATTTTGTATAGTTATATAGAGGATAAAGACCAATTGGTGACTTGTTGTATAGCTTTAAGTAAGGTATTGGAGAGCCTGTATTCATCTCGTCACAATAGAGTTGATAAGGCTTAAAGAGATCTCCTTGATAATATAGAATATACTCTCTATTATCAGTAGATAAGTAGAAGCTTTGAGCATCTAAGCAGGTTTGAGGATAATTCACTCGTTTAGTTGGAATGAGAGAAATTAACTCTATACTTTTAATCTCTAAGTCATCAAGTCCCACACAGTTGTCTATATTCTCTGTACATTCAATATACTTTGTTTGAATTGTTTCAATATCTGCATCGATTTGAGTAACTAACTCATCGATATTAAAATTATCATTAGCTTCGTAATAACTATCTGGGTTCTCTTTGATATCTATGGCAACCTCTTTTGCATTTTGAATAGTTTGGTAGAAAGATGATATTTGACTCATAGCTTGAAGTTTACTATCAAGTGAATACTCTGAAGCTCCACTAATAATTGTTGAGTAGTCCGAATAATTTCCAAGTTTATATTTACAGAAATTATAGTTACCACTACCCCGACAATCAGCAGAGTTAACACTCACTAAAAACTCCTCAAACTTTTCAACAAACTCATCTGTGGATATATCTATCACTCCCCCCTCGTCTAGGTTTGATTTTACATAGACAACGAGACTACTCTCTTCTGAAAGTTCTTTGAGAGTATCATGAACTAAGTCAATTGTCTTATTTACTGATACTGAAAATATTCCTGCCCCAATTTTAATATTTACACCTAAAACAACTGTAAAGACCTTCTCTTCCTCTGTAACATCATTTTCCATCAATAAGATACCTAGAAAATTGCCCCCTGTTGTTACACTACTCATAAATTTATCACCACACATCTGTTGAAACTGGTTATAATCACTGAAGTAGAGAGCTTCCATCTCACTAGTTAATTTTGGCTCTTTGATTGATTGGGTACAGTTTTGATAATCAGCACTAATTTTTAATTGAACTTTCTCTTTATTCTCTTTGATCATATGCTTCATATCGATATTTGCTTTTAACTTTCCACTAACAATACCTAAATCTACTCCAACTTGAGCCTTTGCCCCAACCTCTATTTCAGTCATAGAGCTATCTTTTTGATCTAAGAGATTAAATCGAAAATTAACTCTATTAGGACAATTTGGCTCATTTAACTCAAAACTCTCAAGACAGCTATTAGCTACCGGCTCATATGTAAATACATTAATTCCTTTACCTATATCCATACCTGCTTCAAAAGGCTTTAAAATAAACTCCTTTGCATCTATGTTACTAGTTGAACTTGTTGAGGAACCTCCTGATATATCAGCAACATCTGTTGCGGTGCTTACTGATGCATTTATACTTCCTCTAATAATTGCAAACATAAACATTAGATCTAAAGCTCCACTCTCTCCAGCTATTTTTCTCTCTCTATATTTTCTAATAGTATCTGCTCTATTTTTCTGCATCTCATAGAGAGATTTAGCTAACTGTTTAGCTGAGCTATTAGCCTGTTTAACATAATTAGCATTAGCTCCTAATAGAGGTTGTGTGCCAAGATTAAGATCTTTTCTTACTCTCTCTTCAGCTATCTCAATTGAACTCGGTGATGTTGAAACTTTTAATGCCTTGGAAAGGTCAAAGTGTAAAAGAGATCTATCTTCATTCTGTGCAAAATCATCATATGTATATATGTCCCCAAATTCTGAATACCCTTCACACTCATCAAAATCATCAGCACCTTTCTCTACAACACACTCTTTGTAGAGTAGAAACTCATTTTCACTTTGTGAGATATTTTCAATCAGTGTTTTAACTTCTACTTCAGTCAAACCAATGTAAGCAGTATCGTTATTTTCACTCTCAAGAAGCTCTTGACTGTCAGTATCTAAACTAATATCTTCTGAGAAACTATCAAATTCATCATCACTTAGACTTGAGTCATCACTTAGATCAATTGAGTTACTTTCTGCAATATCTTCAAGAGTTAAGTATGGGTTTGGATTTGCCTCAAATGTTATAATAGTTGAGACTGGAGATATAACTTGGTGGTAGCTTGGAGGAGAGAATAGCACTATCTCTTTTAGGGTTATATTCTCTTCTTCAGAAATATATATTGAATCATTTGTTATCTCAGCTATTACAGAATAGTTAAGATCTTTAGGATCAACTTGAAAACTAAACTCTCCATTTTCATTGCTTATACTGAATGGTTCATCACTATTGCAAACCATATCTAGGTTTTTATCTAAACATACATTTGCTTTATAGACATAGTCCTCAATAATCACCACTCCTTCAATATCAACTTTAGTAGCGATAACAGATACTGTTACATTTTTATAGTCACGATTTACTCCATCATAAAGCTCAATAATAAAGTTATCTTCTCCAATATACCCGCTATCTGCGACATATTTAACAGCTCTTTGACCTAAAACAACATCTCCATACTCTGGCTTCTTATTAATAAATATAGTTACATTCTTGTCAGATAGATAAGAGAAGAATATAGGGATATTTTGCTCAGCTTCTACTATGTTTGACTGTTTAAAGAGGACTCTTGATGAGTTAAGAGTTAAATCTGGATTGGTGGTAGAGCTTCCCTCATCTGGATTAGTAGTAGAAGTTCCCTCATCTGGATTTGTGGTAGAAGTTCCCTCATCTGGATTAGTAGTAGAAGTTCCCTCATCTGGGTTTGTAGTAGAGCTTCCCTCATCTGGATTTGTAGTAGAAGTTCCCTCATCTGGATTTGTAGTAGAGCTTCCCTCATCTGGATTTGTAGTAGAGCTTCCCTCATCTGGATTTGTAGTAGAAGTTCCCTCATCTGGATTTGTAGTAGAAGTTCCCTCATCTGGGTTTGTAGTAGAGCTTCCCTCATCTGGATTGGTGGTAGAAGTTCCCTCATCTGGATTAGTAATAGAAGTTCCCTCATCTGGGTTTGTAGTAGAGCTTCCCTCATCTGGATTTGTAGTAGAAGTTCCCTCATCTGGAT
>JAMJTX010000104.1:0-148 GCA_024281215.1 Candidatus Thiovulum karukerense | reverse complement strand
GTTTTGTAGTAGAGCTTCCCTCATCTGGATTTGTTGTAGAGCTTCCCTCATCTGGATTTGTAGTAGAAGTTCCCTCATCTGGATTTGTAGTAGAAGTTCCCTCATCTGGGTTTGTAGTAGAGCTTCCCTCATCTGGATTTGTAGTAGA
>JAMJTX010000103.1 GCA_024281215.1 Candidatus Thiovulum karukerense | reverse complement strand
TATCTACTAATTAAGAAAGATATTTTAACTGGCTCAGAGGAGCTTAATCAGAGTGAGCTTGTAGATAGTGCAAAGAGTCTCTTTCAAAATGATCTAAAAAACTTTCAATCTCTATATGGGGATATGTTTGTTTCAAAGATACTATTTGGTGATCGCTACTTCTCAATTTTAGAGATTGATATCTCCTCTCCACAAGAGAAGAGTCAAGTTGAGATGTATCTTGATAATTTAGCCACTGTTACAACAGATGTCGAGTTTCAAAATATCATATCTCATCTACAAGAGAAGTTTAGAGATACAGACTTAAGGGTCTATCGGGATGACATTGGAAATAGAGATGAAAATAACTCTCTTCCATTTTTAGTTAGATTCACTCCATACTCATCAATTGATGGAATCGATATTGTATCTGCTGAGGAAGAAAAAGTTCAAAACCTTAAAGAGTATATTGTTAGAGACCAAGAGTATGAGAATATAATCTCTAAAATTGAGTATGTTCAAGATATACAGAATAGAGGTGGTGAGTTTTTTTCTGAGATCTACTCAACGGATAGTGAAGATTTTGATGAGTTAAAGAGTGAAACATTAAGAGAGAGGTCAAGACTAAAAGGTTTTGCAAGAGATTGTAGAAAAGATATAGAGTGTAAAAATCTCTCATCTTTTGATGGTAATGCATATTTAGAGTTTTCCACATATTCAGAGTTAAATGAACAACTTCCAAAAGAGTATAACAGGATAGCTCTTAACAGTTGTGCGGAGCATCAAGACTACTTCTATCAAGACTACCTCGATAGCAACTATACTATTGAGGTAGTAGATATGAGTAGTGATGAGCATAACCTATCTATCTACTGTTCAGATATGAACAGCTCTTTTCCTCAAGAGTACTTACCTCTCTCTGATATATCTTCAGCTAACACTGGTGATATTAACTACTCTGTAGGCTACTTAAAGCTGGACTTAAATGATCTATCAACTAATTATGAGTTTATTAGCAGTGGAGGAGAGCGTATTGATCTGAAAGGGAAGAGGTTAATTGAACTAAATTTAGATCTTACAAATAGTGATTTTACTATGTCTAATAGTGAACAGTTTAAATTGGCAGACAATAGTAGTTCTAGAGGTTATTTTGTTCATAAAAGTGATAATGTACCAACTGGTGCAATAAATGAGATTACAGGTTTTCAAAATGAGACAAAACAACACCTTACAGATATAAACTCCATTTTCCTAAGTGGTTTAGACTATAAAATCTTTAAAGATAGTGAGAGTAGGGTAGTGTTAAATAGTTCAAGTGAGACAATCCAGCTCAGAGTAGATTACGGACTGGGTGTAACAATAAATAGTGAAGGAGTAGACTTAAATGTTAAGTAGAAAGTTAGTTATTGTAACCATATTTACAATATGGACAAGTTTGTATGGGGTGGCAAATAGTATTGATTTAGCCACTGCAGATATTTCGGGTGAAGAGCTTCTGAAGATTGTTGCAGAGAGTTCAAATGAGGGAGAGAAGTTTATTGCTTCACTCTCAAAAACTGAGTACGAGAGAACAGCTATTTTTGCAGAGTTTCTCCAGAAAAATATGGTTGAGTTCTCTGATCTTAAAGGTGATGAGTTCCGAGATGAGTTTATTAACAATATTCTTGATAATAGAATAGAGAACCCTAAACCATCTCCAAACTCTAGAGCTACAAAAGCTTCTATTCCAGATAATTCAATTCCTGCAAACTTTGCCTATATTCCAATGGAGCAGGGTATGGATTTTGGAACATCTTTAGACCTTTTAAGTGAAGAGACAAAGAGATCAAATATCTGTTTTGATGGTAATCTATCTCTTAGCACACCTATTTTTAGAGGTGTTAAGCTATATAAGATTAAGGTTATCAATTCAATTACTGATCTACAAGATGCTCTGCACATCTCTGGAAGTATCTCTCTGGAGATGAATAGAATATCTGGAAAACTATCTGGACTCTACGATACATATAAAAAGAAGATAGGTGATAATGTTCTAGTTGCACTAAGTGTTGAGTATCAAGCTTACGACTTTACCCTACTTAATCCAGGGTTAAGCAGTGGTGCAAAAGCTATGTTTGGTGATGCTGATCTATTTACAGACTTCAGAGTTAAGTGTGGTGACAGATACCTTTCAACTATTACAACAGGTGGAATCTTTATAGGTCTACTAGAGATTATGACTCAGAGTCAAGAGGATAAGAGAGATATTGGTGTTGCTTTAGAGGGTAAAATCGACTTGGGAGCTGCTAAGGTTGAGTTTACTGGTGAGTTCAATAGTACAATGAAAGATATTCAAGAGAGTCATAATACAAAAATTGAGGTCTACTCAAAGGGTGGTAAATCTGAGCATGGGCTTATTACAAATGTTGATCAGTTCTATGCATCTGCTGACACATTCTTACAATCTCTAAATGCACTAAATGATGCATCCACTCCATACCAAGAGGGAGCATACTTAGCTAAATTCTCACCTTACGAATCAATAACAATAACTAAGAAGGGTGGAGATATTATTATCAAGAATGCAAGAATGGAGGAGTATAGATACTATGCTTCAGTCTATGATAAATATCTATACAAGATTGACTACATTCAGAGAAACTTTGATGAGTATCAAGATGCCGAAGAAAAAGATACGATATTAAGAGATTTAACTAAAGACCTTATTGTTCAGAAGTCTAGAATTTCAGGTCTTGCAAGAGTCTGTGCATTACCAACAATTATTGGTGAAGAGACTCCTACAATAGATGAGAAGTGTCCAGCTCCAACAGAGCAGTTTGAAGATGATGGTGTAACGAAAGTTTTCCTTGATGAGTGGGATATTTTAGAAATTCTACCACTTGAGGCTATCAAGTATCCAAGAACTTGTAAAGAGAGAAAAGAGATGTTCCAACTACAGACTGATGGAACTTATAGAGTATATATGGAGGGTAATAAATCAAAACCTTACGATATCTATTGTGATGGAATGGACACAGATGAACCACAGGAGTATTTAACTCTTAAAAACCTATCTCCAGTTAGTGATCACCCATCTTATAACTATAGTAGATACTCATCTTTCTACACTCTTGATGACCTTGAGTCTAAAGACCTAGTCTCAATCTACTCTAAGCTTAAAGTTAAAGTATCTTATGATCACTTAGCTGTTTATGATGAGCAAGATAAGTTTGTAGAGACTGTTGGTGAAGAGGTACTTGCTGAAAAAACGAACATCATTGATGAGAACACAACAACTTACAGACAAGCTCTCTTTGGAAATGCAAGAAATAGCACAAGAGACTCTCAAGGTGAAGCAAATATCAACTCAGCTGGAACACAGTTTAGACTCTCTGAAAACACCTCTTTCGTTCAGCTTAAGACATCAAACATTGGAGATGGTGCATCCTATAAGCTTGTAACAGATAGATCTTTATCATGGACAGAGGCTGAAACTTATGCTCAATCTCTTGGGGGACACCTTGTAACAATTGATAGTGCTTCTAAAAACTTAGAAGTTATGGAGTTTATTAAGAATAATGACCCTCAAGCTTCTGTAAATAATCTTTGGATTGGTCTAAACACTCTTCAGTTTGAGAATCAACTAGAGTGGGCTGCTCCTAATAAGTTCTATGACTACGGGGCTTGGGCAGTAAATCAACCTAGTAATGATACATCGAAGAACTGTGTAATGATGGATACAACTGATGAATATAGATGGTCAAGAGTTGACTGTTCAGAGGAGAAAAGATTCCTTGTTGAGTTCTCTTCTGAAGCTGAAGAGGCTGTTGTAGAGATTGACACTCCTAGAACTGACATATATTTCAACTCGACTGGAGAGAATGGAAATGTTAGAGCTAAAAATGACTTAATCTTAGAGTACTACTAAGAGTATGTTCTTGAAAGGAGCTAGAAATTTCTAGCTCCTTCTACCTATTTCGAGATATTATCAAAGTAGAGCTTTAACTCTATTTTTATAATATATCAAAGGGTGATTGAAATTGAAAAGAAATTTTTTTATCTTTATACTTCTATTAACCATAGGAGTTCTCTCTATAGGATGTAGTGAGAGCTCAAACTCTCAATATACTTCTGAAGAGTCTGAAGAAAGTATTAGCTTTCAAGAAGATTTCAACACATCTGAAAATAGAGAGGAAAATAGCTCTAATACAGAAGATAGTGATGGTAATAGCAATGAAAATAATGAAGACAATACTTCTGTTACCATAGAAGATAGCGATAGTAATAGTAATGAAAATAATGAAGACAATACTTCTGTTACTATAGAAGATAGTGATGGTAATAGCAATGAAAATAATGAAGACAATA
>JAMJTX010000102.1 GCA_024281215.1 Candidatus Thiovulum karukerense | reverse complement strand
TTTCTCTCCTCTTTTTTCTCAACAGGTTTTGTCTCAACTGTCTCTTTGTCATAGACAACTTTATCATTAACAATTTTAGAGACTCTCTTTTTTACAGTCTTTGTAACTGTTGTCTTAATAACAGGTGTTGAGTATGATTTTTTTGCACCCTTAAAGTCATAGCTTAAAGCTAACTTCTTCTTCCAATCAAACTTCTTCTCAATATCAATCCGTTTTCGGCTAATTGAACCATCAATATTTTGATAAACAACCTCAACAGCACTTAAGACCCTTGCACTATCTGGAAGCATGAAAGCTATCTTCTCAAAATCATCTGGAGACTCAATATAGTTATTTGAGATAGGTATATCATCACTCTCTTTTGTCGAGAGAAAAGGATTTTCTCGGGAGAGCAGTAAAGATGGTAAAATCAATAATAGAACATAGAATCTACTCATAACTACTACCACCTGTTGTAACTTTTAAATTAAAGTAATCTCTTTGAAGTTTTTGATTGTCCTCTTGTAGCTCTAAAATCTCTCTCTTCAACTCTCTCTTCTCCTTTTCAAGCTCTTTAACAAGAGAGTATGAATTACTCCCCATAAGAACAATATACCCATACCAAATAGCTAAAACTGAGCCAATTGATAGCCATACTACCTGCTTCAGGGATAGGGAGTCAGATCCCAAAAAAAGTTTCTGACTCCCCTTTTGAACGGTGCTATCTATCTGATTATATGCTTCGTTTAAATCCATCTTCTTATCTAAAGAGAGAAGCTCCTAGATACTCACCATAAAGAACTTCACTCTCAATCTCTAAGAGTCTATTATATTTTGCTGTTCGTTCGCCTCTTGCAGTTGAACCTGTTTTGATTTCACCAGTATTAAGTGCAACAGCAAAGTCTGCAATAAATGCATCTTCACTCTCTCCACTTCTGTGGCTCATTACACACTTATAGCCATTTCTCTGAGCAAGTCTAACAGTCTGCATTGTCTCACTTACTGAACCGATCTGATTTGGTTTAATAAGAATCGCATTTCCAACACCTTGGTTGATGCCCTCATTAAGAATTGATGCATTTGTAACAAATAGATCATCTCCAACAAGTTGAACCTTGTCACCAAGTCTCTCAGTTAAGACTTTCCAACCAGCCCAATCATCTTCAGAAAGTCCATCTTCAATTGAGACGATAGGATATTTTTCACAGAGTTGAGCATAATACTCAACAAGCTCTTCACTTGTTAGAGTTCTATCTTCAGAGTCTAATCTATATTTTCCATCTTCTGTAACAAGTTCGCTACTCGCAACATCAAGAGCTAAAACAATCTGCTCACCAAGTTTGTAACCAGCTTTTTCAATAGCTTCAATAATCACAACAATTGGCTCTTCATTTGAAGATAGATCAGGAGCAAATCCACCCTCATCACCAAGAGCCGTAGCAAGTTTTTTATCTTTAAGAATCTTTTTAAGATTTTGGTAAATCTCTGAAGATGCTCTGAGAGCTTCGCTAAATGTCTCAAAACCTGTTGGCATAATCATATACTCTTGGAAATCAACTGAGTTATCAGCATGAGAACCACCATTGATAATGTTGAACATTGGAACAGGAAGAACCATTCCGTTAGCTCCACCAAGATATCTATAAAGAGGCATGTTTAGTGAATCAGCAGCAGCTCTTGCAACAGCCATTGAGACACCTAAAACAGCATTTGCACCTAAGTTACTATAATTCTCTGTTCCATCAAGCTCTTTCATTGTTGCATCAACAATAGACTGATTATATGGCGACATTCCAACAAGAACTTGAGCTATTTTTGTATTGACATTCTCACAAGCATCAAGAACACCTTTACCCATATATCTCTCATCTTCATCTCGAAGCTCAAGAGCCTCTCTCTTTCCAGTTGAAGCTCCACTTGGAACAATTGCACTAGCCTCTGTTCCATCACTTAAAGCAACTTTAGCTCTAACTGTTGGATTACCTCTACTATCTAAAACCTCATCAGCTGTAACACTCTCAATATGTAACATCTAATCTCTACTCCTCACCATTTTTTTCATTTGAGCTAGTTGCTCTCTTTTTTGCTGGTGTCTTCTTTTCAGCTGGTGCTTCATCATCTTTTTTATCAATTTCAGCATCTTCTAAAGGAGCTTCACCCTTTAGTCGTTCAATAATCTGATCCTCAACCTCTTTCATCAAGTCTGGATTAGTCTCAAAGAACTTTTTCGCATTTTCACGACCCTGTCCAAGCTTCTTATCACCGTAGCTGAACCAAGCCCCGCTCTTATCGATAATATCAAACTTGACACCATAATCGATGATTTCACCAACTTTGCTGACACCCTTTCCAAAAATTATATCAAATTCCGCCTGTTTAAATGGTGGGGCTACCTTATTTTTAACAACTTTTACCCTAGCTCGGTTTCCGATCTGCTCTTCACCCTGTTTTAGACTCGCTATTCTTCGGATATCCAATCTAACAGATGCATAGAATTTCAGGGCATTCCCTCCAGTAGTTGTTTCGGGGCTATTATGAACAACTACTCCATTCCAAGTTCCACCAACCATATAGTTTTTATTGTCTTGAACAGATATATCAAACTTTCGTCTATTTCTCATCTGTCTGTCAGATGGTTCTCTAATTTCTTTAATCTCAACAAACTCTTTGACAACTTTAGGGTTATTACTGAGTTCAAAATCTACATATCTACCTCTGTATTCTTCAGGTAGTTTATATTGCATAGAGTCTGGAATATATCGAGATATCATATCACTTAATTTATCTGTTGCTGAAGAGTTAAAAATAATATTTCCATCTTTAATTGAGTAAGAAACACCATCAACAGCCCCTATTGTCTCATTTAAACTAACAACAATAGACTCTAACTTATCTTTTTGATTTTTTAATCGTTTAACAGAGATAGATGCTCTATTGTGTCCATCACTATTATCATAGTGACCATCATCCATATACCAAACTGCTAAACTTAAAGGAGAGAAGTTATCAAGCATATATTGAGGATCTCTTTTCCCTAGTTCTCTTTTAATTTTTGCAAACTCATAACTAAACTGTGAGTCATAACGATATCCACTCTCAATAGAGACCTCTCTAAACTCTAAGAAGTTCTCCAGCTTATCAAGTTTCCAATTTAGATATTCTTGATTCTCGTTATCTTGCAGTTTTAAATTAGCTGTATTTTTATCTCTGATATTTAAGCGACTATCACCAATAAATATACCTCTTAAAAACTCGCCATATGTTCCATTTAGAGTCTCTTCATACCTCGATACAAGCTTATCTTCAAAGCTTAACTCTCCTGCCTCTTTCCAGCCACTATCAGTTAAAACTTCATGATTAGTTGTTGATGTAAATCCAAATCTGCCTCTACCATTTATAGATTGAGTCTGAATATGGATAAATTCACTTCTATCTTCCACTTTCCCATTGTCATGCCAATCAACAATAGGTTTTACTTCTATCTCCCCACTTTTTTCGTTGATGCTATATACATCTCCCTCTATCTTGTTATCAACAACTTCACCGATAGGAATGCTTCGACCATCTGCAAAATTGACAAGAGTATCGTGATGAAAACAGCCATAGCCCACAACACCAATCTTCATTCTCAATTGGTTAATAAACATAACTGTTACATTCATATCATGAAGAACAGATACAAGTCGTCGAAGAGACTTAGACATAAGTCTAGCTTGAACACCAACCTGTTGATCCTCAATCTCACCCTCAATCTCAGCTTTTGGAACAAGGGCAGCAACTGAATCGACAACAATCATATCAAAAGCTCCACTTCTTGCCATTGTGTCAATAATAGCTAAAGCCTGTTCTCCATAGTCTGGTTGAGATAGATAGAGGTTTTCAACATCAACTCCAAGGTTTCTAGCATAGATTGCATCAAGGGCATGTTCAGCATCAATAAATGCACATCTATAACCTTTTTTTTGAGCCTCTGCAATTGTCTGAAGAGCTAGAGTAGTCTTTCCTGAACTCTCTGGTCCATATATCTCAATTACTCTACCCTCTGGCACACCGCCAACTCCAAGTGCAATATCGAGACTAATTGAGCCTGTACTAATAGCACCTATCTTCTCAATCTCCATATCGCCAAGTTTCATTACTACATTCTTACCAAATTTCTTATCAATCTCTTTCAGAGCAGCCTGAAGAGCTTTATCTTTGCTATCTTTAGAAGCCATTTATGGATAGAGCCTTTATATTTATTAAGTGCCAATAAATAACAATTTAATCTACTCAAAAAAGAGCAAATTAGCAAATGTGCCGTAAACCCTCGCCATTCATGGCGGGGATATAAGGCACAAATTTTCTGTATAATTATAGGCAAGATACCGTG
>JAMJTX010000101.1 GCA_024281215.1 Candidatus Thiovulum karukerense | reverse complement strand
AAAGTGGTACGCCCTACACGATTCGAACGTGTGACCGATGCCTTAGAAGGGCATTGCTCTATCCAGCTGAGCTAAGGACGCTTAAAAATAATTTTAAAAGTGGCACGCCTGAGAGGAATCGAACCCCTAACCTACGGATCCGAAGTCCGTCGTTCTATCCAGTTGAACTACAGACGCACCCATTTTTAAATGGAAAATGATTTACAAATTTCATGGGGTGGATGACGAGAATCGAACTCGCGACCCTCAGAACCACAACCTGATGCTCTAACCGACTGAGCTACACCCACCATATTTGCATATTCAATGGTCGGGGTGAGAGGACTCGAACCTCCGGCCCCTTGGTCCCAAACCAAGTACTCTAACCATACTGAGCTACACCCCGATGAATTACGAGCGGAATTATATGTATTTTTTTATCATAAGTCAAGGGCTTTGAAAACTATTTATAAATTTTCAAATCGATTTTGATATTCTTCTAGTAGTAAATTGTATGGAGATATTTTGAAAAATATAAAAATTGTCATTCTTGATGGAGATACTCTTGGTAATGATATTAGCCTAGAGAATATTAAAAAGTTTGGTGAACTGAAAATATATGATAAAACAGCCCCAAATGAGACAATGGATAGAGTTAGAGGGTTTGATATTGTTTTAAGTAATAAGGTAGTTATCGATAGAGAGATTCTATCAAACTCACCAGACTTAAAGCTAATATGTATAACTGCTACTGGAATGAATAATGTAGATCTGGAGAGTGCAAAAGAGTTTGGAGTTGAGGTTAAGAATGTTGCAGGATACTCAACAGAGTCAGTTGTTCAACACACTTTTTCCACTATCCTATATCTTCTTGAGTCACTTAAGTACCATGATGGTTTTGTCAAAAGTGGTGAGTGGAGTGAGAGACAATTATTTACAAATGTATCTCGACCATTCTTTGAGCTATCTGGAAAGAGGTTTGGAATAGTTGGACTTGGAACAATTGGAAAGCGAGTTGGAGCGGTTGCAGAGGCTTTTGGTTGTGAGGTTGTCTATTATTCGACAAGTGGAAAAAATAGCAGTGGGCAATTTAAGAGGATTGAGCTTGATGAACTTCTATCAACCTGTAAAGTTATCTCTATTCATTCACCTTTAAATAGCCAGACAGAGAGTCTTCTAAACTATGAGAATATGAAAAATATATCTGATGGTTCAATTGTTATAAATATGGGTCGAGGTGGAATTATTGATGAAGAGGCCATTGCCAAAACTATTGAAGAGAGAGATATTCTATTTGGACTAGATGTTACATCAAAAGAGCCACTTCCTGAAGAGAACCCTCTAAATAGAGTTCTTCAGAGTGATAAACTATTTATTACCCCTCATATTGCTTGGACATCAATCGAAGCTAGAGAGAAGTTAATTGAGGGTGTTGCAACAAATATTGAGGAATTTTTAGTTGAAAAGTGAAGCGATTGATATAAGTAAAAAACTTCTCCGAAGAGTTGGAAAGACAAATGCTGAATTTAACCTCATCGGAGATGGTGATAAAGTTGTTTTAGGTTTGAGTGGTGGAAAAGATTCCCTGATGTTGGCTCATCTTCTAAAAAGAACTCAGAGACATGCCCCGTTTAAATTTGAGTTTATGGCAGTTACAGTTGATTATGGAATGGGAGAGGACTTTTCAGAGTTGATTGCTCATACAGATAAATATGAGATACCTCATCAGATATATAAAACAGATATTTATGAGATTGCAAAAGATAAGATTCGTCAAAATAGTTCATACTGCTCTTTCTTCTCTCGAATGAGACGAGGAGCTTTATACTCAGCAACTCAAAAACTTGGATTCAATAAACTTGCCCTTGGTCACCACCTTGATGATGCAGTTGAGAGCTTCTTTATGAATATGATGTACAACAGCACGATGAGAAGTTTAGCTCCAAAATATACCGCAGAGAATGGACTTGAGATTATTCGTCCACTTATTCAAGTTCGGGAACGACAGCTAACTGATGGGGCATTAAAAGCTGAATTACCACTTATTGGAGATGATGCTTGTCCATCGATGAGGTTTGATGTAAAGATGCCTCATGCACGATTTGAAATGAAAGAGATGTTAAGAGATATGGAGACAAAACACCCTATAATGTTTCAATCAATTGGTCGAGCTTTTCAAAATTTTCATCTCGACTCATTTTTTCTAAAAGATTGATCTATTAAATATTGGGATTGAGTGAATAGAGATATTCGGGTCAAGCCCGAATATGATAAAAGAGTTTTATTTCGTCAATCCTTATAGAAGAAGTATCCTGTTATAAATAGAGCAATCATCATAGTAAAACCAAATATCATTCCACTAACTGCCATTTGAGGTAGTCCAGAGAGAAGATGCCCACTTGTGCAACCTCCAGCTAATCTTGCTCCAAAGACAATCATAAATCCACCAACAAAACTCCAAAAGAACCTCTTGAGAACTGAACCTCCTTTTCTCTCTCTCCAAAGAGTTGGTACAGCTTTAAATCCAAAACTCTTTGTAATAAATAGAGATGTTAATAATCCTCCAACTAAAGCTCCAAACAGAAGTACAACTTGCCAAGAACCACTACTAACACTCTTCTGTGCATACTCTAAATCCTCTAATCCAAAAATCTCACTTGAAAAGTATGGAATTGATGTTGAACAACCTAAAGGTCTATTTGCTCCAAATATTGAGAATGTAAATAGAACTACAAATGACATTAGGATTCCACCTTGCCACCAACTTATCTTTCTAGGCACTCTATCCTCCTTATGACTTATATAATATTTTGTTATTGTATCAGTCCAATTATTGATCTCCATAGAAAACTTAAAGTAGCTCCAAATAATAAAGTTAAAATTCAGCTACCTTGTTTTTACTCCTTTTTCATGGTTTAATCATGAGTAAAAAATGGAGAGTTAAATGGTATTTACATCACCGCTAAAAAGTAATAGTAAAAAGATAATGCTTCTAGGAAGTGGTGAGCTTGGTCGAGAAGTTGCAATTGAGGCTCAACGACTTGGAATAGAGGTTGTTGCTGTTGATAGATATGAGAATGCACCTGCTCATCTTGTTGCTCACCGAAGCTACACAATTGATATGAAAAATAGAGGGCAGATTCTTGAAGTTATTGAGAGAGAGAAGCCTGATTATATTCTTCCAGAGATTGAAGCTATCAATATAGATGCTCTTTTAGAAGTTGAGGATAGAGGTTTCACTGTTATTCCAAATGCTAAAGCTGTCCATAAAACAATGAATAGAAAAAATATTCGACAGTTTGCAAGTGAAGATTTAGGACTTCCAACAAGTCGATACTTCTTTGTTAAGACATTTGAAGAGTTGAAGAACTCGGCAAATGAGATTGGGTTTCCAGTTGTCATTAAACCTGTTATGAGTTCATCAGGGCATGGTCAATCTATTGCAAGAAGTAGCGATGACCTAGAAAAATCTTGGGAACTTGCAAAAGAGGCAAGAGGTGATGCAAGTGAGTTGATTGTTGAGGAGTTTATCAAGTTTGATTATGAGATTACTCTTCTAACAGCTAGAAATGGTAGTGAGACTATCTTCTGTGAGCCGATAGGACATATTCAAGAGGACGGTGATTATATCTTCTCTTGGCAACCGATGGAGATGAGCGAAGTAGCCAAAGCTAAATCTGAAGAGATTGCTAAAAAAATCACTGATGGTTTAGGCGGTAGAGGTCTTTTTGGTGTTGAACTCTTTATAAAAGGTGATGAGGTCTATTTCTCTGAAGTTAGTCCTCGACCTCACGATACTGGAATGGTAACAATGATTACTCAATCACAGAGTGAGTTTGCTCTTCATATTAGAGCTGTTCTAGGATTGCCACTAGATTATATCTTCTACGGCTCTGGTGTCAGTGGAGCATTCAAAACAAAACAAGAGAGTTTTACACCATCAATTGATGTTCCAGATAGTACATTTTCAAAGAACTCTATTTTCAGAGTCTTTGGGAAGCCAGAAGCTCATAATGATAGAAGAATGGGGGTTGTTTTAGTTTTTGATGAGGTTCAAAAAGGGCTAGAACAAGCTAAAGATTTAATTTTAAAAATAAAATAGGAGTTTTTGTGAAAAAGATTATTTTAACCTTTGCACTCTCTTTAGGATTGAGTGCAGACTACTATATGGCACAGATTCAACCATATCAAACTCACTCTGTTGAAGCTGAAATTGGTGGTATTGTTACAAAGATAGCTCTCAATAAAGAGTTCTCATATATTGATAAGACAACTCGTGTTGTTGAGCTTGATAGTACAAATGAGCATATCTCAATAGATGCACTCTCTCAAAGAGTTGATGCTCTTAAAGAGGCTCTACAACTAAAGAGAGAGAATCTAAAGAGTAAAGCAAATGTTCGTCAAATTAGCAAATATGAG
>JAMJTX010000100.1 GCA_024281215.1 Candidatus Thiovulum karukerense | reverse complement strand
CTATTCTCTTGATCAAGATACTCAAATGGCTCCCAATATGGGTCTATACAGTATGGTATAAAATCTTTTTTATTTAAATAGTCTCGCTCTTCAGATGTGAAGTGGAGTAAATTATTATTGAAGTCATCTATTTGACTAAACCACTTACTTTGGAGAGAGATTAATCTCTCTTTCGGAATTGCTCTTAAACCTTTATTGAAGATTGAGATCGCTTCAGACCAGTCATTTCTAATTGCAAAATGCAAATCTAGTGAAGAGTCGAGTGCAAATGCATTTGTTAAATATGGCATTCCCTCTTTTGCCATCATATACTCTGTGGCTCCATTACCAAAAGTTGCATCTGCTTTGCCGTAAATAATCTCTTTTAGTGTTGAAGTTGGTGTAGAAGAGTAGATAATCTTTGCATTTTTAATAGATTTTGCAAGTCTTTCATCTGCTATATTTCCTTTATGCACAGCTACTGTTTTACCCTCTAAATCTTTTAAAGATTTTATGTTATCTGGATTACCTTTTTTTACATAAACATTTTTTAATAATTGAATATATATATCTGAAAAATTAAGAAACTCTTTTCGTTTATCTGTTGCTATAAGTGTTGCAAGACCATCTATTTGACGACTCTTTGCAAGGTCTTGCATATCTGACCAGTTGCCAAGTTGAAGTATGAAGTTTGCACCAGTAACTCTGTTTATCTCATTTAAAATCTCTTGATCATAACCTGTAATAGAACCATCTTCTCTTTTTATACTGTATGGATCCCAGCCATCTCCAGTTCCTAAAACTATTTTTTGGTGGGTTTTTAGAAACTCTTTCTCTTCTGGAGTTAAGACAACCGTTTTATCAATAGATTTTTGATTATATGAACCATCGCCAAACCATTTAATTTGTATCTCTCTTTTTTGAATAGCACTATCATCAAAAGCTTTTTGAATAGCAGACCTTAAAAGCTTGTAATCATCTCTGATCCCATATGCCTCGTGTATTTGAGGTATATGTATATTGTCTGTTATGGGTATAGATATTACATCATTAATATAGTTGGATAGTAGGTTATATTGAACAACTTGATGTGTTGACATAGCTCCATCAATTTCACCTTTCATCACTGCTAAAATAAGCTTTGCTGTATCAGGATAGAGTTTTAATTTTATATCTGGATAGTACTTTTTTAATGGCTCAGCTGTTGCATACCCTCTTACTATACCTACTGTTTTACCCTTAAATTTATCTAGTCTATTAAGATATGAGTTTTCTAGTTTGACTACTATTGATTGGTAGTATGACATATAGGTATCTGTAAAAACTGCAAACTTTCTCCGTTCCTCATTGTTTATCATTTGAGCAACAATATCTATCTTTTTATCTTTAAGCTTATCTACCGCCTCACCCCATGGCTCATCTTTAGAGTACTCAAATTGAATCCCAAGTTTAACCGCTATAAGATTTGCATAATCTATTGAAAAGCCAGTGAATTCTCCACTCTCTCGAAATGAGAATGGTGGGTAATCCTCTTCCATATGAACTTTGATAACTTGGTGTTTTTTTAAAAAATCTATCTCTTCTTTTGTTAGAATAACTTCAGCTAATAATATATTAGATATAAATAGAAATAAAATTATAGTAATTTTCAATATATACAACCTTTTAAGACCTCTAATTATATTGGACTTTAATTATGAAAACAAGCTTACAATCTAAAGGATAAACTGCTTCTCCTTTTTAAATAGTTGTATTATGTGATATATTGTATTATATTTAAATAAGATATAATGCTAACTATTTTTGTGGCTAATAATCAATTAGGCACATTTCTAACCCTAGGAGCTATACTGTAAATCTAATGAGAGAGAGAGTCTTTTTTAAAACTTTTGGTTGTCGAACAAATATATTTGACACTCAAGTTATGATAAGTAATCTTAAAGATTTTAAAGTTACTGAAGATATTGAAGATGCTGACACAATTGTTATAAACTCTTGTACTGTAACAAACTCAGCCGATACAAATGGTCGTCAATTTATCAATAGGGTAAAACGAGACTATCCTGAGAAGAGAGTGCTATTTACAGGTTGCGGAGTCAGAACAGTTGGTAAATCCCTGTTTGAACAAGGTGTTATTCATAGTGGTTTTGGACATCCAGAAAAAGAGAGAGTAGAGGATTTTCTTAAAGATAAAAATCGACTATTTAAAATCGGTGACTTGAAACATATAGATAGTACAGTTGTTGATAAGTTTGTTGGAAAGAGCCGAGCTTTTATTAAGATTCAAGAGGGGTGTAACTTTAAATGTAGTTACTGCATTATCCCAACTGTTCGAGGTCGTTCTCGAAGTTATAGAGAGGAGACCATTCTTCAACAAGTTCAGATATTAGCAGATAGTGGATTTAAAGAGTTTATCTTAACAGGGACAAATATAGGCAGTTATGGAGGTAGTAGAAACTCTCTAGCTAGACTTTTAAAGAAAATTTCACAAGTTAAAGGTGTTCAGCGAATCAGACTTGGAAGTGTTGAGCCTAGTCAGATAGGAGAAGAGTTTTTTGAGTTATTAGATGAAGAGTGGTTAGGTAGATATCTTCATATTGCAATTCAATACTCTGACGATAGAATGCTAAAGATAATGAATAGAAAAAATAGAGTTGAAAGTGATTTAAAGCTGTTTAACACTCTATCTGAAAAGGGGTATGCTCTTGGAACTGACTATATAGTTGGACACCCTGGAGAGAGTGAAGAGATTTTTGGTTCAGCTTTGCAAAGATTACAGGAGTATCCACTAACTCATATTCACCTCTTTCGATATAGCAAAAGAGATGGAACACCATCAGCTACAATGAGTGAGATTAATGGTAGTATCGTTAAAGAGAGATTTCAAACTATTGAAACTCTAATCAATAGTAAAAGTGCAAATTTCAGAGATAGCATCAAACAACCTTTAAAGGTTCTAGTTGAGAAAAGAGGCAACTCGGGACTATTTGAAGGGTATGATCAATACTTCTATCCAGTATATATAGAGAGTAGCAATAGTTTAGAGGGTCAATATATAGAGATAAAAGATTATAATTGGAGGGATTTTCAAGATGTCTAGGCAGTATAGCGATAGTGAAATAGAGGCTATTGTAGAGGAGAATCGTCTATTAAAGCAGAAAGATAGTGCAGTTGATGACTTTTTAATTATTACAAAAACTGATCCAAGTGGAATCATCACATATGCAAATAAGAGTTTTGTTGAGATTAGTGGTTACTCTAAAGAGGAGCTGATTGGTCAGCCGCACAGTATTGTTCGACACCCTGATGTCTCTCCAAATCTATTTAAAGGGTTATGGGCAAAAATCAAAGATAGAAAAGAGACTTGGCGAGGAGCATTAAAAAATATCACAAAGGGTGGAGAAACATACTATGTTGAATCGATGGTCTCTCCAATTTTTGATAGCAAAGGGGAGATTATCGAGTATATATCTCTTCGTAAAGATATTACTAAACGGGTTATTAGAGAACAAGAGCTAAATAGTGAGCGAAGATTCACAGAGAGAATTCTCAATTATCAAGATAGTATTATCCTCTTAACCAATGAACAGCAGGGACTTTTAGATGTAAATCAGAAGTTTTTTGATTATGTTGAATTTGAATCAATTGCAGGTTTTAAAGAGTATTTTAAATGTATTGGAGATCTGTTTATCCCTGAAGAGGAGATGATTTATAGTTGTGCAATTGACTGGGTAGAGTATATTTTTCACAAACGAAATGAACCTCATCAGGCAAAACTTATTGACAAGCATGGGCGAGTAAGATATTTCTCTATTAAAGTAGATAAAATTCAGGCATCAAAAAGCAGAATGAAGAGATATAACCTTAGTAGTAAAGATCTATATATTATGACTCTTCATGATGTAACTGAGCTTGAGACTGCTCTTCAGAAAGCGAAAGCTGGAACAGAAGCAAAATCAAGATTCCTTGCGAATATGAGCCATGAGATACGAACACCTCTAAATGGTATCTTAGGTTTTGCTGAACTCCTTAAAAAGACAAAACCATCAGAGACTCAAGATAAATATATATCTACGATTACAAGTAGTAGCAAGACTCTTTTAGGGATTATTAATGATATCCTAGACTTCTCTAAAGTTGAGAGTGGCAATATGAGTCTGGAGTATATTAAGTTCAACCCAGTTACAGAGTTTGAGCCAACTCTTAGCCTCTTTAGTGCAAAGATGGTAGAAAAGCGAATAAGTTATATTCTCTTTGTAGATCCATATCTTCCAAAATGGATAATTCTCGATCCATTGCGACTAAAACAAGTGATATCAAACCTAATTGGTAATGCTCTGAAATTTACTCCAGAGGGTGGTATTGTCAATGTCGATATCACATTTGATAGAGTTGATGAGCATAATATAAACCTCAATATCTCTGTAAAAGACTCTGGAATAGGTATCTCACCAGAACAGCAGAAGAGAATCTTTACTCCATTCAGTCAAGCCGATGAATCAACGACAAGAAAGTTTGGCGGAACAGGTCTTGGACTCTCTATCAGTAAAAGCTTTATTGAGTTAATGGGTGGAAGTTTAAAACTGGATAGTGCTGTTGGGGAGGGGAGTAGGTTCTTCTTCTCTATAAAAGCTGAAGCTGCACCTACACAGACCTTTGACTATAACTGGTTGGGTGATTTAAGTGGAGCGATATACCATTCACCAAAAATAGATGTTGAGCCTGAGGTTGAACTACTTCAGCGATATTTAGAGCGATTTGGACTTAAAACAGCCATCACATCAGATAAAGCTACTCTTGATCAATCAGATGCTATCTGTATCTTCTCAAAAAGTGTTGATGCTATGGATTTAAGATCTCTGGAGAAACATCTAGAACACCGTTCAATCATATTAATTGATAGCTACGAAAAGAGAAGCACAAAAATCAGAGCATCTAAAATACGGAGATTAACATTTCCATTCTCAATGTCTGGTATCTATGATGCAGTGATTGAGAACTTTAACAAGAGAGATAAAAGGTTAGAGAAAGAGCAGGTTCATCTAAAAGAGGCTATCAATTTTGATGGTATTAAAGTGCTTGTTGTTGAGGATAATGAAGTGAATCAGATGTTTATAGAGCTTCTTCTTAAAGAGTATAAAATATCCGTTGATATCGCCAATAATGGAAAAGAGGGGGTGCAGATGGTTAGTGACAACAGCTACTCTCTTGTGCTAATGGATATTAATATGCCTATTCTTGGTGGTGTAGAAGCGACAAAACAGATTCGTCAATTTGACTCCGATAAGAGAGGTACTCCTATTGTAGCTTTAACTGCAAATGCTATGGTTGGAGATAAAGAGAGGTTTATATCAGCTGGAATGAGCGACTATATGACTAAGCCTGTTGATGTAGCTGATTTAGAGAGGATACTCTTGAAGTATCTTCCAAGAGGTATTGAAAAAGATAGTAATATTACAGAGATAGAAAATTATAATCAAGATAAGGAGATATTAATGATAGCTGTACCAGAAAATAGTTTTGAAGAGGTCTCAAAAGAGGTTGTTTCACAAGAGCTTGGAATTCCAGAGATGTTTGTAGATAAACTTGTTGGTAAATTTCTTGAAGGTGTTGATGAAGGTGTTGCTGATTTAGAAAAAGCCATTGCTGATGGAGATAGTGAACAAATCAAAGATTTTGCACACAAAATTAAAGGCTCTGCGGCAAATCTTAGATTTAAATATTTAGCTGAAATAATGAAGACAATAGAGTATGCTGGAAAAGATGGTGTTACTGATGGATATGGTGATATTGTTGCAGCAGCAAAGAGTGAAATCGAGGTTGTTAAATCTAAAGTTGGATAATTTCTTGCTTCAAGCCACACTTGTTTGTAGTGTGGCTAAATATTTCACAATAAACTTATTTTAAAAGGAACTGTGTGAAACATCTTGTAAAAATTTATGAAGATAACTTCTCTATGTTAGAGAGATTTATCACCTCTACACTTCTTCGATTCAATAATCGACCACTTGAACAGCAAGATATTGATAGTATGTTTAAACTATTTACAGCTCTTGAGCTTCTATATACAACTGACAAGAACCTTGTTCAAACATCACCAAATCTCGAGAGAAACGGGGAGATGAAAGCTGAGCATGTTGGAGTAAAAAGAGAGTATCTTCTCTATAATAAAAAAGGTACAAAGAGACAGGACTTTAGTGAAGGGAATGATATTGTTATTAAACCTCCTTATATTAGCTCTACAACAGGTCATCTATGTGTTACTGTAATTCAAAAACGGGAAGAGGATTACATATTTTTAGATTTTGAACTAGAGAAACTATTAAAAAGATTTGGACTCTATGATAGCCATAAAGCTTTTGAGCACTTTATTAAATTTTTCTATGCTCTTATCTCGATATCACTTCTCGGAGTAGCAATCTTTTTAAGTGGATATGGTGTATATACCTTTGCTGAAAACTTCTCAAATCCATCAATGGAAGCTATGTTTAAACCAGTTGTTGCATTAACTCTTGGTCTAGCCATATTTGACTTGGGTAAAACCATATTTGAGCAGGAGGTTCTATCTAGCGATAACTATAATGAAACATTTAAGCCAAAGACTCTGATTAACTTTACAGTCTCCATTATTATTGCTCTAATGATTGAAGCCCTTTTAATGGTCTTTAAAATCTCTATTAATAACTATCACGACTTAATATATTCGCTCTATCTGATTATTGGAAGTTCTCTTCTTTTTATAACATTTAGTACATTTTATTATCTCTACAAAAAGTCTAAAAGGCTTTAAAAGTGAAAGAACATTATTGGCTATTCTCCAAAGATAGCTGATGAGGTGTCTATTATGTGAAAGCTGGTCTCTTTTACACATCTGCAAAAGATGTCAAAAAGAGTACCTCTCTCCGTTACTTTATAGACGAAAGCTAAAATCAGGATTAGAGGTTATTAGCTTCTATAAATATAGTGAAATATCCCATCTTCTTCTCACAAAGCACAGTTATATTGGTTTTTATATCTTTAAAATACTAGGAGACCTATCTTTGAAGAAATTTGCCAATGAACTCAAGGTAGATAGTAGGCTATACATATCACCCATTGACGATAGAGTTGGAGATTGGGGATACTCTCATACAGCTCTTTTAGCTTCACAGCTAGAGAAGTCAAATTTTAAGCCAATCTATAACTCTTTAATCGCTAACAACAGAGTTCAGTATGCGGGAAAAAGTCTAAAGTTTCGAGAAGCAAACAGAAGAGAGTTTAGAGTCTCCAATAGACTATCAGGCAAAGATGTTGTTATTCTTGATGACATCATTACAACTGGGACAACAATGCTGGAGGCTGATAACTCCTTAAGGAGTATTGGAGCTATTCCAAAATTTGCTATTACACTCGCAACAACATAGAGTCTCTCTATTAGTGATTACTTTGCACTCTCCTGAAGCTTTCCTCAGCCTAAATCATAGATTATAGACGGGGTGGTTTCTTTATCGACTCAGGTTGCTCACTATTTCGCCTCTACTAAGGTGAAAAGACCATTCTCTAATCTAAAAACTCGGTCACACTTACCTGCCAACTTTTCATCATGGGTTACTAAGACTACTCCAGCTTTTTTAGATTTTACATAATTAAAAAGATTCTCCATTACATGAGAGGCACTCTCTTGATCAAGGTTTCCTGTCGGTTCATCAGCAAATATAATCTTTGGCTTTTTAGTTAAAACTCTTGCAATTGAGAGTCTCTGCTGTTGTCCTCCCGAGAGTTGTGTAACTTTTTGTTCAATAACTGAATCTATATTAAAACTCTTAAGCATCTCCATATCGATAGGCTCTCCGGAGAGAATAGAGGCAACTTCAAGATTTTCTCTCCCTGTAAAGCCTCTAAAAAGGTAGTGAGACTGAAAAATAATCCCTAAATCTTTTCTCCGAATCTCCTCTCGCTCACTCTCCTTAAGGCTCTTAAAATCTCTTCCAAAGTGTGAAACTGTTCCGTGATTAGGCTCAATAACTCCAGCAAGAATATTTAGCAGAGTAGATTTACCACTTCCACTAACCCCAATAATAGCTACACTCTCTGACTCATTCAAATAGAAGTTCAGAGAGTCAAATAGAGGATAGTTGAATGAGTGGGAAATCTCTTTTGCTTCAAGTAACATCTATTTACTACTCCACTCTTTTAAAATCTCTTCAATATCCTCTTTAAGATACTCCTCTGAATCGAATTTCACTACTATCAACTTCTCTGTTCGGTTTATATACCACTCATCAATAAATTGATATTTTTCTGTTCGTAGTTGAGTCTCTAAAGTCTCTGAAAGAGCCATATATAGAGTATCTTTTTTAACAGGGTTCTCAATAGATATAGTCCAGACTAACCAGAAAATTGAGAGAGCTGTTAGGATATAACCAAGAGTTGAAATCTCTCCAACTTGAAGAAATAGACCTGCTCCTGTTCCACCTATAAAAGTCCCAAAATATGCAAATGAGTTTGTATAACCTAAAGCCCTACCTTTTTCACTCACTTTTACAAGTTTAGAGACCATTGATTGAATCAGGGGTTCAATAAGATTAAAAGCGACAAAGAATATAAATAGAGCAGAAGTTACTGCTGTTAAAGAACCTATTGATATAAGTATTGATGTAACAATAAATAGAGTTGAAGATAGCATAAATATCTTTTTAGGATCATTTCGCTTCTCTCCAAATATAACAGCTGGACCCATTGAGAGAAGTCCTAGAACCATTGCCGGAGTGTAGAGTTGCCACAACTCTTCTCGACTCCACTCACCACTGCTTACTAAAAGAATAGGAATAAGCATAAAGATAATAGACATTATCCCTTTCTGAAGAAGAGATGAGAATAGTAGATATAGAATTGTTCTATCTTTAAAAATTGAACGACTCTCTTCACCCTTTTGATAAATAAACTCTATTTTTGCTGATTGCGGAATCTTAAAGGCGATTAATATAGAGAGAAGTGCTAAGATTGATGTAACTAAAAAGAGAGTATCAACCCCATAATATGCACCAACGGTTGAACCAAGAACCATAGCCAGTGCAAAAGCCATAGCGATAGAGCCTCCAACAATTGCCATAGCTTTTGCTCGTCGCTCCTCTTCAACTAAGTCCGTAATAGTAGCACTGATTACAGAGCCGACAGCTCCAGCACCTTGAAGAAGACGACCAAATATAAGAGTATATATATCAGTTGCTATATATGATATAACTGAACCCACTAGAAATAGAGCAAGACCAAATATAATTAGCCATTTGCGACCAAACTTATCACTGAGAGTGCCAAATGGAACTTGAAACAGAGCTTGGGTCAGAGCATATCCACCGATAACAATCCCTATTAATAGAGGAGTAGAACCCTCCAGAGATTGAGCATAGAGTGCTATTAGTGGAAGAACAAGAAATAGACCAAGAAACCTCAAAAATAGTATTGAGTTTAGTGGAAGAATTTTTTTAAACATAATATCTCCTATGTTAATTTAAAGAGAGTTGGGGGTCAGCTCCATTTTAATAAATTTTGGAGGGGGTGACAGGTTAGAGATATTCGGGTCAAGCCCGAATATGACAAAGTAGTCGTGATTAAGATGTGAATTGAGTTCCAATACCCTCTGAAGTTAAAATCTCAAGCAGAATTGAGTGTTCAACTCGACCATCAATAATATGAGCTTTTTCAACTCCACCTTTAATAGATTCTGTACAAGCATCAACTTTTGGAATCATTCCACCATAGATAGTCTTATTCTCTTTTAGCTCTTCAACATCTTGAAGTGATAAGCTATGAATAAGCTCACCATCTTTATCAAGAACACCCATAGTATCTGTTAAAAATAGAATCTTCTTTGCACCAATAGCTTTTGCAATTGCACTTGCAGCAAAATCAGCATTGATGTTATAACCTATATCACCAAGTTCATAACCACTACCAATTGGAGCGATAACAGGTACAAACTTTTCATCGAGAAGTCGGTGAATTACACGAGCATCAACACTATCAACAACACCTGTTCGACCAAATTTCTCAGCATCAAAAGGTTTAGCTTTAATAAAGTTAGAGTCTTTTCCAGAGATTCCAATCGCTTTTGCCCCAAAGTGGTTGAGCATCGCTGTTATCTCTTTATTGATTTCACCGGAGAGAACCATCTCAACAACTCTCATCACCTCATCAGTTGTAACTCTTTGACCATCAATAAACTCTGTCTCAACACTGAGTTGAGTTAAAAGGTCTGTAATTCTCTTTCCGCCACCATGAACAATAACAGGCTTTAGACCAACAAGATAGAGAAGAAGAATGTCTTGAGCAAACTTCTGTTTTAGAGTTGGCGAAGTCTGAGCAGACCCACCATACTTAATAACAACTATCTCACCACTAAACTGTTTTATAAATGGTATTGAGTCAAGGAGTGTATTGACTGTTGAAATTTTTCTTTTCAAATAACTCTCCCGCTATTAAAGTTTCGAAATATGATCAGCAACAGCTTCAATCTCACTATTTGACAGAGGAGCCGCCTGTCCTTTCATTAGCCCTTTCATATCACCACCATAAGTTCCACTCTTATAACCTTTAAGAGCATCAACAATTCTCTGTTTCTCCCAACCTTTGATAACTTGTGATTTTCCAAGAGCTGATGTCTCAGCATTCGCTCCATGACAACCGACACACTTCTCAAATACAACTGCTCCATCAACTGGTGCAGAGTCCTCTTCAGCTACTGCTACTTCTGTTGTCTCAACTGATTTTTTCACCTCTCGTGTATCATTCTCAATTGGTGGTGGAACTTCTGTTCGTGTTGTTGGTCCTTCAAGAACCTCTTTCTCCCTCTCTCCACAAGCTGTAAAAGAGAGAGCCACAAGAGATAGTGATAGCAGTGTAATCTTAAGTCTCATAAAATGTCCTTTATATTTACTACACCTCTAACTTCTACCATTTATTGGGAGTGGCAAGGTGCAAATTTAACGATATAATAAAACAAAATAGAATTGAGGTCAAGATGTAGGCTTATACTATTATTGTTTTGAGTATCATATGAGCGATAATCGTTAAGCTTAATTTCTGATAAACTTATATAAATATAAATTAAGAATATAGATACAAGGAAGTTAATGGAAGATATTATCACATCGATATCGACTTATGGATATATAATTATCGCCTTATACTCATTTGGCGGTGGTTTAGTAGCAATTATTGGTGGGGCAATCTTAGCTTCAATGGGTGAATTAAATATAGCTTATGTAATTCTTCTTGCAGGTATCTCAAATATGTTTGGTGACCTCTTTCTGTTCTATATCGGAAAGTACCATAAAAAGGATTTAGCAAAATATCCATTCTTTATAAGACATAGAAGAAAGATGGCATATTCCAAGATACTTATTAGAAAATATGACACTTTGACAATATTTCTTCAAAAATATATCTATGGTGTAAAAACACTGATTCCGATTATTCTTGGATTGACAAACTACAACTTCTCAAAGTTTGCTATTCTTAATGTTTTAGCATCAGGAATATGGGCAGTTGCAGTTGGATTGGGGACATTCTACTCGTCAAACTATGTTCGAGAGCTATTTTCAGAGAGTGATGTTAGCCCTCTTATCTTTCCAATTGCACTCTTTACAATTCTCTTTGCAACTTGGAAGTTTTTAGATCATCAGACAAAAAAGAGATAATTATAGGTGAAAGTCAAAAATTTTAAATTTAACTCAATAGACGAGTTAGACAAACTTGATCTGTCAAAATATGAGACTACAAAAACAGCTATACAGATATTTTCAGGCTTTGCAACGAGAGAAGGTGTTGAGAAGATTGTTTCTACTATTAAAAATAAAAATAGTGAGCTTAAGTTTATAGGAGCTTCAACGGCTGGTGAAATTTATAATGGTAGTGTTTATGAATCGACAGTTACACTCTCTATAATGGAGTTTGATAATACAACACTTGAAGTTGGCTATTTTATAAATAAAGATGATTACCAACTTGGAGTTGATGTCGCTAACTCACTTTTCACTCCAAATACAAAAGTGATGGTTCTTTTTATAGATGGTTTAAAGACTAATGGAAATGATGTTGTTGATGGTATCTCTAGTGTCAATCATCAAATTCCTATTGCTGGTGGTTTAGCTGGTGATAATGGTAGTTTTACCGAGACTTTTATATTCTCAAACAGTGGCGTTTATAACAGAGGTGTTGTTGCTATGTCACTCAATAGTGATTTATTAACTGTTATGACTGACTATCAGTTAAACTGGCAACCAATTGGTCAAGAGATGGTTGTTACAAAAGCTGAAAAGAATCATCTTTACGAGGTTGATGGTATAAATGTTAGTGAGATATATAGAAAATATTTAGGTGATAAAGTTGGTGACAATCTACCATTTTCAGCAACAGAGTTCCCTCTTTTGAAAATAGAAGATGATGGTGTCAAGATATGTCGAACATTTGTCCATCAGTTTGATGATGGTTCTCTCTTAACTATTGGAAACTTAGCTGTTGGGGATAGAGTCAAACTTGCTTTTGGTAATGTTGATTTAGTCTTAAGCAATACAAAAGATAACATCAATAACTATCAAAACTTTCACCCTGAAGCTATCTATACATATAGCTGTACAGCAAGACGAGCTTTTTTACAGTCAGAGATTAATATAGAACTCTCTCCTCTAAATATAATTGCTCCAACAAGTGGTTTTTTTACCTATGGTGAAATTTTTCATAAAGACTCAAAAAACTCTCTGCTAAATATCACATTAACGATCTTAGGGTTATCAGAAGATGGAGAGACTCATAATAATCAAAGTTCTGAAATATCGCTAGAGAATCGAGAGAAGAACTTTATTACAAACAAGCATTTCTTAGCATTAGATGCTTTAACAAACTTATCCAATAGAGTCATTCAAGAGCTGGAGGAGTCACATAAAAATATTAATGACTCAATAGCTTATGCATCACTTATTCAACACTCAATTCTCCCATCTCAAAAACCTCTGGAGAGATATTTTAAAGATAGCTTTCTTTTCTGGGAACCAAAATCACAAGTTGGGGGTGATATCTACTTTATTACAGAGCTAGATAGTAGAGATGAGCTTTTAATAATGGTGATTGATTGTACTGGTCATGGTGTTCCTGGAGCTTTTGTAACAATGTTGGTTAAAGCGATTGAAACACAGATTGTTGGGGATATTGCAAGTAAGAAACTTGAGCCAAGTCCAGCAAAAATCCTACAATATTTTAATAGCTCTATTAAAGAGCTTCTCCGACAAGATAGAGAAGATTCACTCTCTGATGCAGGTTTTGATGGACAGGTAATATATTTCAAAAAGAGTCAAAATATTATAAAATGTGCTAGTGCAAGAAATGATATTTTCTATATACAGAATGGGGAGTTACAGACAATTAAAGGCGATCGCTCGTCTATTGGTTATAAAAATAGTAACATAGAGTTCTCTTTTAAAGAATACTCTATCGACACATCAACTCCAATATCACTCTATCTCTCAAGCGATGGTTATTGGGATCAACTTGGTGGAGAGCGAGAGCGATCATTTGGCAAAAAGAGGCTAAAAAGCTTAATAAAAAAAATAGCAGATAAGCCTATGGTAGAACAAGAAGGGGTACTAATGTCCGAATTGCTTAGATATCAGAGAAATTTTGAGAGACAAGATGATATTACATTTATAGGTCTTAAGATTTAAAGGAGAGAAGTTGAATATTCCAGTAGTTAGGCAGGTTATGGAAGATGAGGGTATTCTCTTCTCTTTCTCAGGAATGATTTCACAACACTTTACAGAGTTTCTTATGGATAAAGTTAGAGTGCAACTAGCAGAAGAGTTAAATGACAGAAACTCTGTCAAAAGTATATTTGTAATCTCTATTGAACTTCTACAAAACATTATGAGTTATTCAAAAGATATCCACATTAAAAAAGGGAATAGACACAGTAGCCCCGGTATTCTACTAGTTGGTTTTGACAATAATAGAGAGAAGTACTATATAAATACCTGTAACGAGATAGAGTTGTGCGATAGAGAGAAGCTGTCATCAAAAATTGACTATATCAACTCTCTTGACAAAAAAGAGCAGAAAGCACTTTTACGACAAAAACTACGATCTGCTGAAGATACTCATGATAGAGGTGCTGGAGTAGGTTTAATAGAGGTTGCAAAAATATCGACTGAAAAAATAGAGTATGCTTTTGAAAATAGCAATAAAAATCTTTTTTTTCATATAAAAGCATATGTTTAAAGGATAAAAATGGATAATCTAACCATTAAAGAGACAAGTTATATACCAACTATTATATTAGACTCAATTAAAGGAGTTTTCTCCATTAAAGGTAAATCATATCCGGAGAATACATTCGAGGTCTATCAACCTGTACAAAAATGGATAAAAGAGTACTTCAGTACAACATCTAACATAAATACAATAATTAACTTTGAGCTAACATATCTTAACTCTAGTAGTCTAAAAGTATATTTTGATATGTTTGATATGCTTGAATTAGCAGTTGAGAATGGAAAGTTCGTTGAAGTGAATTGGTTTTACGAATCTGATGATGATATTATTGAAGAGATAGGTGAAGAACTTCAAGAGGAGTTTCATACTATCTCCATTAAACTAATTCCACACAATTAAGAGAACCGTTGAGTATAGAAGTGAAAAATATAGAGAAAAAGAGAGTCTTTATAGAGACTTTAGGTTGTGCAATGAACCATAAAGACTCTGCAAATATATTGAGTCAATTAGAGGAGAGAGAGGGGTACTCTAAAACAGAGACCATAGAAGATGCAGACTTAATAATTATCAATACTTGTAGTGTTCGAGAAAAGCCTGTTCATAAACTATTTTCAGAGCTTGGTCAATTTAATCGAATTAAAAAAGCTGGAGCAAAAATAGGGGTTGCAGGTTGTACAGCTTCTCATCTTGGAAGGGAGATTATTAAAAAGGCCCCATATGTTGATTTTGTCTTGGGTGCAAGAAATGTATCTAAGATCACTGATGTTATCCATCGTAAAGGTGCTGTCGAGATAGATATTAACTATGATGACTCTCTCTACTCTTTCGGAGATGGAGGTGTAGCTGATTTTAAAAAGATGATAAATATCTCTATCGGTTGCGATAAAAAATGTACATTCTGTATTGTGCCACACACTCGAGGCACAGAGATATCTATTCCATCAGAGATGATTTTAGATGAGGTGAAGAGAGGAGTTGATGAGGGGGCAAAAGAGTTTCTTCTTCTTGGACAGAATGTCAATAACTATGGACGACGATTCTCTACTGAACATAAAAAGATGGATTTTACTCAGCTTCTTCGAGAGGTTACAGAGATTAATGGTGTTGAGAGAGTTCGATTTACATCACCTCATCCTCTCCATATGGATAATGAGTTTATTGAAGAGTTTGCATCAAATCCAAAAATTGCAAAATCTATCCATATGCCTCTTCAGAGTGGTTCAACAGAGATTTTAAAAGCTATGAAACGGGGTTACAGTAAAGAGTGGTTTCTGGATAGAGTAGAGAGAGTCCGTTCGGCTGTCCCAGATGTAGCAATCTCAACAGACATTATTGTAGGTTTTCCAGGTGAGAGTGAAGATAATTTTCAGGATACGATGGAAGTTCTTGAAATTGCAAGGTTTGAACAGATGTTTAGTTTTAAATATTCACCTCGACCAATGACGGAGGCTAGTAACTTTAAAGATAGTATCCCTGATGAGGTAGCTGGAGAGCGATTAAAAAGACTTCAAGCAAGACATTTAAAGATTCTTGAAGAGATTGCCCAATCAAAAGTCGGCAAAATATATGATGTTTTTTTTGATATAGAGGATAATGGCTGTCTTATTGGACGAAATTCTGCCGGACTGTTAATCAAAAGTAGAGGTGATAGATCTCTTCTTGGAAAAGTTGGGAGAGTAAAGATTATTGAGTCTGGAAGAACCAGTGCAAAAGGTGAAGTTATAAGCTGATAGCTTTATTAATTTTGGACGGGAAACCCGTCCAAACTCTAGAAAACAATCTACTTCTCAATAACTTTCCAAGGAAGTCCTCGAAGATTCAGCTCCTCCATAAATGGATCTGGATCAAACTCTTCCATATTAAAGACACCTTTTCCACTCCATTTACCCTCAAGAACAAGCTTCGCTCCAATCATCGCAGGAACACCTGTTGTAAATGAGACTCCATTAGCTTTTGTATCTCGATAAGCCTCTTCGTGTTGTGCTACATTATAGATATAGACTGTTTTCTCAACACCATCTTTGATACCTGTTACATAAACACCAATATTTGTTTTACCCTTTGTTCTCTCACCGAGAGTTGCAGGATCTGGTAGAACAGCTGTCAAAAATTGAAGTGGGATAATCTCTTGACCATTAAAATTAATAGGTTCAATTGATGTCATTCCAATGTTTTCGAGAACTCTTAGATGAGTTAAATACTTTTCAGAGAATGTCATAAAGAATCTCATTCGTTTTAGGTGAGGGATATTTTTAGTTAAACTCTCCATCTCTTCATGGTAGATAAGATAGCTATCTCGAACACCAACTTCTGGATAGTCCCAATCAATCTTTTGAGATAGAGCTGGAACTGTTACCCACTCACCATTCTCCCAGTAGCGACCATCAGCTGTAATCTCTCGAATATTTATCTCTGGATTGAAGTTTGTTGCAAAGTGATAACCGTGATCACCGTCATTACAGTCAAGAATATCAACATAGTGAATCTCGTCAAAGTAGTGTTTCTGAGCATAAGCAACAAAGATATTTGTAACCCCAGGATCAAAACCACTTCCAAGAACTCCTAAAATTTCCGCCTCTTTAAAGATATCATCTCTAGCCCACTGCTCTTTATACTCAAAATGAGCAGTATCAGGATGCTCATAATTTGCAGTATCGAGATAGTGAACTCCTGTTTTAACACAAGCATCCATAATCGCTAAATCTTGATATGGAAGAGCTACATTCACAACAATCTGAGGATTGTGTCTCTCAATCAGTTCTACGACCTCATCAGTTATATCTGCATTAACTGAGTCTGTAATCACTTCACCCTCAATCTCACTAGCTATCTGATCACACTTTGATTTTGTTCTACTAGCAAGAACAATCTTCTCAAAAACATCTCTATTTTGAGCAGCTTTATGGGTTACAACTCGTCCAACCCCACCTGCTCCAATTATTAAAACAGTCTTCACAACTGATCCTTAATTTAAAAGTATAGAAATTTTGACATAGTTAAGAGTTTGAAAGCAAGATATCTGTGAAATACTTATATTTTCATCAGGTTTGAAAGAACAGATTTTGATAAGATTCTGAAAAAAAATTTGGAGATTTTAATGGAACAGAAGTTAGCTTTAGGTAAATACCCTATCTTTTCAAAAGAGATCGCAAAGAGCAGTACAAAGTTTAGTTCTGCAAAAGATATTATTAGCTACTTTAAAGAGCAGATTGATGCACACCCAATGGTTGCATATATTGGCTCTTTTGATCACTATGGACATACCACATCAATTGGTGGTCAGATTCCAGCTGATATGAAAGATATTCAGAACATTATCTTCTGTTTTGGTCCTCAAGTTCCAAATGCTGATATTGTAGCTGTGAGACCAAGATCTATTGGTGTTGTTGAGCTTGAGAATAGTTTTATCGTCAATTTTATGGAAGCTCCAGGGGCAATGCCAAATCAGACAATGATGCAGTGGGTTGCTGGATTAGAGTCTTAAATAGATAGAACTTTCTACAATATGACACAAGAGTCTTATTGCCGTGCTACACACGGCAATCTATCACTCTACCTCTTCTCTATCAACTTTTGTTAGCAGTTTAGTCAATTTTGAAGCTTTGATTGGATCCATTTTTGCAAATATCTTTGCAAGTGTTTTTGGCTTAATATTTAATAAAATAGGTAAGGCTGACTCTGGTTTTAATTCCCCTAAAATTGAAGCGGCTGACTTTGGTTTCATTTTTGAGTATGTGTTTGAAACTTTATCCATTTTTAACTTCTCAATCTCATCAAGAATCTTCTTATTTTCATTTAGCATCTGTTCAATCCGTTGCTCTTTTGAAGATATTTGATTGAGTTTTGCATTAACCTCACCCTCTTGCTTCTCTAATCTTCTCTTTTTCTCATTCAACAGCTTATTGGTTGCCTCTTTTAAGGCTTGAAGAGATTGTTCTTTATCATCTATCCGATTTAGTTCGAGAACAAGCTCCCCTTTTCGTTCTTCAAATATTTTTGTACAATCAAAAAGAGTACTCTTTTCACTCTTCTCTTCTCCATATAGAAAAAATGGTACTAAAAGAATAGCTATCATTTTAAACATAAGACACCTTTTTTATCAAAAATTATAACTGAAAACATCTATTCATCAATGATTATTAGCAACTGTGCCGTAAACCCTCGCCATTCATGGCGGGGATATAAGGCACAAA
>JAMJTX010000099.1 GCA_024281215.1 Candidatus Thiovulum karukerense | reverse complement strand
GAGATAGTCTCATCTATCTTTTCGGAAGAGGAGTTAAAAGATCTTGGAATTGATACAAAACTTCAAAAGAGTGAAGCTCAAGTTGAAATAGTTGAAGAGCATTCAATAGGCGGAAGTGAGAAGATAAAGAGTGGTCTTGAGCTAAAGATTGGTGAAGCAAAAACAATGACTCGACACCTTGCAATGAATATTCAAGAGCAAGTTGAGAACTACAAACATCCATTTCAAAAACTATCACTTACCCTAAATCCACAGAAACTTGGAGAGGTTGAAGTTGATATTATCAAACGGGGAAATAGTGTAAAGATTAATCTCTCTGGTTCTGCAAACACAATTAATTTACTCTCTGCAAATAGTTTAGAGTTAAGAAATCAGCTTATCAATGTTGGTCTCCAAGATCCAACTTTTAAGTTTAATGAAGATGGAAGAAATGGTTCTCAACAACAACAGCGAAATCAACAGAATCAACAAGAGGTTGATGATGAGAGAGTTGAGAACTTTGAAATTAATGTTTTAGAGTATGTATAGGAGCAGAAGATGGCAATAGAGAATGGATTAGTAACAAGTGCATTTAACACTTATGGAACAGATGGTCAGAATGTTGGAATAGATAAGTCAGTTCTTGGAAAAGATGACTTTCTAAAGCTCCTTCTTGTTGAGTTACAGAATCAGGATCCCACAAATCCCCAAGATACAGATAAGATTCTTCAACAGACATCACAACTTGCAACTCTTGAGGCTTCTCAAAATACAAATGATGCCCTCTCTAGTTTAACTTCAACGATGTCAAATAGTGCCCAATTTACAACTATTTCATCAATTGGTAAGATGGCAAATACGGGAGCAACTGGAGTTGTTATTGAGAATGGTAATCCAGTTAGCTTTGATGTCTATTTCCCTGAATCTATCCAAGGTGGTGAAATTACAATTACAAACTCTCAAGGTGTTACAGTTGAGACACTAACAGTTGATGCTCAAAGCAAGGGAAGTGTCTCTCTTAACTGGGATGCAATGGATAAATCTGGCAATATCTACGAAGATGGAGAGTATAGAATTGGTGTTACCTATACATCGAGTGATGGTTCATCAAAGAGTGGTAGGTTTGGAACATATCCAATTGAAGCTGTTCGATTTAATGGTGGTGAGGCTGAATTTAAACTTGGCGGTAGCTACTATCCAATGTCCTCTGTTTCAGAGATTTATAATCCAGATGAGGTGTAGAAACTGAAGAGAAGTATTAGAGTTGGTTTGGTTCAATTTAAACCAAAGTTGTCTCGTGAAAATTTAAAAAGACATATTGAGATTCTCCAAAATTTTTCAGATGTAGATTTAATAATCTTTCCTGAACTCTCTCTGAATGGTTACTATCTTCAAGACTCTGTATTTGAAGATGCTTGGAGAGTTTATGAACTTGAAGAACTAGCAGAGTTATCAAAGAGATTTGATATTGTTGTTGGTGGAGCGGTTAAAGAGGGGAAGAAGTTCTATAACTCATCTCTCTACTTTTCAAAAGGGGAGCTTCTTCACAATCATCGCAAACTTCATCTACCAAATTATGGTCTATTTGAAGAGGCTCGTTTCTTCTCTCACGGAGAGTCTATTGAGAGTTTCAAAAGTGAGTTTGGAACAGTTGTATCTCTTGTTTGTGAAGATCTGTGGCGAGGTTCAACATTTGGAGAGATTGAGAGAATATCTCCAGACCTTATTACGGTTATCTCAAGTTCTCCAGCAAGAGGTTTTGAGGGGGGTAAGATTGAGGTTATCGATAAGTGGCACTCCCTCTTAAAGACAGCTTCTATTGTTGCCGACTCAAAAGTTATCTTTGTTAATAGGGTTGGCTTTGAAGATGGTTTAGGTTTTTGGGGCGGAAGTATGGTAATTGAACGGGGTGGTAAAGAGATAAAACGACTCCCCCTATATGAAGAGAAGATTGAAGTTGTGGAGTTTCATATTTGAAAGCAATAGCTCTATTTAGTGGTGGATTAGATAGCACTCTTGCTATGAAGCTTGTGATTGACCAAGGTATTGATGTTATTGCACTCTATGTTAATATTGGATTTGGTAGCACAAGAGATAGGCGAGAACATATGGTTAATATGTGTAATCAAGTTGGTGCAGAGTTTTTAGAGATTGATATTAGAGAGCAGTTTTTAAGAGATATTCTGTTTTCACCAAAACATGGTTACGGCAAAAACTTCAACCCTTGTATAGATTGTCATGGAAATATGTTTAAAATTGCCAAAAGTATGATGAGTGAGTTGGGGGCATCATTTCTTATAAGTGGAGAGGTTGCTGGACAGCGACCAATGAGCCAAAATATCAAAGCCCTTAAAGTAGTTGGGGATTTGGCAGATAGTGAAAACCTTCTTCTTCGCCCACTCTCTGCAAAACTTCTTTCAATATCGATACCTGAAGAGAGAGGTTGGGTGAATCGTGAAAAGCTACTCGATATATCTGGGCGAAGTCGAGAGAAGCAGTTAAAATTGGCAGAGGAGTTTGGTTTAGTCGATTTTGAGCCTCCCGCTGGTGGTTGTCTTTTAACAGAGCCATATTTTGCTAAAAAGATGAGAGACTTTGTAAAGTTTGATCAACTAGAAGTTGAAGATATTGACTCTCTAAAATTTGGAAGACACTTTCGGTTAAAAGATGGTGCAAAATTGATTATTGGACGAAATTTAGATGATAATAGTGGTTTGCAGAGTGTTAAGAGTTCCAAATTCTCTTCACTTGAGGCTGTTGGAGTCAAATCCCCTTTTGCTCTAATCTCTTCAAGTGCATCTGAAGATGAGCTAAATTTTGCCCTACAAACTCTTCTGTCATATACAAAAGCTGATATAGATCAGGAGTATAAAATACTATTTAATGGTGGAGAGAGAGAGTATTTTGCAAAACCTTTTAAGAATCGAGAAAACCCTAGAGAGTTTGCCATTTAATTTCGCTTTGAGCTTTGTAAAATAATTTTTTAAACCAGTCAAGAACCCCATAGCTAGGGGCTTATAGATTAAGAAATTAGTCGTAATCTAGGAGGATGCTTGACACACCCTAAAGTGTCCTTGTTTGTCAAGACAAGATTTGAGAAACTTATTTTCTTTTTTACTGCTTATCCTACCTGTGGTAGCTCTTGACTATTATAAATCTCAAAAGGAGTTAAATAGTTAAAACTTGAGTGACCTCTAATGTTGTTATACCAGTTCATATATTTTTTGATTCCTTCTTTTAAATCCACAACAGACTCATAATCCATAACAAGAATATCTTCATACTTTATGCTTCGAAAAAATCTCTCCACCATAATATTATCAATACTACGACCTTTACCATTCATTGAAATCTGAATATTATTCTCTTGTAAGATTGAAGTATGTTTACTGCTCGTATATTGAGAGCCTTGGTCAGAATTAAATATCTCTGGTACTCCATACTGATATATCGCTGATTCCAGTACATCAGCTACCAAATGAACATCCATTGTATTTGAAAGTTTCCAAGAGAGAACTGCTCTACTATGCCAATCGATTATTACTGCTAAATACATATAGCCTTTCTTTGTTTTAATATAGGTAATATCACCACTCCAGACCTTATTTGGCTTATCTATCTCTATATCTCTTAATTTGTATGAGAACTTTTGATGCTCTTTATTTGCAACAGTTGTTTTTTTCTTAGGATAAATCGTCTTAATGCCCATCTCATTCATAAGTTTTAGAACTCTATCTTTACCTATTCGAAAACCTTTCTTTTGCAGATCATTACGAACTCTTCTGCACCCTTTTATCTCTCCTTTATACTCTTCTTTAATAGCTATAATCTCTTTTTTAATCTCCTCTTCGTCGCTATTTGGAAGACCTTTATAATAATAGGTGCTTCTGGAAATATCTAATATCTCCAGCTGTTTTGATATTGTTAATGGAGAGTCAGAACTTATTTGACTTATTCTATCTTTAGTTGATAGTGACTCATTCAGTAGCTTTACAGCAAAATCTTTTTCAAGTACCATTTCTCCATATTTCTGCTGACACTGTTTTAGCTTCTCTTTCAGTTCATTTTTCTCTTTACTAGAATCATCTTCAGGTTGTTTTCTTATAAATAGAGTAGCTCCTTTTTCTATTAGTATGTTCTTCCAGTTTCTAATGTTCTCTGGAGATACTTTATATTTTGAAGATAACTCTGCAATACTATTCTCTCCAACCATTGATTCAAGTGCTACTTTAAATTTGAATTCTGCTGTAAAACTACTCTTCTTTCTCATCTAAACTTTTCCTTTATAACTTAAAATTATAGGAGAATAAGTTCTTGTTTTACTGTCCAGTTTTTCAAGGACATTATAACTTTATCAAAGACGAAAAGTGAGAACAACCATAGCAGATAGGCTTCATAAAAAGTACCCATATAAGCTAAAAGGAT
>JAMJTX010000098.1 GCA_024281215.1 Candidatus Thiovulum karukerense | reverse complement strand
TTAAAAACACCATTCAGGAACTATCTAAAATTTGATTTTTATCACATTTTTAAAGATTCTTACTATATATTGAGTTTTAAAAAACCTTTTGCATAATTTTTTAGAGAGATAGTTGAATTTATAGGTTTTGAGAAAGAATAGAAATTGACTACTTGTATAATTCTATCTATGTAAAACATATCCAACATAGGAAGAGTCTTGGCAAAAAAGAAGAGTTCCCCGTTTATTGAACTGTTTAGACCCATATTTCAGCTTATAGCCTCGTCAAAAGATCTGGGAATGGTCTTTTTCATTATGGCTATCTTGTCAATTATTATCGTTCCACTACCGAGTGGTCTATTAGATTTTATGCTAACAGTCTCAATAGCTCTCTCTATTTTGATAATATTAATATCTATTTATATTCCAAAACCAACAGATTTAACGACATTTCCAACTCTGATTCTGGTGATAACCCTCTTTAGGCTATCCCTCAATATTGCAACCACAAGAATGATTCTGAGTGAGGGGCATCAAGGGGTTGATGCTGTTTCACAAATCATCTCCGCTTTTGGTGGATTTGTTGTTGGTGGAAATCTGGTAATTGGAATTATTATCTTTATTATTCTTGTTCTTATCAACTTTATGGTTATCACAAAAGGTGCTGGACGAGTTGCAGAGGTTGCGGCAAGATTTACTCTTGATGCAATGCCTGGAAAACAGATGGCTATTGATGCTGACCTAAATGCGGGACTGATTAATGAACAGGAGGCGAAAACCCGAAGAGCAACTATCCTCCAAGAGGCAAACTTCTATGGAGCGATGGACGGTTCTAGTAAATTTGTTAAGGGTGATGCTGTTGCAGGTATTATTATTACCATCGTAAATATTATTGGTGGATTCCTTATTGGTGTCTTTCAGTTTGATATGTCAATTGGTGATAGTGCATCAACATTTACTCAACTCACAATTGGTGATGGACTTGTCTCTCAAATTCCTGCTCTGATTTTATCAACAGCAACTGGTATTATTATCACTCGAGCAAGTGCCGATAGAGATAACTTTGCAACTGGCTCAATTGACCAACTTAGTGGAGATTATAAAGTTCTTATGCTGGTTGGTGGAATTCTTTTCCTCTTTGCTCTTGTTCCTGGATTGCCGACATTCTCAATGAGTTCAATAGGGATTATCTTTCTTCTTCTCGGTTATCTTCTCTACAAAAATGATATTGGCGAACTTGGTGATGTATTTGAAAATATCAATAAACTATCCACAAAGATAACAGGTGAAGATATAGTTGATACAGAGGCTTACTACAATAAGAATAAACCTCCTAAAAAATCAGAAGCTGAGATTCAGAAAGAGGAGCAGTCAGCTCTTGAAGAGATTCTAAAAGTTGAGATGTTAGAACTCACTCTCGGTTATCAGCTTATTAAACTTGCTGATACCGAACAGGGTGGAGACCTTCTTGATCGTATCCGAAGTATGAGACGAAAGATTGCAACTGACTTTGGTTTCTTAATGCCTCAAGTTCGTATTCGAGATAACTTACAGTTAAATCCAAAGGGTTATCAGATTCTTATAAAAGGGGTTGAGGTCTCAGAAGCAAATATCGATCCAGATAAGTTTTTGGCAATGGATAGTGGAATGGTGACTGATGAGATAACTGGAGATAAGACAACCGAACCAGCCTTTGGACTTGATGCCCTCTGGATTGAGAAGCCTCAGAAGGAGGAGGCTATTATGAATGGATATACAGTTGTTGATCCATCAACTGTTATCTCAACTCACCTCTCTGAAATTGTCAAGAAGTATGCTGAAGAGTTCCTAACTCGTCAAGAGATTCAAGCTCTTATCGATAAAGTAAAAGCTGAATACCCTATTATCGTTGATGAGGCTCTTAAAGTTGCACCTGTTGGACTTATTCAGAGGGTTCTCCGAGCATTGCTTCACGAGAAAGTACCTTTAACAGATATGCTAACAATTTTAGAGGCGATTACAGATGTTGCAGAAGTTACAAAGAGTGTTGATGTTCTTGTTGAACAGGTTCGAGCAAGACTCTCAAGAACAATATCAAATCTATACAAAGATGATAATGGAAAGATTCGGCTTGTTACATTTGAGGCGAGTATTGAACAGAAACTTCTTAATAAAGTTGTTGAGAATGAGGGGTATCGTCAATTAAATCTTAATGCAAAAGAGATAAATAAGATTGTTCAAACTGTTAGTAATGAGAGTGCGAACCTCATCCAGATGGGGATTATCCCTGTAATTATCATTGTTGATCCGATGATTCGACGACCACTCTCTGAGATTTTTGAACGATTCAATTTAGATATCATTGTTCTCTCTCATGCTGAGATTGATACAAACTCGAAATTTGAGATTCTTGGAAATATCACTATTGAGGATTTCTAGTAATCGATATGTAGAATTGCACAAAAGTTCTAAAAGTTAAATAAAAAATAGAGAGGTTTTAATTGAAGATAGAGTTTTTAAATGGAGAGAATCTACCAAGTGATATTGCAGTATCATCAGCTCGAACTTGTTATACATCAAAAGGGATAATTTCGCCAGAGGAGAGTGTTGAGTGGAAGAGAAAACCATCTCTTCTTGAAGATATATTTAAGTCTGGACACCACACAACTCTTCAACACACCCATATTACAATGATGATAAGCGGAATCAGTCGTCATCTTATCTGGAGACTGCTTCACTCTCATTCTTATTATAATAGTGAGCAAGTATCTCAGAGATATGCAAAGATGTCTATTAAGAATATGCACTATCCAAAAGGTGGAGATAGGGATAGATGGGAGAAGTTCTATTCAGACAGATTCAGTGAATATTTAGAGCTAATTAATATATTGGAAAAACCTCTTGAGAATATATTGCCTAAGTTTAAAAAGGGAGAGAAGAGTAAAAAGGCTCAAGAGATAGCTAGATATGTTCTACCTGTTGGAACAGAGGCATATCTCTATCACACTGTTAATATATTGACAATTTTAAGATACATCTCTGCTGCTCCATATCTACCCGAAGCTCGAGCAGAAGCTATTGAGTTTGCAGATATATTGGCGAGAAAACTGATTGAATTAGATATATCTTTAAAGCCTCTTGTTGAGTTTGCACAGACTCAGAAAGCTATTTTCCCAAAACATAATATAGATAGATACCGAAATTTAGGCGAAGTTTTTGATGTTGTTGGAGATATGAGCTTTGAAGTTAATGAGAACTATGGTGGAATTATGAGAGCCTCGCAAACACTTTTTGACGAGGGGGTTCTTGGTGGGTTTTCATCATATATGAAGATATCACTCTCAGCTGATGCTCAGAATCAACGACATAGAAGAAGTTTAGCGATTCGACCATCTTTAGAAGAGAGTTTTCAAGAGGAGTTCTACACTCCAAAAATTATTGAGAACTCTCCAGAGGTAAAAGATATCTATCTTAAAAGTATGAGAGAGAGTTATAACTTTTTTAAAGAAGAGAGAGGGAATATAGGTTTTTCTGAAGCTATCTACTCACTTCCAAATAGTCATCTGATAGAGATTGTTGAGCGAAACGACTGGAGCAGTTTTCAACATAAATCGCAGATGAGGTTATGCTTCAATGCTCAAGAGGAGATCTATGATCTTACTTATAAACAGGTGAAAAAGTTGAGAGAGTTAAATGTAGAAGGCTCTGAGAATCTACTTCCACCATGCTCAATAAGATATCAGAAAAAGCTATATCCAATATGTCCCGAGGGGAATAGATTTTGTGGTATCAAGGTCTGGAAAGAGCAGTTTGAAGATTATCGAAGAGAGATTTAAGTAGTTTATTAATCAATTTTGTGTTATTATTAAAAAAGTTTAACTTTAGGTATCCTCCATACCAAAATTTAGAAAGGGTTTTCTGATGTCTGTTAAGTTTAAGATTATTGGATTGGCAGTAATGTCAATTGTTTTTTCAGTTTCTTTAATCACTATCATGGCGGTTCAGAGCTTTAACAAAGCTCTTACAAAGAGTAGTGAAGATAAATTAGAGTCGGTGATAGATGATAAGGGGCAGATAGTAGCAAATATGTTTAATGATTATGCTTCTCTCTTAAAATCAGTTGCACTAAGTGAATTCTCTCGAACGAGTCTCAAAGACTTTAGCAAGAGTTTTTACAGTATGTCTGATGAGGTGACAGCTGATCAAGAGGCTCTTACAGAAGAGTTGATTGCTCACTATGATAACCACTATCTCAATAAGGTAAATTACAGTGTTGATGGTTCTAGTAGAAGACTTACATCTCAATACCTTCCAGAGAAGTTATCTGGGAAGATTGCTCAAAAGATATTTATCTTAGACAATCCACATAAAATAGGTGAGAAAAATGGGCTGACTTTTGATCCAAAATATGAGTTTATATCATATATGAGAGACCATGCAAAATATCACGATACATTCAATGTCATGCTCAAGGAGTTTAATCTGTACGATATCTTTCTTGTAAATAAAAAGGGTGATATCGTCTATTCAACATATAAAGAGAAAGACTTTGCAACAAGCTTAAGAAAAGATCTATATAAACTATCTCCTCTTGGTAGAGCATTCTTTAAGACACTTGAGGCGAAAAAGGGTGAATTTATATTTGAAGAGTTCGACTTCTATGAGCCATCATATAACGAACCAGCTTCATTTATAGGAAGTCCAGTCTATATTGATGGAAAAGTAGAGGGTGCTTTAATCTTCCAACTCCCTATTAATAAGATTAATGAAGTTCTTCAAGATGATGTTCATGGTGAGACTGATGAGACATATGTTGTTGGTCAAGACTTTAAGCTGAGATCAGATCTTAGATTTAGAAGTATGATTAAAGATCGCCCAGAAGTTCATAAGGCTGGAACAACAGTATCTACATATGAGATTGAGAATGAGTTTATACAAGATGCTCTAACAGGTAACACTGGTAAAGGTTCTCATATTAACTATACTGGTCGAAAAGTCTTAACAACTTATGCTCCGCTTGATATTTTAGGTACAAGATGGGCAATTGTTGGTGAGATAACAGAGAAAGAGGGAACTCACGAAGCTCAACAGATTATTAAAGAGGTTGTAACGGTAAGTATTATCGCTACCTTTATAGCTGTCATTCTTATCTTTATCTTTATCGATAAATTTATGTCAACTCCTCTTACAAACATTCTCGATACAACAGAGAATATCTCAACAGGAGATGGTGACCTTACAAAACGACTTGAAGTTCTTTCAAAAGATGAGTTTGGAAGAGTAAGTAGCAATATCAATCACTTTATCTCTAGAATCCAAGATGTTATCAATGATGTTAAGGATTTAGCGGATAGAAATATTAAAGTTGCCGAAAGTATGGGGAAACTTAGTGATTCAATCTCTGAGAGAATTAAGGCTGAAAATAAGACTCTTGCAATTATGTCAGAGAGTGGTAAGACAATCTCAGTTAACCTACGAGAGACAACTGCAAACATCAAAGAGACAAAAGATATTATTACAGACTCTAACAATATTCTTGTTGAGGCAAAAGATGAGATTCAGCAGTTAGCTAGAAAAGTTGGAACAGCTTCAGAGAATCAGAAACATCTATCCAATAAACTATCTACTCTTTCTGAAAATGCTGGAAAGATTAAAGATGTTCTTTTTGTTATTGATGATATTGCAGATCAGACAAATCTCCTTGCCCTCAATGCAGCAATTGAAGCAGCAAGAGCTGGTGAATTTGGAAAAGGTTTTGCAGTTGTTGCTTACGAGGTTACAAAACTTGCAGATAAGACTCAAGAGAGTCTAGCTGATGTCAATAAGATTGTTGCTCTTGTTCTTGACGAGATGAAAGAGGCTGTTGGTCTTATGCAAAAGAGTGCTACAAGTATCAGTGAGCTATCTGTTGTATCTTCAGATGCGAGTCGAAGAATTACAGATACATCTACAAATATTGAAGAGTCAGTTAAGATTATTGAAATTACTGTTGATAGTGCTCACGAAGCTACCTCAAGAACATCTGATATTGTTGAGAAGATTAACCAAATTGCAAAACTATCAAATGAGAATACACGAAATATTGATGAGATGTTAAACACATCTGATGAGCTAACTCAGAGTAGTGAAGACCTCAATAAGAAGCTTGAGTACTATAAGAGTTAATATCTGATGAAATTAGCAATCCTTTTTGGCGGAGCAAGTTACGAACACGAAATAAGTATCGTTAGTGCAATTACTATGAAAAAGGTCCTCTCCGCCGAGGAACCCCTTTTTATATTTCTTGATCCTAACCACGATTTCTATCTGATTCCTGCCAAGAAGATGAAGACAGATACCTTTAGTAGTCGAGCTTACAAGAGTGAAAAGAGGCTCAAAGTTGTTGATGGTGGTTTCGAGTATAAGAGTCTCTTTTTAAAAGAGGTATACAGTGAAGTCAGAGTTGTTAATCTTGTTCATGGTGGAGATGGTGAAGATGGAACTTTGGTCTCTCTCTTTGATTTTTATAACATTCAAGCTATCTCACCAAGTAGAGAAGCTAGTGTTATAAGCTATAACAAATCCTTAACAAAACTATATGCGAACTCTATTGGGGTAAAGACTCTCCCTTATGAGATACTCTATAAAGACGGAATAAGAAGAGTTGAAGAGATTAACTATCCAGTAATCTTAAAACCTCTAAGTTTAGGAAGTTCAATTGGGGTCTCTGTTGTAGAGAAGTCTGAAGAGTTGGATTATGCTCTTGATGAAGCTTTTCAGTATGATGATAGGGTCATTGTTGAGCCATTTATCGACGGAGTCAAAGAGTATAACTTAGCCGGAGCTTTCACTAGCTCTCTTCAGCTATCTCGTATTGAAGAGCCTAAAAAAGAGAAAATCTTAGACTTTGATAAGAAGTATCTTGATTTCTCAAGAGATGAGGTTGTTGAAGAGGCAGATATCTCTAAAGAGTTAAAACGAGAGTTAATATCTAACTTTGATAAGATATATCTACCTCTATTTAAAGGTTCTCTTATTCGTTGTGACTTCTTTCTAATTGATGATGAGGTCTATCTTAATGAGATTAACTCTGTTCCAGGAAGTTTGGCTAGTTATCTATTTGATGGATTTGCAGAGCTTCTAAAAAGTATAGAGATACCTAACAATGACAAAATAGCTGTCAAATATAACTACATCAATAAGATTCAGAGAGCTAAAGGTTAACCTATTTGGCTATTCGTGAATTTACTTTTAAGAGTCATAAAGTCTCTATAAGTTATGAGATATTCAACGGAGGTATGGAGAGAGATATAATCTTTCTCCATGGTTGGGGTAGTTCAAAAGAGGCTCTTTCAAATAACTTCAAGAGTAGTTTTAAAGCTTATAGGCATATATATATAGATCTCCTAGGATTTGGGGATAGCTCAGAACCTCCCTTTCCAATGACCACTCAACTATATAGAGATGTTATTGCAGAGTTTCTAAAGATAATAGACTCTTCCATAGATGTTGTTGTTGGACACTCGTTTGGTGGTAAAGTTGCCACTCTTCTTAATCCAGAGACTCTTATTCTTCTCTCATCAGCTGGAATCGTTCCAAAAAAGAGCTTAACTGTAAAGGCAAAAATAGCTATTTACAAGCTTTTTAAAAGAGTTGGGCTATCAGCCTTAAGAGATATCTTTGTTTCAAGTGACGGTAGAAAACTCTCTCACAATATGTATGAGACTTTCAAGATAGTAGTTAATGAAAACTTTGAAGAGCTGTTTAAAAACAGAAGTGGTGAAACATATATATTTTGGGGCGAAGATGACAGAGCGACTCCTCTATCATCTGGAGAGAAGATACATCAACTTATTAAAAATTCCCACTTCTATATTTTTGAGGGGAGTCACTTCTTTTTCATCGGAAAAGGGAGTCAAATTGAGCATCTATCAACAACACTACAAAAACCTCTACAAGTAGATAGCTTTTAAATAATCACCATTCATATAGTTTTAAAGATAATTATGGTTAAAATTTCATGGTTGTAAGTCGAAAACATACTTCACAATAATATCAATTTGATATATCTAAATTGTATAAATATTTGTGATATAAGTATAGTTTCGATTTTAATCAAGAGATTAACTCTCTAATTTAAAAAGTTTTTATAGTAAGGGTGAACTTATGAGAAAAGTGCTTTTAACAATAGCTTTAGCTTCCGCTACATCATTTGCAAATGATACAACTATCAATGCAACTATGCAACTTATGAAACAGGGTATGGAGCAGATCCAGACAGGTTTTATGTACAATGCAAAGAGTGAGGTGATAAAAGGTATTGAAACTCTTGAGAACTCAAACGAGATCTTTAAAAATGTTGATGTAGCGAGTTTTACAAATAACAATAAAGTTCAGGTTACAAATAATATCAATAAGAAGTTAGCTTCAGATTTAGCTAGTTTTAAAAATGCTGTTAATGCTGGTCAGTTTAGTGAGGCTACAAAACTGTATGGAGATGTAATGCACAACTGTGTATCTTGCCATACAATCGTTAGAGGTTGGTAATCCACTTTTTAACCTTATAGAGTTGCTGTCTCAAGCACGGCAATAAGACTCTTTTATTATATTCGGGCTTGACCCGAATCTTCTCTCATTAATCACTCCAGCAATTTTCGATAGAATTAGACTCCATGTATTAAAGAAAAACTGAATAAGGGAGGAGCGGTATTCTCAGCTTTTGAGGTCTTCACCGCATAATCAAAATGAATAGAGGAAGAATTTTAGTTATATCTGGTCCAAGTGGCTCAGGCAAGAGTTCAATTATAAACTACCTTTTAACAAAGATTGAGAATGCAACTCTCTCTGTCTCAACAACATCTCGACCTATGAGAAAGGGTGAAGTTGATGGTATCGACTACAACTTTGTAACAAAAGATGAGTTTCAGAAGCTTATTAAAGAGGATAAGTTTTTAGAGTATGAGCATGTCCATGAGAACTATTATGGAACAAGAAAAGATCTTGTTGAAGATGCCTTAGAGTTTGGAAAGCTTCTTATCTTTGATGTTGATACAAGAGGACGAGATAATATCCATAAGCACTTTAGTGATATTACTGTATCTCTATTTGTTACAACTCCATCACGAGATATTCTTGAGGAGAGATTAAGAAACCGAGGAACAGAGACAGAAGAGACTCTAAAAGTTCGTCTAAAGAATGCTGTCGATGAGATGAAACAGTTACCTAACTTTGACTATTTTGTTGTGAATGATGATTTAGAAAAAGCTAAAAATGATGTCTTGAAAATTGCAGAGCTAACAGAGTACAAGCCATCAAACTCACTTACATCTGCACTTATTGAACTATGGGAACTCTAAAATAATGTCTATCTCAATAGCTATATTGTCGGCAGGAAAAGGGACTCGAATGAAGTCCTCAAAAGCTAAAGTTCTTCACGAGATTGGTGGAAAACCTATGCTTCACCATATTGTTGGTGAGGCTCAAAAACTCTCTGATGATATTACAGTTGTTGTAGCTCATCAGGCTGAAAAGGTGATAAGCTCTATCAACTCTAAATTTAGTGGAGTGAAGTTTCTATATCAAGATGATAATAACTACCCTGGGACAGGTGGGTCACTCCGAGAGTATCAACCAAAATATGAGAGAGTGCTAATTCTCAATGGAGATATGCCACTTGCAAAGGCTGATGAACTTCGAAATCTGCTTTTAGATGGTGTTGATATTGTTCTTTCAAAGATTGTTATGGATAATCCAACAGGGTATGGAAGAGTTATCGAAGTGACAGGTGAAGTGATTAAAATTGTCGAAGAGAAAGATGCGACTCTTGATGAGAAGAGTGTTAAATCTGTAAATGCTGGAGTATATTTCTTAAAATCAGAAGTTTTAAAGAATTATCTTCCAAAACTATCAAATAACAACAAACAGAGAGAGTACTACCTAACTGATATTGTGCAACTTGCAAAAGATGACGACTTAACTATAAAAGCCGTAGCGGTCTCTGAAGATAGTTTTAGTGGGATAAACTCAAAACTTCAACTATCTAGAGCTGAAGAGATATATCTTCAACGAATCAGAGAGAGAGCAATGATAGATGGTGTAACAATCCATCTTCCTCATACAGTCTATATCGAAGAGAGTGTTCAATTTATCGGTGAGTGTGAAGTTGAGGCAAATACAACAATCACTGGAAAGAGTGTTATTGTAAATTCAACTATTAAGGCTGGTTCTGTTGTTGAGGACTCTTTTATTGGGGATTCAACAGTTGGTGTAATGGCACATATTCGCCCTGACTCATATATCCTTAATAGTAAAGTTGGAAATTTTGTCGAGGTGAAGAAATCAAAATTAGATGGTGTGAAAGCTGGACATCTTAGCTATCTTGGAGATTCTGATATAGGTGAAAATACAAATATTGGAGCCGGAGTTATTACAGCTAACTACGATGGAAAACATAAACATAAGACAAAGATAGGTAGAAATGTATTTGTTGGGAGCGATAGTCAACTGATAGCACCTGTTGATATTCCCGATAATGTGATGATTGGAGCTGGAACAACTCTTCCAAGTAATACAGAGATAGATGAGGGGAGTCTTACAATATCACGAGGGAATGTGAGAACTATCAAAAACTTCTTCTTTAAGTTCTTTGGTAAAAAATAGCATGAAGTTTGTTGGAGCTCATGTAAGTGCAAGTGGTGGAGTCTTTAATGCTCCTATCAATGCCCACAATATCGGTGCAAAAGGTTTTGCCCTCTTTACAAAAAATCAGAGACAGTGGAAAGCTAAACCTCTTGAGAATTCTGTTATTGATAAGTTTCACCAGAATATGGAGAAGTTTGGTTTCAAACCTGAGTCTGTTTTACCTCACGATAGTTATCTTATAAACCTTGGACACCCTGAAGATGAGGGGCGAACTAAGTCACTAAATGCTTTTATTGATGAGGTTGAAAGGTGTAAGTTGCTTGGACTTGATAGACTCAACTTCCACCCTGGAAGTCATCTAAAGAAGATTAGTGAAGAGGAGTCTTTGAATCTTGTTGTAGATTCTCTTAATCGTACTCTTGATCAGACAAGTGGAGTCTCTCTTGTTATTGAAAACACAGCTGGACAAGGGAGTAACTTAGGTTATAGACTTGAACATTTAGCTCATATTATTGATGGTGTTGAAGATAAGAGCAGAATAGGTGTCTGTATCGACACTTGTCACTTCTTTAGCTCAGGTTATGATATTCGAACAGAAGAGAGCTATGAGAAAAGTATGAGCGAGTTTGATAGAGTTGTTGGGTTTAAGTATCTTATGGGAATGCATATCAATGATTCAAAAGCGAAACTTGGAAGTCGAGTCGATAGACACCACTCTTTAGGCGAAGGTGAACTTGGACTAGAGACATTTAAGATGATTATGAGAGACCCGCGAATAGATAATATTCCTCTCATTCTTGAAACTATCGATGACTCAATCTGGCGAGAAGAGATAGAACTCCTTCTCTCATTTGAGAATTAGTATCGTTTTCGTACTATGACTCCTGTGTTTGATACAGGAATCATAGTAGTTTTCTCAATTTTCTACTAAAAAACCACCTAATTTGCACAATCATTTAAAACTCTATTTCGATTAAGCTTATTTTAAGGTAGTTATTTATATACTTCCACTGTCCAAACGAGAGAGACCGTTTAAGAAGCGGTTTTGAAAAAAGCTGGCCCCATCGTCTAGCGGTTAGGATCCCAGGTTTTCATCCTGGTTACAGGGGTTCGAATCCCCTTGGGGTCACCACTTTTATCAGACCATCTTTTTTACTCCTTTTTAGATGGTTTTTGATACTGACTTCCCAAGATACACACTTCAAATAATAAATACTTTTTCAGGAATTTTAAATGTTTCGTTTTGCCCCAAGTCCCACAGGTGATATGCATATAGGAAATCTTAGAGTTGTACTTTTTAATTACATTGTCTCTAAACAACAAGGCGATAGATTAATCGTCAGAATCGAAGATACCGATACAGAGAGAAATATAGATGGCAAGGATAGAGAGATTTTAGAGATCTTAAATAGCTTTAAAATTGAGTATGCTGATGTTCTATACCAATCACACAATCTAAAGTTTCACCAACAGTTCGCTTCAACACTTCTTCAAACAGGAAGAGCTTTTAACTGCTTCTGTACCCCTGAAGAGCTTGATAGAAAGAGAGAAGAGGCTGAAAAAAATAGAGTAGCTTTTAGATATGATGGAACTTGTGAGAGAATGAGCGACAATGATGTTCTAAATATGGAGAAGCCATCTGTTGTTAGAATTAAGAGACCAGATACATCAGTTAAGTTTAACGACCTAATTAAAGGTGATATGGAGTTTCAACCTGAAGATATAGATAACTTTATCCTTCTCCGACAAGACAAAAGACCAACATATAACTTTGCCTGTGCAATTGATGATATGTTGAGTGATATTTCAACAATTATTCGAGGAGAAGACCATCTCTCGAACACCCCTAAACAGATAGCAATTCAACATGCCCTTGGTTATGGAAAAAAGATTGATTATGCTCATCTCCCTATTATTCTCAATATTGAGGGCAAGAAGATGAGTAAAAGAGATAGTGCTTCATCTGTTAAATGGCTTTTTGAAGAGGGATTTATTCCTGAAGCTATTGCAAACTATCTCTTTCTCATCGGGAATAAGACTCCAAAAGAGATATTTACAATTGAAGAGGCTATCGAGTGGTTTAAAATTGAGAATATATCAAAAGCTCCTGCTAAGTTTGATATAGATAAGTTGAGGTTTGTCAATCGAGAACACCTTAAACTTCTTGATGCTGAAGACTTATCAAAGAGAGTTGGATATTTTGATAAAACTATTGGAGAGATTGCAAAAGTATATCTTGAAGAGGCTTCAACACTTAATGAGCTAAAATCAAAAATTGATAAACTCTTTTCGAAAAGAGCTTTTGATGGTGAATATGGCGAAAGTGTAAAAATTCTATCTGGTATTGTCAAAGAGTTAGAGCCAATTGAAGAGTTTTCAGAGTTTAAAAAGGCTCTTATGTCAAAGAGTGGATTAAAGGGTAAAAACTTCTTTAAACCTCTAAGAGTTCTTTTGACAGGTGAAGAGAGTGGTCCAGAACTATCACTTATCTACCCTCTTCTAAAAAACTATCTCCAGAAGATAGTGGAGTAGCAATACCCCACCCACTTCATATTTTATAATGGAAAATAATTTGCAAGTGAATATCTTAGATTCAATTAAAAATATCTCTAAGTTAGATAACTGGAATATAAAAGAGAGTTTTAAAAGTAACAATAGAATCAATAGAGTGGGAGATTCTCTTGAAGAGTTTATAAAAAACTCATTTCTTAATTTTCAAAATGACTTAGAGTTAGAATCTCAAACTTTGTCTTGGCTTGGAAATAGTAACAATCCACCAGATTTAATCTTGAGAGGTGGTGATGCTATTGAAGTGAAGAAGATGAACAGCTATTCTCAAGTAGCTTTAAATAGCTCTTTTCCAAAAAATAGAGTTACCTCATCAGACCCAACCAAAAATGGTAAAAATTGGAAAAGATAAATGGAAATTTGAAAAAGAGGCGGGAGTAAGACGACTCTCTGTTCGAGAGTGTGCAAGAGTTCAAACTTTTCCTGACGATTTCAAATTCCTTTATAAAAATATCAATGATGGTTATAAAATGGTTGGAAATGCAGTTCCACCACTATTAGCTAAGCAAATAGCAGAACAGATAAAAAGAGCTTTTGAGAATATTCCTGTTGGTGAATATGGAGATATTCATATAAATTCACAAATGGAAGAAGAGTGTAATCTTTTTACTATTTCAGATTTGGAGTTATCTTGACAACTGAACAGATTAACAAAAAATAATTAAATGAGGTGCTTTATGAAATTTATAGATCTATTTGCTGGTGCTGGTGGTTTAAGAATACCTTTTGACGAGTTAGGTTTAGAGAGTGTTTTTTCTTCTGAAATTGATAAGTTTGCACAAAAAACTTATTACTCATATTTTGGTGAAATACCTCACGGTGACATAACGGAAGTTGAGCCAAAAGATATTCCAGATCACGATATTTTACTTGCAGGTTTTCCTTGTCAGCCATTTTCTCAAGCTGGACATCGAAAAGGGTTTGCAGATACTCGTGGAACTCTATTTTTTAATATAGAGGAGATTTTAAGAGTTAAACAGCCACAAGCTTTTCTACTTGAAAATGTAAAAGGTCTAAGAGGGCATGACAAAGGTCGAACTTTCAAAGTAATCTCTGAAAATCTATCAAAACTTGGTTATCACTTCAAAGATGAGGTTTTAAGAGCTAAGGACTTTGGACTTCCTCAAAATCGTGAAAGAGTATTTATAGTTGGTTTTAAAGAGTTTGAAAAAAGTTTTAACTTTCAGTTTCCAACACCACTAAATTTAAAAACAAGGTTAGGGGATATTTTAGAAGAGAGTCCAGATGAAAAATATACAATATCTGATAAGTTATGGGCAGGACATCAGAGACGAAAAGCTCAACATAAGACAAAAGGCAATGGTTTTGGATATGGAATGTTTAACGAAGAGTCTGAATATACAAATACAATTTCAGCAAGATACTATAAAGATGGTTCTGAAATTTTAATTGAACAAGATGGAAAAAATCCTCGTAAACTTACACCTTATGAAGCTTCACAACTTCAAGGGTTTCCAGAAGATTTTATAGAGAAAGCAAGAAAAAATGGTTTAAGCGATGTTCAGCTATATAAACAGATGGGAAATGCTGTCCCTGTATCTGTAATTCGAGAGATTGCAAAAAATATGATAAAGGTTTTAAATGGATAATAATAAACAAGTGATTTTAGATTTATTTTGTAGAAATGTGTATGGAAAAGTTCCTGAACTATCAAATTCAAATCAAAGGCATGATGGTAAAGAAGGGCATTGGTTAGAGCAACAGTTTGAGATAAATCCAAATAATGATAATGCACCTGATATTAATGGGTATGAGTTAAAAAAAAGTGCAAATAAAATAACTTTTGGAGATTGGTCTCCAACTAAAGCAATTTTTAAACAAGGGCATGAACTTAAAATAAGTAAAACAGATTTTCTTAGTATTTTTGGAGGGTTTAATTCAGGAAAACAGAGATATTCTTGGTCTGGACAAGTTGTTCCTAAAATTGGTGAAGAAAATTTCAATGGTCAGAAATTAATTATAGATTCTGAAAATAATATATTTATTGAATATAGCTTCTCTAAAGATACAAGAGAAAAGAAATACAATATCGTTCCTGCTCAATTTCAACAAGATAACTTAATACTTTTATTTTGGAATGCAGACTTTTTAAAAGGAAAAGTTGAAAACAAATTCAATCAAAATGGTTGGTTTAAAGTTTCTAAAAATAATCAAGGAGTGTATGAAACTCTATCTTTTGGACATCCAATAAATTTTGACATGTGGATTAAAGGAGTTCGCGATGGTTATATTTTTATTGATAGTGCTATGCATCAAGAAGACTTAAAAAGAAATCATATGATGTGGAGAGCAAATAAAAGTTATTGGAATTCTTTAATTTATGAAACTTGGACTTGTAAGGATAAGCTGCCAGTGAAAGTAGACAACTAAAATCCTTATGACAACTGAACAGATTAATCAGAAACTTGCCGATAAAAAGAGGCTTTTAACAGATACATATTTTGAGTTACAGGAGGCTTTTGAGGAGAAGTATGGGGAAGATGTTTTAATCTTTCTTGAGCTTGGAAGTTTCTTTGAGATATATGCCGTCGATAATGAGACAATGCAGATGGGTAAGGCGAAAGAGGTGGCGGAGATGTTGAATATTCAGCTAACTCGCAAAAATAAATCTATCGCTGAAAACTCAATTAAAAATCCATTTATGGCTGGAGTTCCAACTGTCGCTTTTGAGAGACATCTTAATCGGCTGATTCAAGAACAGAGATATACAATTGTTCTAATTCGTCAAAAGGGTGAACCCCCAAATGTAACTCGCTATCTCCATCAAATCATCTCTCCGGGGACAAACTTCGACTATATATCTGATAGTGGTGAGAATTTTATTGTTGCCCTAACTGTTGATGTCCATCAAAATATTCACTCAATTGGCTACTCTGCTATTGATGTCTCAACGGGTGTAAGTTATGTAGCTGAAATTTATGGAACATCTGAAGACCCTAATTTTGCCCTTGATGAGGTCTTTAATCTTCTCCATACTCACAAGACATCAGAGGTTGTTCTGAACTTCTCTAGCAAATTTGTCAATCAGCAGAAAGTTCTTGAGTATCTTGAGATAAAACGGCACTACCACTTCTCAGTTCATGGCAAACGAATAAAGGTTGAGTTTCAGAATGAGCTATTTAAACGGGTCTATAATACAGACTCTTTTCTTTCCCCAATTGAGGAGTTGAATCTTGAGAAGACCCCTCTCGCTTCAGAGTCACTAGCAATTCTAATTGAGTTTATCTTTCAGCACGACTACAAGATTGTTGAGAAGTTGAATCGTCCAACTCTAATTGAGAATCGCCAATATCTCTATCTTGGAAATAGTGCAATTGAGCAGTTAAATATTGTATCAACCTCATCAGACGAATTGACTGTTCTGAAGTTGATTGATAAAACCTCAACAGCGATGGGAAAAAGAGTTCTAAAAACCAGACTGCTAAACCCTATCTTTGATAAAGATATTCTGAATGAGAGATATAGTTTAGTTGATAGAGTTCAAGCTCATATATCTCAACTTGATGGAAACTTAAAACGAGTCTATGACCTTGAGCGGATTTTACGACGAATCAGACTTCAAAAACTTCACCCTCTTGAGATAAACTATCTTCACACTTCAATACTATCCACAATTCAGATTGTCTTAACAGTCAAAAAAAATCTAATAGCCGATTTCCAATTTTCCGATAGCGAACTAAATACGGTTATTGACGGAATTGAGAAGAGATTTAATCTAGATATAACTTCAAAATACAACCTTGAGCAGATAAGTGAGAATATCTTTAATAGGGGTGTAAGTCGAGAGATTGATGAGGTTGAAGATGAGATTGATAGCTATTTCAAAGAGCTAAATCAGATTGTTGAGAAGATAGCCTCAATTCTAAAAGAGAAGACAAATAAGGTTGATGGTGAGATGGTCTCTCTTGGAGTTCTTGAGAAAGAGGGTTACTATATAACTCTTACCAAAAATCGCTTTAACCTAATAGAGCGAGAGTTCTCCGATGAGAAGATAGTTCTCGATAGTATTGAGTACAGTTTTCGAGATTTCAAAATTCGCAAACTATCCAATTCTGTCAAGATTACTGCTGATATCATTGATCGACTCTCTGAAAATATCAATCTTGCCAAAATACGACTTATATCTCTTGTTCGTGAGGAGTATCTGAAAGAGTTAGCAAATATCGAAACAAAAAACTCTATCTTAATTGATAAGGTGATTGAGTTTCTGGCTCAAATTGATGTAGCGGTCTCAACTGGAAAAGTTGCCCGAGACTTTAACTATGCTAAGCCTGAGATAGTCGAAGTTGAAAAGGGGAAGAATCTTCTTCAAATATCTCAACTTCGACACCCCATTATCGAAAGACGAGAGGCGAATGGAATCTATATCCCTAATGATATTTTTCTTGGAGATAAGAGTTATCTAAATGAGACAGGGTTTGATTCAACTGTTGTTGATGTTACTGAGGATTCTAAAATCGATGGTGTTCTGCTCTATGGAATAAATAGCTCTGGAAAGTCATCTCTGATGAAATCTGTGGGAATCTCTATTATTCTGGCTCAATCTGGGTTTTTTGTCCCTGCAAACTTTATGAGATTCTCGCTTTTCAAATCTCTCTTTACTCGAATAGTCTCAAAAGATAATTTGGCAAAGGGTCTGTCAAGTTTTGCCGTTGAGATGGTTGAACTCAAAAATATCTTTAATAGAGCAGGTGAGAACTCAATTGTTCTTGGAGATGAAATCTCTCACGGAACAGAGACACTTTCGGGAGTCTCAATTGTTTCAAGTGCTATTCTAAGACTTGTTGAGAAAAATAGTCTCTTTATTTTTGCGACCCATCTTCATCAACTTGTAAATATCGATGAGGTTCAAAACTTAGGAAGTGTGGTGAATCTTCACCTTGCTGTTAAGTATGATGAGGAGAAAGATCAACTTATCTTTGACCGAAAACTTCAGATGGGAAGTGGAAGTTCTGTCTATGGATTGGAGTTTGCTCGTTCGCTCCATATGGACGACCGATTTCTAACTATGGCAAACTCAATTCGTAAAAAGTTGGCGGAGGAGTATAGTGATGTTGAACTTCTTCTTCAACGAAAAAAGAGCCGATACAACAAGAATCTATATTTGACTAAGTGTATTATTTGTGGTGAAAGTGTTGATGATGTTCATCATATTTCAGAGAAGAAACTTGCACAGAAAGGGTTTATTGGACACTTCTCGAAAAATCATAAACATAACTTAGTTCCACTCTGTAAAAAACACCATCGGGAGATTCATAGCGGAAAACTAAATCTTCAAGGATTTATAATGACCTCAAATGGTCTTGAACTACATTATGAAGAGGGAGATCCGTAAAGAGGCTCACTTTTCAGTCCATTATAT
>JAMJTX010000097.1 GCA_024281215.1 Candidatus Thiovulum karukerense | reverse complement strand
CTTTCTGACTCAGCATTAATTGACAATATTCCCTTTTGAATAGCAAATTTTATTTCATCCTCAGTTTTGCCGACACCAGAAAATACTATTTTTTTTGGACTAATTCCCGCTTTTAGTGCCAATTTTAATTCCCCAGCAGATACAACGTCTGCTCCAACACTATTTTTTTTTAATTCTCTTATTACTTGGATATTGGAATTAGCTTTAACAGCGTAGCAAATTAGTGGATTACTTTTCTTTAAAGATGATTGAACTAACTTAATATTTTTTTTTATCTGGTCTGCTGAATAAATATAAAATGGAGTCTTATGTTTTTTTGCAATTTTTTTTAAAAATAAATTAATTGCTTGTGATTTACAGCCTTTAGCGAAATTCAATCTTAACTCTTATTATTTAACTTCAATTGGTATTCAGCTATTAAATTTAATAGAAGAGCATCAAAACAATCAACAATATTTAGACTTGTTAAAGTCTGAAATTGAGAAAACTAATAAATCAGTCAAGGTAATTCTTCCAAACTAAGGACTATTAAATGCAAATTCAACTCCAAGTTAATCAACAAAAATCATCTATATTTTTAGAGATTCTTCAAGCTCTTCAAAAAGATAATATGGTTGAAAGTTTTCAGATATTTGATGATACAAAAGAGATAAAAGATAATTTTCGCGAAGCTCTCCAAGAGGTTCAAGCTGAAAAAGATGGAAAGATAAAATTTAAATCTGCTGAAGAGTTTTTAAATGAGCTTTAATGTAGATTTAGCACCCCGTTTTGAGAAAGATGTTAAGTCTCTGAAAAGAAGATATAAACTAATTAAAAATGATTTATCAAAACTTATCTCTGAGCTAAAAGAGAATCCATATATTGGCACACCTTTAGGAAATGGCATATATAAAATTCGAGTGGCAAATTCATCTATTCCAACAGGAAAAAGTGGAGGTTTTAGAGCTATTACTCTTGTTAGAGTTATTGAAAATAGAGTAACACTTTTAACAATCTACTCAAAAACTGATAGAGAAAATATTTTAGATAAAGAGTTGCAAGAGATTATAGAAGAGAGTAATTAGCTTTCCCCAAAAGGGGAAATCGTAGAAAATTTTCTACATCATTCCAGGCATTCCACCCATACCGCCCATATCAGGCATTGCAGGAGCTTCCTCTTTTGGAATTTCATGAATAGCTGCCTCTGTTGTCAATAGTAGACTAGATACAGATGTAGCATTTTGAAGTGCAACTCTCTCAACTTTTAGAGGGTCGATAATTCCAGCTTCAAACATATCAACATAATCACCAGTTGCAGCATTGAAACCGATATTTTCCGTAGCTTTTTCAACTTCGTTAATTACAACACCAGCCTCAAAACCAGCATTCTCAGCAATCTGTCGTAATGGTGCTTTGATAGCTCTCATAATGATTTCGTAACCAACTTTCTCATCACCATCTAATTCAAGGCTAACTCTCTGTCCAGCTCGAATTAGGGCAGCTCCACCACCGATAACGATTCCCTCTTCAACAGCAGCTTTTGTAGCAGATAGAGCATCATCAACTCGGTCTTTCTTCTCTTTCATCTCTGTCTCAGTTGCAGCACCAACTTTAATAACAGCTACACCACCAGCAAGTTTTGCAAGTCTCTCTTGAAGTTTCTCTTTGTCGTAGTCTGAAGTTGTTGTTCCGATTTGAGCTTTGATTTCAGCAACTCGTGCTTTAACACCAGCCTCATCACCAGCACCATCAACAATAGTTGTGTTATCTTTATCAACAACAACTCTTCCAGCTCGTCCAAGGTCACCGATATTTGCACTCTCAAGAGTTCTACCAGTCTCTTCAGAGATAACTGTTCCACTTGTAAGAATAGCCATATCTCGTAACATCTCTTTTCTTCTGTCACCAAAACCTGGAGCTTTAACTGCTGTGATGTTCAGTGCACCTCGAAGTCTGTTAAGAACAAGAGTTGATAGAGCTTCACCCTCAATGTCCTCAGCGATAATTACAAGAGGTTTTCCACTCTGTTGAATCTGCTCAAGAATTGGGAGAATATCTTTAAGGTTTGAGATTTTATACTCTGTTAGAAGAATAAATGGGTTCTCATACTCAGCAATCATCTTATCTGCATTTGTTACGAAGTATGGAGATAGGTAACCTCTATCAAACTGCATACCCTCAACAGTATCTAGTTCGTCGTTGATTCCTTTCGCTTCTTCAACAGTGATAACACCATCTTTTCCAACTTTCTCCATCGCTTCAGCAATAAGATTTCCAATTTTCTTATCAGAGTTAGCTGAGATTGTTGCAACCTGCTCAATAGATTTATGATCTGTAACCTCTTTTGAGATAGCTTTAAGTTCAGCGATAATAGCCTCTGCTGCCTTATCCATTCCTCTCTTAACTTCAATAGGGTTTGCTCCAGCTGTGATGTTTCGGAGACCCTCTTTAAAGATTGAGTGAGCAAGAACAGTAGCTGTTGTTGTTCCATCACCAGCCTCATCAGCTGTATTTGAAGCCACCTCTTTTACAAGTTGAGCTCCCATATTTTCGATTTTGTTCTCAAGCTCAATCTCTCTTGCTACGGAAACACCATCTTTTGTGATACTTGGAGCACCAAAACTTTTTTCGATAAGAACATTTCGTCCTCTTGGTCCCATTGTTACTTTAACAGCATCAGCTAATTTTGTAACTCCGTCAAATAGACTCTTTCTTGCATCGTTTGAAAAATGTATCTCTTTTGCCATATTTATCTCCTTACTTCTTAATTACACCTAAAATATCTTCAATCTTTAGAACAATATAGTCCTCACCATCAAGAACCAGCTCTCTAGCTCCAAACTTCTCAAATACAACAGTATCACCAACTGAAATATCTTCAGAAGCCTTTTTTGAGACTGCTAAAACTTCGCCTCTCTGTGGTTTCTCTTTTGCACTATCTGGAATATAGATTCCTGAAGCTGTTTTTGTAGCTTCCTCTTCTCGTTTTACTAAAATTCTGTCATCAATTGGGGTAAAATTCATATAACATCCTTTAAAAAATTTTCTATGGAATAATAGAGAAGAGTTTCTTAAAAGAATATTAAAATAGTTGAGTCAGTATGACTAAACTTTTATGAGTTCAGTTATTGTTACACATCACTCTATTCACCAAAATATTTCTGCTTTAACTCAAAAATTAAAAAAGTGTTAAAATTGTCTCTATTTCGTAAAAGGAGAGAAGCAGTTTTTGAAGTGGAGAGATGCTAAAAAACGAAAACAGATAGAAAAAAAGGAGATTCAGCCAGAAGTTATTTATGGTGAGTTCCGAGCAAGGGCATTTGCAATTGTTATGGATAGCTTTCTTCTTCTTGCTCCAATCACAATTATTACAGGGTTTATCTTTGGTTATGATGCTCTGAAAGATCCTGAGCTGAATCAGAATGCTGGTAATTTTCAGATGTTTGCCTATATGGTTGTAACAGTTGCATTTTGGAGAGTTAGCAGACAGACTCCTGGTAAAAAAGCTTTTGGGATTGAGATTGTTGATGCTAAAACCTTAAGTGATGCATCTTTACTTCAATTAGTCATAAGATTCACAGCATATTTTCTATCGATGATTACTCTAATAGGATTTTTTATTCCTCTCTTTAGAAAAGATAGAAGAGCATTACATGATCTTATTTCTCGAACAGCTGTTATAGAGAAACGATGACTCTTCAGAGATACCTAATCACCGATCCAGACTATTATGGAGAGTCTCCAGATAGATTTCAGAAGAGTATAGAAGAGGCTAAAGATTTTGACTTTATCCTATATCGCGATAAAAAAAGTTTAAATTATAGAAAATTTGCTAAAATATTTTCAGATGTTTTAAAGGGAAGAGGAATTGAGAGGTTTCTTATTCACCAAGATATCCATTTAGCTCACGAGTTGAGTGCCTTTGGAGTTCATTTAACTTCTACACAATTTGACAAGATTAAAGAGGCTAAGCTTCTGAATCTCTTCACAATTATCAGTTGTCACTCTATTGAAGATATAGAGATGGCGGTTCAAAGTGGAGTTGATGCTGTTACATACAGTCCTATATTTGAAACACCAAATAAAGGTTTACCTGTCGGTATAGTTCAACTTGAAACTGTTGTAAAGATGTTTCCGAATCTAAGAATCTTTGCTCTTGGCGGAGTTCAATCTGAGATTGAGCTGAATGAATTAAAAAAAGTGAATGGACTTTTTGGTTTCGCTTCAATAAGGTTTTTTATTTGAAAAGGTATAATAAAAAACCAATTTTTTAGGAGGTCAGATGTTTACCATCAAGCAGAAACTGTATATAGTATTTATGTTTACTATCCTCTGGGGTGTAATGAATGCAGTCAAAGAGATTAAACATATATACGAGAAGAACAGCTACTTAGAGAACCTTAGGGTTATTACAGAGTTATCAATTGAAATCAGTTTAGCAGTTGATGAACTTCAGAGAGAGAGGGGAATTAGTGCTGGTTACCTGAGTTCAAAAGGTAATAAGTTTATTGAACACCTGTCTCAAAAAAGAAAAGAGAGTGATGCTCAAATTAAGAAACTTCACCGTTCAATTGAGTATATCAACTTAACAAACTATCCAACAGAGTTATCTGATAAGATAGAGGTCTATAAACGAGCTGTAAAAAGCTTAAGCAATATGAGAAATAAGATTGAGCAGATAGCAATCTCTGTTGATGATGCTGTTGGATACTATACAAATTTAAATGAAGCATTATTAAATATAATCTCTATATCTGCAAAAGTTAGTGATAATGGCGATATTGCAAAAACACTTTCTGCTTACTACAACTTCCTTCAAATAAAAGAGAAATCGGCTATTGAACGGGCTGTAATGACAAATGTTTTCCTTCAAGATAAATTTGCTAAAGGGCAGTATGAGAAGTTCTTATCTCTTGTGGCAGAGCAAGATGCTTTCTTAAATTCATTCCTTGCAATTGCTGACAAAGACTCTATCGATTTCTATAATATCTCTGTTGATACAAATCCAATGGTTTTAGATGTTCAGAAGATGAGAGATATCGCTATTGTTAAAAATAAAGAGGGGGATTTTGGAATCCATCCAAATGATTGGTTCCATGCTATCTCATCTAAAATTACTCTTCTAAAAGATATCGATGGCTATCTCTATCAGATGAGTTTATATAAACTTGAAGAGTTGAGAATTAAAACTATTGATGACTCAATTCCAAGTATTATTGCTGATATTTCACTATCTATCTTTGTTTCGCTAATGATCTTCTTAGTCTCTAAGAATATTGTATTCTCGTTAAGAATTGGTAGCCAACAGATTGATAATATCACAACAACTAAAGACTTATCAAATGATGTTGAAGCATTTAATAACGATGAGGTTGGTGACATTATTGAGTCGTTCAATAGAATGATTAAAGGGTTCAAGATTAGTGTTACTAAATCTATCATTGTTGGAAACCAAGCTTTTGATTCAAGTATGTTGTTACGAGATAACTCGAAAAAACTCTCTATCAATGTTAATGCAGAGAGAGCAAATATTGAGACTGTTAGTGAGCTGACGGCTGATATTGGAGTTAGTCTTGATATTATTGAAGAGATGGCTGTTACAACAACTGAAGATCTTAGTATTGCTCAACTTACTCTTGAGAACTTTGCAAGAAAACTTAACCTTGTTGTCGAATTAATCGAAGAGGGTGCAGTTATCCAGAGTGATCTACGAGGTAAGGTTGATTCACTTACTGAACAGGCAACAGAGATTCGAAATGTTCTTACGATCATTGGAGATATTGCTGACCAGACAAACCTTCTTGCGCTTAATGCTGCAATTGAAGCTAGTAGAGCTGGTGAGCATGGTAAAGGGTTTGCGGTTGTTGCTGATGAGATTAGAAAACTTGCTGAGAGAACTCAAAAATCTCTTGCTGAAATCTCTGCTACAACAAATGTTATTACTCAAAGTATCACAGAGATATCAACAGAGACTGATAGAACATCTGAAGAGAATAGAAAAATCTCTGACAACACAGGTGTACTTATTACTGAGGCTAAGGATACAGGTACAAGACTTCGAGGATCACTTAAAACATCTCGACAACTTGTCTCTAAAAACACTTATGTGGCAACAAAAATTCGTGAGCTAATTGATACGATGAATGAGGTTCTAACTCTCTCTCAACAGAATAAAGATCTTGCTCAAAGCACTCATGAAATCTCAAATTCACTCGCTAAAAACTCAGAAGAGTTAAATACAGAGCTGAATAAGTTTAAAATCTAAATAGGGGCAAAAAGAGTTAATGAGTAATAATATTGAGGAGCTTAAGCAATATACTCAAAGTCTCTCACTTCTTTTTGTCGATGATGCATCTGATATTCGTCAGATGTATCACTTCTTCTTTGACACTCTGTTCAAGAGTGTCTATGAAGCTTCAGATGGTGATGAAGCCCTTGAGATATTTAACAATAGTGACAATAAGATAGACCTCATCTTGACAGATCAATCGATGCCTGTAATGAATGGTATTGATATGATTCGAGAGATAAGAAAGAGTGACTCCAAAATTCCTATTATCCTTGTTACAGCAACAAAAGAGCAAGATGATCTGATTGATGCAATTAACCTCAATGTTACAAACTTTATTGAAAAGCCAATTCGATACGATGATATTATCAATGCTGTTGAAAATGCTATTCAGAAAGTAATTGTTAATGAACTTACTCAGAAAAACAGAGAGCAAGAGTTAGAGATTTTAAAGTACAAGAACTCATACTCAAACTTTCAAGAGGCTGAGGCATTTAAGAAGCAACTCAACATTATCAAAAACGACCTCTATAAAAGACGAGTTGATGTTAAAGATGAGCTTCATGTTCTTATTGATCACTACTATAAACCGAAGGATATTCTTTCAGGGGATACTTACTCGATACACAGTTTTCAAAATGGAAATAGCCATAAACTATTCTTCTTTATTATTGATGCTATGGGTAAAGGTATCTCTGCATCTGTCTCAACACTTGTCTCAACATCTTTTATCAACTACTATTTTGATAAAAATAAAGAGGATTTCAATCTGGAGAAACTTATTGAGGCATATATAGACTTTATCCGTTTTGAACTTCTTGAAGATGAGATTATCTCTGCACTCTTTGGAATGTTTGATGTTAGTGAAGATAGAATGGAGATTGCAAACTTCTCTATGCCTCCAGTTATTGGTCTTAAGAATAGTACAGGTGAAGTTGAGAAACTTAGCACTACAAACTTACCAATTACAGCATACTCTGATGACTTTAGAATGACTAAATTTGATACAAGTGATATATCGAAAGTGATGTTATATAGCGATGGTTTAACAGAGAATACAACTCATGATGATGTACAATACCTCAACTATGTAAATGAAGATTTTAAAAACTCTGCTTCAAAAAGTGAGTTTATGAAACTCTTTGCAAGTCGAGTAAAAGAGCAGGAAGATGATACAACTCTTCTCTATTTTGAGAAGCTTGACTTGGCTCAACATCGACTAAAAGAGTTCCAGTATGAAACCACTATGAAAGCGGTTGATGAGGCTTTAGAGGACTTTACATCTATTCTTGACGAGTTTGAGATGGGCATTGTTGAAAAGATGAAACTAGAGTCTGGTTTTACTGAATTAATCATGAATGCTTATGAGCATGGAAATCTTGGAATAGGTTCAAATTTCAAGCAGAGATTGATGGAGAGTGGTGAATATACAGACCACTTACTATCAACAGAACCTAATCATAAAGATAAAAATATTATGATACAATACTATCTAATCAACGGCATGTTAGTAGCAAACATCCAAGATGAAGGTAAGGGTTTCGATACCAATATCCTAAAAGCTCTACTGATTAAAGATACAGAACTTTTTCACGGTAGGGGTATCGCTATGAGTGATAACGACTTTGACTTCATAATGTACAATGAAGTTGGTAACAGTGTGCTGTTTGGCAAAAAAATTATTTAATTTCACAAAAGGAAGATTTTATGAAAATCACTAGAGATGATAGCTTAATTACTATAGAGGGTAATATTAAGAGTGTTTCTGACTACACAGAGATTCAAGGACATTTACAATCTACAATCGCAAATGGTAACGACTCTGTTACAATCAAAATTGTTGATTCAATCTCTATTACATCTTCTGTAATTGGTATCTTCTTAAAAGTTATCAAAAAAGACGGTGTATCTCTAACTGTTCAAGTTGGAAACAAGCATCTTTACGATCTATTAAATGAGCTGAATCTTCTTGCTGTATTTAATGTAAGACAAATCTAATCAATTTTTAAATGGCTGACGACCAAGAGAAGACGGAGGAAGCCACCCCCAAAAAAATTGAGGATGCCCGAAAAGAGGGAAATGTTCCTAAGAGTCAGGATATGTCTGGACTCTTCACCCTCTTTGTTGCATCACTTACCCTTATTGCTCTTCTGTTTTTTGTTCGTGAAGAGTTCTTTAAACTTTTTCAACATATTCTGCAAATAAATCATTACGACTTAAATCGTGAAAACATTCTTCAACTAGCGATATCTGTTATTAAGGCATTTCTCTTAACTGCTGTTCTTTTTGCTGTTCCTGTTGCAATTGCAGGGGTTCTTGGAGCAGTTGCTCAATTTGGTTTTATATTTACTACAAAGCCACTAGAACCAGACCTAAAGAAGCTTGATCCGATTAAGGGGCTAGGAAATCTCTTCTCTCTTAAAAAAGCGATAGAGGGTTTGAAAATTACTATGAAATCTATGGTAACTCTTGGAGTTGGGTTTTGGCTATTTGCTATGTTTATTCAGGAGTTACCAACAGTTGTAATGTTTCCTCTTTTTCAGCAGATGGAGTGGCTAATGGAGAAAGTAATTATTATCGCTTTTACTATGCTTCTTGTTACATTTGTCTTTGCTGTTATTGATCTGTTAATAGTACGAAAACAGTATTTTGATAAACTAAAAATGAGCAAACAAGAGGTTAAAGATGAGTATAAGAATATGGAGGGAGACCCTCTAATTAAACAGAAGATTCGGCAGATACAGATGCAGATGTCTCAACAGAGAATGATGTCAGATATTCCAACTGCCGATGTTGTTATCACCAATCCAACTCACTATTCAGTTGCTCTTCGCTATGATAAAGAGAAAGATCATATTCCACGAGTTGTAGCTAAAGGTGTTGATCATATGGCTTTCCAGATTAGAAAGATTGCTGCTGAGCATAAGATACGAATCGTTCCAAATCCACCATTAGCAAGAGGATTATACAAAGCAGTTGAAGTTGATGGATTTATTCCAGATGAGTTTTTTCAAGCTGTTGCAGAACTTCTTGCATATGTCTATAAAATGGATAACAGAAGAGATTAACTTCTCTACTCTATAATTAAATAATACGAAAGGATTACCTTGACCACATCAATTGAAGATGCTCTTGAAAAAATATATGAGAGTTTAACACCAGTTAATATTGAACTAATTCCTATTGAGAATAGCCTAAACAGAGTTATTGGAAGAGATATATTTGCAAAATATCCTCTACCAAACTTTGACAACTCTGCAATGGACGGTTATGGAGTCTCTGTAATAGATGTGGGAAAAGAGGTTAAGATATGGAAAACAGTTTTTGCTGGAGATAGTGTATCTGATGATGAGGTTCTACCGGCTAACCACTGTGTAAAAATTATGACAGGTGCAAAGATTCCAAAAGGGGTTGGCTCAATTATCCCTTTTGAGGAGATTGCTGAACCTGTGAATGAAGCTATTCAACTTCCAAACTCTATTCAACCATATAAACACATTAGAAAGATGGGGGAAGATATAGCAGTTGATGAGACCCTTATAAAAAAAGGTGAAAGGCTAAATCCATACAGAATAGGTATCTTGGCATCGCAAGGTATCAGCCATATAGAGGTATATAAGAAACCAAGAGTTGTTGTCTTTGCCACTGGAAAAGAGTTAAAGATGCACTATGAGGAGATTAAGAATCATCAGATATACAATACAAACTCTCCAATGATTATTGCAAAAAGTGAGAGTTGGGGAGCTGATGTCTCATTTATCAACATAGCAACAGATAGTAAAATAGCTATTATTAGAGCTATATCAGAGAGTCTTCATGCTGATTTTATAATCACATCTGGAGGTGTAAGTGTCGGGGAAGCTGACTTTACAAAAGAGAGTTTTCAACACTTAGGTTTTGAAGCGATATTTGAGGGAGTTGATATAAAACCTGGTAAGCCAACAACATTTGGCAAAATTGGAAATACGGCAGTCCTAAATTTACCTGGTAACCCATCAGCTGGATTGATTAATTTTGAGATATTTGGCAAAGCGACTATACTCTCTCTTGCTGGAGAGTTAAAACATAGAATCGATGTAATTGAGTGTGAAATCTTGGAAGATTTAAAAGTCAAAAGCGGTAAAAGAACAGTTGTTTTAGGCTTTTTTGATGGTTCAGTATTTCGACCTCTCCAAAAAAGATCTCCTGGAATGGTTAAACCACTTATTGAGAGCAATGGGTTTATTATCCTTGAAAAGAGTGCTGAAAAAATTGAGAGTGGCTCAATTGTCAGATTTATTCCAACATCTTTTCAATGGACAACAGATTTTTCAAAATCGATTATTACAGGTTAATCAACCTTAAACCTCTCCAAAAACTGTGCATGGGAGACCATCACTCTCTCCTATGCGAGTTGGTGCAACAATTACTTTTCTGAGACTATTGAGTCCTCTTAAATCCATATCTTCAAGAATCAGAATAGGCTTTTCTGGATTTAAGAATCTTTTGTGAGCCTCTCGCCCCTCTAATCTATTTTGAAAACTTGAGATAGAGATTGAATCAAAACCAATTACTCGAATGTATGGAAAATTTTCAACAAGATAGTCGTATAACTTAGCTGAAAAACCGTAGTTTCTACTCCAGAACTCTTCACTCTCTCTTCTGTAACAGATACCTGTCTTTACAATCAGAATATCAGCTTTTGAGTTATCTATTCTCTCTAACTGTTCAACCACCTCATCAAAGATTAATAGAGACTTTGGTTCTATCTCAATAAAAATAGGATTTTCAAAAAACCAGAAATCTGCTGGAAAATCTTCTACTGTCTCTCCATTTTGATGAAAATGAAAAGGCATATCAATATGAGTTCCAATATGGACTGTTGTCGAGATATAGGAGTCATTCGCTATGTCCCCACGAGCAATAGAGCTTCTCTTCTCTATCTCAAATCTATTTCTATCTCCATAGGTTGGAGTCTCCCTATCTAAAATATATGAGAGGTATCTCATGACTCATCTTCACTAACTGTTCTAATCACTTCAAGAAGCCCCTGCCCTAAATCCATAAATGGATTTGCAACAAGCTTCTTTGCAACTGTTGGATGGAATGCATAAGGGGTTATCTTATAGTGTCCAAAATGTTCTCTATCTGTATTTATAATCTCAAGTCTATTTCCCATAATCTCATTTATCATTGTTAGAAGCTCAATCCGTTTTAACTTCTCTATTCCAGTTAGAATAATATGTTCATTCTCAAACTCTTCACTCTCGAGAATATCAACAGAGAGTTTTGCACTATCCGCAGCATGGATATATTCCCGAATATCTTCACCATCACCCTTATACTCTAATCTACCAGTTGTGACAGCTTGAGTAACGAGGTTGTATATATAGTTATTATGACTCTCTCGCTCACCATAGATTGAACCGTAACGAATAATGGTATATTTCAAACCATATCTCTTATAGTACTCCTCTATAATCTTTTCACTACTCCGTTTGGAGATTCCATAGAATGAACCATCTTCTGAAAGAGCATAGGCACTTGATGCATATACAAATCTTTCAACTGTTCTATTATTTCGACAAGCCTCAAGAATATTCATATTCCCCATTACATTAATACTCATTGTATCTATTGGCTTATGAATTGCATCATCAAGATTAGCAATTGCCACAAAGTTATAGACATAACTTGCATCTTCTACAACACTCTCAACCGATGAGGTGTCTAATATATTAACCTCTATGAACTCTTGAGACTCTTGAAGATATTTTGATGGTTGCATATCAGCAATAACGACTCTATAACCTCGTCTTGTTAGCTCATCAGCAACATAACTTCCAAGAAATCCGCTCCCCCCAAATATTACAGCTTTTTTCATATCTATACTCATTTATCTAATTTTACTTTTGCTCAATTAACAGCTCTATGTAAATGATATTTTACTATTTACCAAAATTATAAAGGACTAAGATTTTCGGAGAGTGATTTCAGAGAGCTATTTTCATGAAAGATATTATGCGACATTTTAATGTTATTAAACTCTGATATAATAGGTGTAATTCTTCAAATCAACGGAGTCTAACGACCGATGAATAACTATTTTAACAGTGAAACTTGTGTATTATGTAAGTTAAGTGATGAGCTAGATTTTCTAGTAAAAGAGGTTATGCTCTTCCGAGGGGTAAGTGAGTATATTAACCAACTTCTTCCAGAGACAGATCTTAATATCGTTACAAATATGTTTACTATTCACTCTGATATGTCATTAACTCTTAAGAACTACTTCTTAACAAAGTTCTCTCCACTTGTCTCTCACAATGAGAGAGAGGAGAGACTTCTCTCTCTTGAGGCTGAACTTGATAGGTTTCAACATGGTGAGCTATCCACAATTATTATTGCTCTCTTTAAAAACATAGTACGAACTAACTACTTTCTCGATAAAGAGTCAATAGCTTTTAAGGTTGAGTTGAAAAATTTTAAACACCTCATTAAAGGGCTTCAACCAAATTATGAGATATTTGTCTATCACCCTGAATTTATGGGAACTCATCTTAGAATGACCCATGTTAGCCGAGGTGGTCTTAGATGGAGTGAGAGAGATGATTTTAGGGAGGAGATTCGCTCTTTAATGATCACTCAAGATGGTAAAAACTCTATTATTGTTCCAGCTGGAGCAAAAGGTGGATTTATCATAGCAAAAGAGAAAGATTGTATTACAAAACCTATGTTTGCAGACTTTTACTCCAAATTTATACATAACCTTTTAGATCTGGTTGATAACCGAACAGAAGATGGTGAAGCTGTTCATAATCCAAGTGTTATAGCCTATGATAGTGGAGATACATATTTTGTTGTTGCAGCAGATAAGGGAACTGCTCAAATGAGTGATGTTGCAAACCAGATAGCAATCTATCGTAACTTCTGGCTCGGAGATGCTTTTGCGAGTGGTGGTAGTAATGGTTATAGTCACAAAGATTTAGGAATAACGGCAAAAGGCTCTTTTGTATCAACAGAGCGATTCTTTATTGAAAAAGGTGTAGATTTCTACAAAGAGAGTATATCTGTCGTCGGAATAGGCTCTATGAATGGAGATGTTTTTGGAAACGGTATTCTACTTAGTAAAAAGTTCAAGTTAGTTGGGGCAATTAGTCATAAAGAGATATTTATCGATCCAGATCCAGATCCTGAAACTTCATACGGAGAGAGACGAAGACTATTCTTTTCAGACAATGGTTCATGGTCTCAATATCGTAAAGAGCTTATCTCAAAAGGTGGGGGAGTCTTTGAGCGAAAAGCTGGACATATTCAGATATCCCAAGAGATGAAAACTCTTTTTAGTATAGAAGATGATAGTCTAACTGGCGATGAGTTGATTCAGAAGATGCTAACAGCAAAAGTTGATCTTCTATTTAATGGTGGTGTAGGTACTTATGTTAAATCTTCAGATGAGACAAATGATGAAGTTGGAGACCGAGGCAACAGCTCTGTTAGAGTTGATGCAAAGAACTTACGAGCTTTTGCAGTTTGTGAAGGTGGTAACTTGGGCTTTACACAGAAAGCTAGAGTTGAATACTCTCTTAAAGGTGGGAAGATCAATCTTGATGGTATTGATAACTCAGCAGGGGTAAATATCTCTGACCACGAGGTAAATCTTAAGATTCTATTAAAAACACTAAATATCTCTAAGGATGAGAGAAGAAAAATGCTAAAGATGGCAACTGATGAGGTTGTTGAGTTAGTTCTTCAATCAAACTACAATCAGGCTCTAGGTCTATCTCTTGATGAAGAACGAGCGAAAAATAGTCTTAGTGAGTTCTCAACGGTTGTTGATATACTTGAAGAGAGACTACCTCAATTTAAGAGAGACCATTTTGCTATTTCAGAAAGAGAAAATTTTCAACTATCGAGACCAAATATAGCTTTCTTATTCTCTTACTCGAAGATACTGACTCAGAAAATTCTTGTAATGGATCACTCTGAAGATAATCTTCTCTCATCATATTTTGCTTCAGAGTTTCTACTTGAATACTTTCCACATATAGTACAGGAGTATCGTAATGAGATTCTTCAACACCCACTATATCGTGAAATTATTGCAACTGTTATTGCTGATAGAGTTATTAATGCACAAGGAGTAACTCTTATTGCTGGACTCAAAAATAGAAGTGATGATGACTTCCGAGCAACAATTAGTAGATATCTACGAATGGAGAAGCTTGTAGAAGCTGATAAAATTCGGAAAAAGCTTAGTCAGAGCGGAGAGTATCAATCCCTCTTGAATTTTGAGAGTGAGTTAGGAAGATTTGAGTCTGAACTAAGGGAATTTGCAAGGGGGCAGTAGATTGTTAAAGAGGTTATATTTACTATTTGTAATGGTGTTACCACTACACCTATATAGTATTACACCTATCAATATTTTAGAGGTTGGTGAGAAAGAGGTTGGTGTTTATGGCTCTCTCAATGTTGCATTTAACTCCGCAAGAGGAAATAGCGAACTTGAGAGATACTCTCTAGCAGGAAATATGCAGAAGTTTAATAATGCTGACATTTGGTTACTTAATGCTTACTATACAATTGAACAGAGTCAAAATGTTACAACAGCAAACTACTCATACCTCCATCTTAGAAATGTGAGAAAACTTCTACCGAGTTCAAAGAAGTTTGGTAGAGTGGATTGGGAGTATTTTGGACAGATAGATCATAATGAGTTCCAACTTCTTGACTTTAGAGGACTTCTAGGAGCTGGTCTCAGGTTTAAACCGATGAAGAAATACCACTTCTTTTTAGGTGCTGGACCAATGTTTGTTCGTGAGACATATCTGGATAAGACAGAGAGTACAAACTATGTTAGAGCTAATCTATATTTAAATGTGAAACACAATATAACTGAGCAGACATCAATAAGTTATGTAGCATACTATCAACCTCGGGTCGATAAAGTAAATGATTTTGATCTTGTACAATCGTTCAAATTTGAAAATGATATTACAAAGAATTTCTCTCTCATTTTTCTACTATCGTACGATCACGATTCACACCCTATTGATAGTGTTGAGAAGTATGATTTTGCACAGACAACATCATTTCGATATAAGTTTTAAAAGGAGCTAAGTTTTGTCATCAACTCTGGAGACTCTCCAAAATGTAAAGAAGAGCTTTTTAAATCCTGCACTATTTCTACCAAACTCAATTAGCGATATAAAAGATAGTTTGGCAGAGATGTTCTACTCAAATGACAGAGGTATATATATTTTTACAGGAGAAGATGGTTCTGGCAAGAGCCGAATCGTTAAAGATGTAGTTGCAGAGATTAAAGATGATATCTTCTTTCTTAAAAAACCACCTGCCAATGAGAGAGAGTTTCTGGAAGAGATATATATGCAACTTCGTAATAAGAAGTTCTCCCAGAATGTTAAACTAGATGAGGTACGAATTAGAGTTAATGATGCTTTTAAAAAGATGTCTCATACAATTATTATTGATGGTATAGATATTGAACAGTCATCTATCATTTATGAGCTTGGTGATGTTGTAAAAGAGCTTGATGGTTTAAAGGTTATCTTTGTTACCTCTATTGAAGTTGCAAATAAGTTATCAGCTCAGAGAGTTGAGTTTTTTGACTCAAAGAGTCGTCTTGAGATTGGTGGATTAACAGAAGATGAGACAGAGGAGTTTTTAGAACTCCTGTTAAGTGAGTCTGAGCCTGAGCAGACAGCTCTCTCAAGAGAGTATCAATTTGTACATGAAGTAACAGATGGCAATATCTCAAAAGTGATAAAGTTGGTTGATAAAACATTTGAGATTCTGATATTGGCTCATCAAGAGAGTCTCGATAAGTTTAAAAGTATGAATGATTGCATTGTTATTATGTCTGCAATTGATTGTGAGTTTTTAGATGGACAAGAATAGACTATTTCAACTAGAGTTAAAGTGTAAAAAGTATCAAAAAAGCCATAATATAGGAGTCTCTTCATACTTCACTTCACTGAGAGAAAAACTTCCATCACTAAAATTGCAAAAACTCAAGATTCTAAAGTTTAATCCAGTTCAAATATTCAAAAGTAAAATCTTTATATATATTGTTGCCTCCATTGCTTTAGGGGGCAGTGGCTACTTTGGATATCAGAAACTTAAAAATATTGATCTTTCTGAAATTGAGTTTGATATACCAGATATGAATATCTCCACTGAGTGGCTAGAAGATAGTTGGAGTATGTTGATTGAAGCTATCAATACAAAAGAGGAGTTTGTAAAAGAGTCCCATAAAATAGAAACGAATTTAACTATCACCACCTCATCAGACAGTAATGAGACAAATTTAACTTTTATAGAAGCTGTTGAGCCTCAAGAGATTATCGAAGAGGGGAACTTCTCAACTCCAGAACTTGAGAGAGAGATAGACTTTAATGACTATATTCTACTTGATTATAAAGAGAATAGCTTTGAAGAGATGAGTCAGAATGATATAGTTGATGAGCTTGAAGATGGACCAGAGGAGAAGATAGTCTATATTTTAGAACTCTATGCAGATAATAGAAAGATTATTGACTACTGGGGAAAATATTATGAAAAAGAGACTCCAGATAGTGAAAAGAGTATTACAGAACCTAACAAAGGGACAATAGAAGAAGAGAGTATTGCTTATGTCTTAGAGATTCCTCCAGAAAATCGTAAGGTGATAGATCATTGGGGTGAAACATATGAGAGAGGGGATAGAGAATCCAATCAATCCATACGAGAACCAAAAAATGAGATAATCGAGAAAAAGCACCCTATTTTTGAAGTTGTGGCAAAAAGAGAGTTGATTGAAGAGTCTCGAAAAGAGCTAAAAAAACTGCGAGAACCTCTTATAAAACCTCCTCAGTTTCTGCTAGAAGGTAATCGTACCATTACAGAGGACAGCAAAAGATTTGAGAATAAACTATCTAAAGAAGAGAACAGCTCATCTCCCGTAACTAATTCAAGGTTTATTGTGGAAGAAAACTTTGTGATTATCGAAGAAGAGAGCCAAGAAGTTGTTTCAGATGAGATAAACAACAGTGAAGTACTATCAAATATATTTAGTGTTGAAGATAGTTTTATTATTGAAGAAGAGAGCAGAGATGTGTTGTCTGATGAAATAAATAAGAGTGATTCACAACAAAACCTACACTCTTTTATAGAGATAAATAGTTCTATTATTGATGAGAATATAGATGAAGTGATTGAGCAGAGTGATAGCAATGAAGATAGTTGGGACGGCTTCTATATCTTTGATGAGAATCTCACTCCAAACAGCAGAATTAAAGAGTATATAGAAGATGTCATTATTGATGAGTTAATTGAGAGTGAGCTTCCAGAGTTGAACATCTCTTTAGATAGACCAGCAGTTGTAGAGGAGGACTTCCCTATGGACTTTTTTGATGAGGTTGAGAAAAATAAAACTGAACCATTAGCCCCTATTGAGATGATATCACCAACCTCTATCACTGTTGATGATGATTTTTTTGTTGATAGTGAGATTATGAACAGTGATAATCCTCTTGAAGAGGCTATATCAAAACCATATATTGAACCACTATCTCAACAGAGAGTGACAGCTCAAGAAGAGACAGCTTTAATCCAAACTAGTGATGATAACCTATCGATTCTTGAGAGTTGGAATCAGTTTGCACTTTTTGAAGATATTAACACATCGAAAGTTATTGCAAAAGCTCCAAAAAAGCGAGAAGAAGTTGTTATTGAGAAAAATATTACAGAGCCAATCAAAGTTGAGCCACTTCAACTTAAGCCTATTGAATCAAAATATGTTGAGAGAGGAAAGATAAAGAAAGAGCAAATTGATATTGATGAGAGTTGGGGTAGTTTCAATCTTTTTGAACCTATATCAAAAGATAAAATTACAAAAGAGTTCTCAAAAATACCGGCAGGGCTATTTAAAGATATGGTGGAAGTTGATAATATTCAGGCTAAAAGTGAAAAGATAGATTACAGCAAACCTACTAAATTACCTGAAGTTGAGACACCACCTCAAGAGGTTGAAGAGGAAATAGGGAAGACAAAAGAGGAGGATAGCAACAACTCTCTTGAAGCAGACAATTCAAATGTAATTGACTCCAATATATCAACTAGCAATGAGACTTTAGATAGAAATAGTAGTTATAGTGAGGAGTTAAATAGCTCGGTTGAAACTGTTAAGGTTTCTGTTAAAGATGATACTAATTCAACTAGAACTGAAGAGATTAGCAGAGAGCCTGAAAATCTCACAACAGAGGCTAACAATCCTCCACAACCAAAAGAGAGTTTTGAACCTGATAGACGAAGCAGTCCCAACAGCTCTGTTGCACCAGCTGATGTAGTAGAGGTTAAAGTAGATAAGCCTATTGTAGAAAAGAAAGATGAAAATAGATACAATACAATCTTCTTAAAACCTATAATTAACATTAAAGATATGAGGTAAGTGAAGTACCCCGCCGTAAACGGCGAGGCTTCCTAGACTGAACCTGCCCATGGGAAAAGATTTGGTTTTCATCAGC
>JAMJTX010000096.1 GCA_024281215.1 Candidatus Thiovulum karukerense | reverse complement strand
GTCTAAGCCTTGATAATATCTGGACAATAGTCTGGAGTTTCTAGGAAGCCTCGCCGTTTACGGCGGGGTACTTCACTGAAAAGAGAGAGAGGTGACTTTAAGGATTTTTGGCTTCTCTCTCTGCCTGTCACTACTCTAAAGATACTCTCAATCCATTTTTAATATTGTTAAGAAGATAAATATCTGTTACTTTAATATACTTAGCACCATTTGGAATTTTCAGTCGTAGCTTCATTCGTTTATAATCTTTTTTAAATATATTGATAATATTGAGTCTGCTATCGTAGAATGTAATATATGGATGCCAGTTGTTGGCGATACTTATAAACTCTATCACCTTTCCACCATCAACTTGAAACCAGTAGTCAAAGACTGGAGTTTTTAGCTTTACTTTCTCTCCAACAGTTAAAGGCTGGACATTTAAATATGCCTCTCCAATATCAACTTTATAGCTCCATCGAACAAGACTGATTCTCTCGATATCAACAATTTGACACCCTTTACGAGAAAGTGATTCATATAGAAGAATAGGATCTAAAAGGTAATCTGATACAAACTCTATCTTCCATGAAAGTCCATCGCTATTAAGAGATGTCTCTAAAACCTTATAGTGAAAATAGCCTAACTCTTGCAATGAGTCAGACAGAAGCTTCATAAAGAAGATAGGTTCACCACCTCCACTAAAAGTTATCTCAATTGGTTGAGGTTGGTCAAGATATAGCTTTAGAATCCCGCTTGTCTTCAGCCTTTCGATAATGGCAATCTGATCAACCCTATCACCATTAATAAATCTATCCTCATTTGCAAAGAGCTTATTGATAAGAGAGTAGTGCTGCAAAAAGCTATCTCTATCAACAAACTCTTGAACTCTATCCATCACAACCGAAGAGAGGAGTAGAGTTGAGCTAAAATAGGTGAGAAGAACGAATCTAAAGAGCATCTCTATCTCATTCTGTCAATTAAAATAGCTGAAGCTACACCAACATTCAGAGAGTCAAACTCTCTAGCCATTTTAATGGTTATCTCTTTATCTAGCATCTTTAATACTCTGTTTGGAAGACCATCAGACTCACTTCCAAGAATCAATGCTCTCTTATTAGTGAAAACCTCATCACGAACATCACCACCATTTAGTGTTGCTCCATATATTGAGTAGTTTAGCTGTTTCATCTCATTTAGCAGGTCATATATATTTTTATAGTGAGCTATATCCATATCAAAAATTGCACCTGCACTACTTCTCACAACACCATCAAGCTTTAACTCATTTACTCCTGTTACAACTATTCCATCAACTCCTAAAGAGTATGCACTTCGTATAATTGCACCAATATTTCCAACATCTGTAATTGAGTGAAGAAGAAGTATGAATTCAGACTTCTTAAGAATATCCCGATAATTTTTAAGTTGAATATCCTCTATTTCAGCTAAGAATCCTTGGTGATTCCCACCTCTTGCCATAGCCTGAGCTTTTTTACTATCTAAATTATGAATCTCTATACCGGACATTAACCTAAATAGCTTATCATCTACTCTTTTTGCTAAAAAGATCTTTTTAATAAGCTCTTTTCTCTTCTCCAGTAGATATAGAACTGGCTGTTTTCCATAAATTATCAAATATCTATTTCCTTTAACTCTTCTCTAATAGAGTTTAATTATAGCTTAAATATCTTGTCGAGAGACTGCCTTATTTGTGATAATCTTAATGTCATCTGCAATAACCGGAGAGAACTCTAATATATCATCGATTCCATTAAAAAATGAGAGGAGTAGCCACTGGTTCATATGGGAAAATAGCTGTTCAAAAAGCTCTATCTCCTCAATCTCAAAATCTGCTATATCTTCAAGATGAACATTCATAAAGATAACAAAATCATCAAGTTGGTCAGAGATTGGTAAAATCTCATCATATTGACTAGTAATTTTTACAAAAGCTCCAATATGATCAATAAGTCGAAGAACAACATTTTTATTAAATTCGTAAGCTTCAGATATATCGAGAAGCTCAACAGATAGAAGTTCACTAACCTCTTGAAGTTTTAAGAGATCCTCTTTCGGCATAAATGTATAGATCGTTTTATCATGAGATGGCTCCTCTTCTTGTCCCTTAAATTTGGAGAGCTTAAATGTGAGTAGGTTTTCAGATGTACGAAACTCAAATTCTGAGAAGAAGATATTTTGACCCTTAAGAGCAGAGACCATTCTAGGCGATGAGGTTGTCCAGTAAAACTCATTCTCACTCTCCTCAATCATAAATTGAAGCTCTATATTAGGCTCTTTTGATGAGTTTTTAAGATAGTCAAAGAAGAAGTAGAGAGAGCTGATAAAACTAAAGAGGTCACCATTTTGGAAGTCAGTAAAGCTGGACATATATAGCCAAAACTCATCCAAGTCTCGTTCATTTCTAATTGAAAATAGATTTTTATAGCTCTTTAAGTTGCTATCGCCAAATAGATTTATGTAACTACTCTTAATGTTTAGACATACTTCAATTTCACTATGCAAATATTAGCTCCCACATCTTTTTATAATTATGAATGCTAACATATTAAAATGGAACTAAAATTGAAAAGAGAGCACCGTTTTTTACATTGGCTAAGCGAAGCTCCCCTTTCATATTCTCCTCAATAATTGTCTTGGACATATATAGACCTATGCCTGTCCCTTTATTACCCTCTTTGGTTGTAAAATAAGGCTCAAATATCTTATCTATAAGATGTTCTGGTACTCCTCCACCATTATCGGTAATACGGACTTCCTTAAACTGATCAGAGTAGTTTGAGATCTCTATTTTTATCAATCCTGCCCCACTCTGTCTATTGTCAAGAATAGCATCTTTAGCATTATTTGTTAGATTTAAGATTACCTGTTTAAACTCATTTGGGTAACCTATAACTTCATAATTCTCCCCAACAAGTGTTATATCTATACGGTTATTTTTTAATTGTGCTGTTACGATTTGAAGAATATCCTCAATTGCATCTTTGAGTCTAAATCGCTCTTTTGTTTTACTTGGTCGGAAGAAGTTACGAAAGTCATCAATTGTTTTCGACATATAACTAACATTCTCCATTGAGAGAGCGATAAATGCTCGAATGTACTCCTCGTCAATCTCGTCAAATAGAAAGGCATCTTCAATATCTTGAATAGCGATAGCTAAGGTATTTAGAGGCTGTCTCCACTGATGGGCAATATTACCCATCATATCGCCCATGGCTGCCATTTTAGACTGCTGAATAAGAAGTTGATCTTTTTCAAGGTTCTTCATAACCTCCTCTTGAACTCTATCCTCAAGACTCTTGTTAAGAACCTCAATCTCTCTCTGTCTCTGTTGATTTATCCTCTCTGCTTGTACTCTTTCGATAATATCTTGAAACATTATCAATATATGGGGAGTGTTTTTGATAACAAGCTTTCCCGCTGTTATCTCAACTGGAATTTCAACATTGTCGCAATTTAAAAATGTATCATCAAAAGATAGCTTTTGGTTAGCTTGAAGTACTTGATGACTAATCTCCTCAAACTCACTGGTTGATGAACGAGCAAAGAGCTGATATGCATTCAATTCTAAAAACTTATCTTTATCATAGGCTAAAACACTACAAGCAAACTCATTAACATCAAAAATTTCACCACTCTCTGTAATAATGATAAAACCATAAGGAGCTTGTTCAATTAATCCCCTCAGTCTTAACTCACCGTCCATCTCTATTTTCTGATTTAGAGCATTTAACTCCTCTGTATTGATGCTAATAGTATTTTCAAGAAGTCTCTTCTCAATATCAAAGTTATCATAAGTTTTATCGATTAACTCTATAAACTCTTGAATATCTTCAGGAAGCTCATTTAACTCTTTATCTCTCCAGACCCGTCTAATCTGCCTCTTTATTAGCCTATGCACCTTTTATCTCTCTATCTCTCTTGAAGAACAGTGAGTGTCATCGTCTGATTGTGGAAACGGCAACTCTTTAGCTCTTTCGAGAATGGGGCTATCTCTCCATAAGAGTAGAAACCTGTGATCTCAATATCATCTCCAACATGTTCATCAATAACATATAGCTCCTCTTCTGTGAGTTGGTCAAGAACTAATCGTCTTCCTATACAGCTTACAGCTAAACAGTAACCACTCTTTTGAGCAGGAGAGAAACCACTCATCTCAATCGCACTTTCAGAACCATCTATAAGACCATCGATATTGGTCTTCATCAGTTTCGCTTTTGAACCCTCTGGAACATCTCCAACAAATGTCAGACTTCTATCATCTTCATCAATAACAGCAAGAGTTCTGATAACAGGAGGGGAGTTTTCATCTTCCCAGATATTTAGAGGAAACCTTAATCCACTTGCAGGTAGTCCATCTGCTAAATCACCAAGATATTTTTTATAGAGATCTAAAGCTGGTTCGCCATCAATCTCATAGACTCTGTTACCAGTAGATTTTGTGATAACCCTCTCTGCTCCAAACTCGTCCCAGCCTGAGTCTGAGCCGTAAAATGATTCAATATCACCATAGAATCCGATACCAATTGCAAGAAGTTTCTCTGCCGGAGCATCAGCTATAACATAGGCATGATCAAAGGTCATTGTCTCCTCTGCCAATATTCCACCAGAGATAGGTATTTTTCCTTTAGAACCACTATTAAGCCCCTCTACAAATCGAGAGCCATTTATATTGATGGTATCAGAGAGAACGACTATATGTTTTAGCTCATCACTATATAGAGTGTCAAAGAGTTTCTGCCCTATCTGAAAGCTCTCCTCTATATTGTGCAATGGCTCAACAGCAAGTTGCACTCTACTCTTCTCAAGAGAGATTGCAGATGCAACTACACCCATATCTATCAAGTCAGTATGGTATATTGTTCCTGCTGAACTTCCACCAACAAAAATTGCATTTGGATATATTTTTCTCAAATCGGCAAAATATAGGTTATCAACCATCTCTTTAGCAGAACCAAAAACAAAGACTATATCACTATCTTCTGGTTGATCAATATTTCTACTCTTAAACTCCCAACCACTTTCACTACCCCATAATAGACTATCAATTTTCACAATTAACCCCAAATATTCTTAATATGTATTTTAACAAAAGTTAAATAGTTTTTAACTCAATCTGAAACTCAGCACCACTCTCTACATTTCTAACTGATAGTTTTCCGTCAAGATGCTCCTCAATAATTGTTCTTGACATATGGAGACCTATACCTGTCCCTTTCCCCTCCTCTTTTGTTGTAAAGTATGGATTGAAGATTTGATCAATAATCTCCTCTGGGATACCTCCAGCATTATCGCGAACTCTTACAAAACCATCTTTAAGTATCTCAACTTCAATTTTTCCGTTATGCATCTCTTTTTCAACCATCTCATCTTTTGCATTATTAATTAGGTTGAGAATAACCTGTTGAAACTCTGTTTTAAATCCAAAAGTATAGAATGATTCACCTGTGATAATTAGATCAACATCTCTCTTTTTAAGATAGACTCTCTGCATCTCTGATATTTTTGTTATTGCATCTTTCACATCAAACTTCTGTTTCTCTTTTTCAACTCTAAAGAAGTTTCGGAAGTCATCAATTGTTGTAACCATAAATCTAATAACATCTATATTATCATCTCTGAACTTATTAATAAACTCTTCATCTACAAGACCATCGTCATAGTCATCAATAAGCATCTCTATATTCATTGAAAGAACATTAAGAGGCTGTTTCCATTGATGAGCTATTGAACCAACCATCTCACCCATTGAAGCTAACTTGTTCTGATTGATTAGTGCAACATCTTTTTTTCGTAACTCCTCTAGTTGTTTTTCAACTTCAGCTTCAAGTATCTTGTTATATTTTTGTGTCACAAAATACTTAACTACTATCAATAATATGATAATTAAGAAGATAACAACAATTTTGACTATTAGATCACTATTTGATGAGGTCTCATACTTTACAGATATCCATTGATTAATAATATTCTGTTTCTGACTCTCAGGAATAGCACGAACTGCTTTATTGAGAATAGAAGCTAAAAGAGGCATATCTTTTCTTATACCTATACTTAAATCCCAGTTGTTTGAGAGTTTTCCACCAATTTTCAGTTGAGAGTGATACCCTCTTTGAATTGTATAGCCAACTGTTGGTAGAGTATCGATAAACCCAAACAGCTCACCATTAACAACCATATCCATACCCTCTTCAACTGATTTAACTTCAACAATTTCAAGTTCAGGATATAGTTTAGTTAAAACCTCATAAGTTGCATATCCGCTTACAACTCCTAATCTCTTATCTTCAAGGTCACTTCTTTTTGATACAAATAGCTCATCAACATCAGTTGCTATCACTAGTGGAAATGAGAAGTATGGTTCTGTAAAACTCATATACTCCCTCTGAGATGGAGATTCACGAACAAGAGATAGAATATCGCACTCACCGGAGTAGAAGTGATCAAGGGAGTCACTCCAGTTCTCTGTTATAACAAGTTTAAGAGGAGTGCCAATAATATCAGATACAACTCTCATATAGTCTCCTCCAATACCTATATGTTTGCCATCTTCTATCTTTTCATAAGGCATCCAGTCTGGATCGACACACATCGTTATCTTCTGGGTTCTGGATAAGAATCTTCTCTCTTCAGATGTAAATTGTTTAGATTGATTTGTAAAGTCTTCAAGAAGCAGACCTCTCAGAGAGTAGTTGTTATCAACAACACCTATCTCTACAAATGTATCAGCAATGGAGTGAATTCTATTTTTATCAATTGAGCCGACAGGATATATTTTTGGCATAACCATTTTTACTGTCTCTTCAGCTTCAAACAGAAGAGCTTCTCTACTCTTGTTTTGGGTATTGTATCTCTTAAGAATAGTATCTACACTCTCTTCAATATTATTAATTGCATAGCTCCAACCCCGAATAGATGCAACTCGGAAGTTCTCTGTTCGTTCTCTATTCTCTTCAAGTTCTGAGGCTTTCGTAAAGAGTGAATCCCCATACATATATATTCCATAGTTGGCCGGATCAATAATATTGTATTTTACACCTGAATGGTTTAGATGAAAAAGTTCATTTGAGACATAGGCTGTCATCACATCAACTTTTCCATCTCTGAACTCATCAATTCTAAAGGTTGGGTCTACCTGTTGATATGAACTTGAAGAGAGTCCAAACCTCTGGAAAAGAGTACCTAATCCACCATTACGAAGTTGATCAGAGCTTCCCATAATTTTTTTACCATAGAAGTCCATAGGAGTTCGTATATTATCTTGAGCAACTAATACAAGAGCTGATTTTTTAAAGATATTAGCCAAAAGAACTAATGGCTCACCCTTCATCTTGGAAAGGATTATTTTAGAACTATATGAACCATAATTTACCTCATCAGACTCTAAAAGTGCTGAAATAGGATCGGTTCCGCTAAACTCTCTAATCTCAACATCGAGACCAACATCTTTATAGAACCCTTTCTCTTTAGCCATATAGTAGCCTACATATTCAAATTGATGTTTCCAGTCGAGTTGCAACACAACTTTCTCATCTCCGCTTAGTATAGATAAAAGTGTAATAATAAAGAATATAACTCTGCTCATTTAAGTTACTGCTTTCCAGATATGTATTTGAGTCTTTAATTTTAGCAAAAATAGAGAGGAGATTCAGATCTCAGTAATTTTTAAGTAGAGGAAACCCCGTCTCTCATCTCTGATCTAAACGGGGGAAAAGTTAAAAATAACTCTAACTCTTAAAACTGAATCAGCCCATCAACTGGACTACTAGCCGTTGCATAAGGTTTTTTAGGAATTCTTCCAGAGAGATAAGCCAATCGACCAGCTTGAACAGCATATTTCATAGCTTCAGCCATCTGAATAGGGTTTTGAGCCTGTGCGATTGCTGTGTTTGTGAGAACACCATCAGCTCCCAACTCCATAGCAATAGAACTATCTGAAGCTGTTCCAACTCCAGCATCGACAATAACAGGAACAGATACAGCATCTCTAACAAAAGCTACATTGTATCTATTCTGAATACCAAGCCCAGAACCGATAGGAGCAGCAAGAGGCATAACTGCATGAACCCCAGCATCTTCAAGTTTTTTAGCCATAATTGGATCGTCATTTGTGTAAGCCATTATTGTAAATCCATCTTTATATAGAACTTCAGCAGCCTTGAGAGTCTCCATAACATCTGGATAGAGAGTCTTTTTTGCATCTCCAATAACTTCAAGTTTAATAATATCGATTCCAGTAGCTTCTCGAACAAGCCTGAAAGTTGATATCGCCTCTTCTGCTGTAAAACAACCAGCACTATTTGGAAGAATCTTAATATCTGTATCCTTGAAGTAGTCGAGAAGATTCTCCTCATTTGGGTTTGTGATATTAACTCGTCGAACAGCAACAGTAATTAACTCTGAACCACTTGCAAGAGTTGCATCTCGTGTTGTCTGAAAATCAGGGTATTTCCCACTTCCAACAATCAGACGACTATTAAACTTATATTTACCAATCTCTAATGTGTGCATAATCTCTCCATTTAAAAGGTTTTGGCAAATTCTATCAAAAAGAGAGTTATGGAGTTAAAAGAGAGAAACTTTACAAAGTAGCTTAAATAAAATTCCGTTATTTTTTTGCTTTACAACTTTTTTTCTATATAATCTATAAAAGAAACTTCTTCTCAACTAAAATTAATGGATATTTTATTAAATGATACAGAAAAGTGATAGAAAACGAGCAGACCTGATTGTAGGAATACAGTGGGGTGATGAGGGAAAAGGTAAGATTGTCGATCTCCTTGCCCAAAACTACGATATAGTTGTTCGTTACCAAGGTGGACATAATGCTGGACACACAATTGTGGTTGAGGGTAAAACCTATGCTCTGCATCTTATCCCATCTGGTGTTTTAAACCCGAAAGCTGTAAATGTTATCGGAAATGGTGTTGTAATTAGTCCTGAAGCTCTTATTAAAGAGATGAAACAGTTTGAGAACCTAGAGGGGCGACTTCTGATTAGTGACTCAGCTCATATGATTCTTGATCACCATATTCTTCTTGATCAAGCAAAAGAGAAACTACGAGGTAAGAAAGCTATTGGAACAACTGGACGAGGTATTGGTCCAGCATATAGTGACAAGATTGCAAGAAGTGGTTTTAAGATTGGAATGTTAAGAGACCTTGATAAATTAGAGGCTGATTTACGAGAGTATCTTCAGCAGAATGAACCGATCTTTAAGAGTCTCGATATTAATCTTGATTTGGATTCACTTCGAGGCAAACTTGAGGAGTATGCAAGAGAGTTAAATAGCTATATTATCAATACAACTAACTATCTATGGAAAGCTCTTGACGATAACAAGAGAGTTCTTCTTGAGGGAGCTCAAGGGACAATGTTAGATATTGACCATGGTACTTACCCTTATGTTACCTCATCATCAACTATCTCTGCGGGAGCTTGTATCGGAACTGGACTAAATCCAAAAGATATTGGTGAAGTTACAGGAATCGTTAAGGCCTATGCTACAAGAGTTGGAAATGGACCTTTCCCAACAGAAGATTTTGGCGATGATGGTGAAAAGCTTAGAGAACAGGGGCATGAATTTGGAACAACAACTGGTCGTCCAAGAAGATGTGGTTGGTTTGATGCTGTTGCAGTAAAGAGTGCAAGTCGTCTTAACGGTTGTGATGGTCTCTCTATTATGAAACTTGATGTTCTTGATGGATTTGAAAAGATTAAAGTGTGTGTCGCTTATGAGGTTAATGGAGAAGAGATAGATTATATCCCTAGTAATCTTGAAGATGCAAAACCTATATATCGAGAGTTCGATGGTTGGGAGAAAACAGAGGGAGCTAGAGATTTTGATCAGCTTCCAGAGAATGCTCAAAACTACCTTAGAGAGATTGAGAAGATTGTTGGAACAAAAATATCTATTGTCTCAACAAGTCCTGACCGAGACGATACAATCAGAGTTTAGTGATGAAAGAAGCAGTAGAGCTATACGAAGCTGGAAAGTTTGAGGAGGCATATAAGCTCTTTCTCAAACTTGCTACAAAAGAGAGAGATAGTGAAGCTCAACTATATTTAGGAATGATGTATGAGGCTGGTGAGGGTGTTCATTGTGATGTTGAACAAGCTAAAGGGTGGTATAGAAAATCGTATCGCCAACACAATTTAGATGCAGGTTTCCGACTTCAGTCGATAGAGCAAAGCACAAATTGTAGATGTTAATATGCGGAATTGATGAGGCTGGACGAGGCACTCTAGCGGGTTCTCTGTTTATGGCTGGAGTTGTTCTTAAATCTCCAGTCTCTGGTCTTCGAGACTCTAAAAAATTGACATCAAAAAAACGAGAAGCTCTCTTTCCAGAGATTATAAAAAACTCAAATTATCATATCTTCTCTGCCTCCGCTAAAGAGATTGATGAGATAGGTCTTTCAGCTCTTCTGCAAAAAGGTCTCCGAGAGATTATCTCAAACCTACAAGCTGATAGATATATTTTTGATGGAAAAGCTAAATTTGGAGTTGAGCAACTTGAGACAGTTGTTGGTGGAGATAATCTAATTGACGAGATTTCAGCAGCTTCAGTTCTTGCAAAAGTCTCTAAAGATAGAGAGATGATAGATTTTGGAGAGCAGTATCCAGAGTGGGGCTTTGAGGGTCATAAAGGGTATGGGTCACAATCCCATATAGAGGCGATAGAGAAGTTTGGTTATTCGCCTATTCATCGTCGAAGCTTTAAGATAAAAAAACTTCAACAGGGGAGTCTCTTCTAAAATTATTGATGTTCTCAAAAACAAAAAATAGCATACTATTTATACTGATTCTTATTGTTGTCTCATCTGGACATCTCTATCTTCTACATATAGAGCATAAGAGAGTTGTTCCGCAGAAGGTGGTTAAAAAGAGTGTTGTCGAACATAGAGTAACCCTTTCTCAATACTCTGTAAAAGAACCAGCTCCACCACCACCTCCACCCATGCCTAAAAAGATAGAGAAGAAGCCAAAAAAAGTTATCAAAAAGCCTAAGAAAAAGAGGGTGATTCCAAAAAAAGTGGTAAAGCCAAAACCGAAAAAGGTAGAAGTGGTCAAAGCGGTGAAAGAACAAGAGGTTCAAAAGCCGAAAGAGGAGATAAAAGAGGTTGTTGAAAAACCAACTCCAACACCTCCAAAAACTACAAAAAGAGTTGAAGCTGTTGTGGATAGTGAAGCAATAAAGAGAGAGTATATCGCTTATCTTCAGAGAGAGATAAGCAGATCTCTTCAATATCCGAGAGGCGCAAGAAGACGAGGAGTAGAAGGGGTTGTTACTGTTAGTTTTCAACTCTTAAGAGATGGCTCAATATCAGATATTGAGATTCTTAGCTCTTCAAACTCAATATTGAGTCGAGGAGCTATAAAGACTCTAAATATACTCTCTCTGCGAGATTTACCAAAAGAGCTATCTCAACCTATTGTTTTCAAAGTCCCAATTGAGTTTAAATTAAGATAGGAGAATTTTTATGGATAAGTTATTAGATTATATAGATAAGGGTGGAGTGATTATGGAGATACTACTAGTTCTAAATGTGCTAGGTATATCTCTAATCATTTGGAAAGCTATTCAGATAGCTATTGCATACTATAATCGAGAGAAGATAGTTGAGGCTATACTATCTGAAGTTAATAGTAATGGGGAGCTAATTAGTGATGAGGTCTCTCTCCGACTTCTATCTCTTGAAAGAGGGTTAGAGACTGTAAAAATTATCGCCTCAATCTCTCCACTTCTTGGACTTCTTGGAACAGTAATAGGAGTTCTATTCTCATTTGAGGCTATCTCAAAAAGCGGACTTGATGATCCATCACTTTTTGCTGAGGGTATATCTCTAGCTCTGATAACAACAGTTGGTGGATTGATTGTCGCTATTCCAAACTATATTGGCTACAACTATCTTATATCTGCTCTTGATAGAGTTGAAATATCTCTTAATAAATTGAGTCGAGAAAGGCTAAAATAGTTGAAACGACGAGAACCATTAACTCCAGATTTAACTCCTATTATTGATGTTGTCTTTATTCTTCTTATATTTTTTCTTGTCTCATCAACTTTTAAAAAAGAGGAGTTAGCTCTTCTTCTTAATTTGCCAGAGAGTGGAGAGGCTTCTCAAGAGATAGAGAGAGAGGATATTACAATTGAGCTAAATAGTGATAGTTTAGCGATATATGGAAAGGCTCTATCATTTGAGGAGTTTGAAACTAAAATCAGAGAAATCAAAGATAGAGAGACACTACTGAATATCAAGATAGATAGAGAAGTAAAATATGAGAGAGTTGTTAAGCTCTTTGACCTCCTAAAAGGTCAAGGCTTATATAACTTGGCTCTTCAGAGTGAGCCACAGAATTAAAATGAGTAACTAGCTCCAAGTGAGATGATACTTTTGTCTTCAGCCTCAGCTGGAACATGATTTGATTTCACAGTTACATAGGTGTAACCTAAATCAACTGATAGGTTTTTAATAACCTCTTTTGATGCTCCAACTCTAAAGCTCTGATAAATATCGCCTCTAGCCCCTTCACTTGTATAGAGGGTTACCATATCACCACCACTACCCTCTTCTTGGTAGAATTTAGATTTCGCCTCATAGCTATCATAGACTATATTTCTCAAGAGGTATTGGAGAGATAGATTAAAAAAGTTGAAAACATCCTCTCGTTCAAATTTAACTTTAATATTATTAACAATCTTATCAGTTAAGTTAAAACCAGTTCTTAGTTCATCTTCATTTTTTGCATACTCTCTCTCTGTTGAGTAGTTAAATGTTAAAAGGTTATTTCGATATCTAACTTTTCCAGAGAGTCCCCACTCCCAAGCTGTTGAGTCTAGGTCGCTATCCTCCTCTTGGTCATAACTCTTTGTTTTATAGTTTGCAAAGACATCAAAGATAATCGCTTTGACAAACTTTGTCTCAATATATCTTGAAGCTTTAATACCAATAGAGCTATTTAAAAGAAGAGTCTCTCCTCCATAAAAAGCTTGACCAACTCTTATTGGCATTTCGATACGGTTACTGCTTTTTTGGAAAAATGGTGAAACCCCTAAATGGAGGTAAGCAAGACTATAATTATTGTCCTCAAAGTAGTTCTGGTTCATAGCAAACATATTTGAGGAGAGGCCATAACTACCACTCTCTGAACTGTATCTGTAACTTACACCAGCCATCTCAGATAGGTAGAGACTATCAATAGGTTCTGAGAGTTCAGGATCTCCCAATCCTAAACCTTTCTGATACTCATAAAGGTCTTCAACAGATGGGTTTGAGTTGATATTCTCTTCATACCCCATCTCCATACCAACAAAGAAGTTAAAGTTATGCTTTTTTGAGACTTTTTTCTCCTCAGTTTGATTAAGAAGTGCGATAATTCTTTTTTTTACGGTTTCTGGTGGATTGTTTTCCAGTACCTCATTTAGAAGAGACTTTGCCCTCTCTCTCTGTCCAAGTGCAATTTGAGTTCTTGCAAGTTCAAGCTTAACCCTGTCAAGCTTAACTTTATCACTCTCATCTATCTCTATTAAGAGCCTATCAAAAGCAAAATATGCATCAAAATACTCTCCTGACTCAAAGGCTGAACGACCAAGATAGAAGTCTAGATCTTCTGTCTTATCTTCGGCCTCAGCTAGTTTGTTAAAAATTATAAATGCCTCTCTATAATTTTTATCTTTAAACAGCTCAACACCTCTCTCAAACTCTGTTGAAGCGAACAGACCTTTCACCAAAAATATTGAGACTACTAAAGTCTTAAAAAAATTGTCTCTATTTTTCAAATCTTTTACCTTTCTAGTTTAATTTACTTAAAATCTTCTCTTGCCCAACTCGATAGATAGCAAAATCATATTTGACAGGATCATTTTGATCAAACTCTCTTAATTTATCGGTTAGTTCAACAACCGCTTTTAAGTCATAACTTTTTCGACTCAACAGACCAAGCTCTTGAGATATGTTAAATGTATGGGTATCGAGAGGAATCAGAAGATCTCTTTTATCGACACTCTTCCATAGACCTATATCGAGATTATCACTTCTTACCAGCCACCGTAAAAAGAGGTTCCATCTCTTATATGGTGATTGTCCAGACAGTTTTTGAGAGTTTGGAGCTTTACCAAGTAGAAATGAGTAACCCCTAGATGAGTATGGATATACCTCTCTAATAGCCTCTATCAATTGAGCTATCCCATCTAGTACATTAGACTCTTTTTTATACCCTTGTACAAATATCTCTTCAAGAGTTTGACCACTCTTGCTAATTCTACTGAGAGCAGTAAATATCGCTACCACATCTTCACTACTCTGAAAACGATAATAGCTATCTTTTAGAGCCTCTCGAATCTCATCTTCACTCTTTTTCAAGATGGAGAAATCGAGACTCTCTAAAAACTTCAAAATTAGAGAGGCTTTACCATAAGCAAATAGGGCAGATATAAGAGCAACCATCTCATCTTGATGTCTTTGAACAACTATCAGAGGATCAGGCTTATCAGGAGTTAACTCCTCCTCTATATCTCTTTTCTCAACTTCATTATCAAGAAACTCTTTTAGGTTAGCTAATAACAACTCTATCTCTTCCGCTCTTTTTAGCTTTATATAGTGCACTATCAGCTCTCTCAATAGTCTCAATAATATCTTCACCAGAACGGTAAATTGTTATCCCAAAACTACAAGTTACTCGACCAACTTCGTTAAATTCCTGATCTCCAATAATCATACGAATGCTCTCTGCCAATTTATAGAGTCCATCAATGTTATTAACAGGTAGAATTAACAGGAACTCTTCACCACCCCATCGAATAAGAATATCTTCATCTTTTCTAATTCTAGCTTTTGTTCTAGCAACAAGCTCTTTAAGAACAACATCACCAACATTATGTCCATATGTATCGTTAATAACTTTAAAGTGATCTATATCAAAGATTACTACACCTGTCTCTCTTTCGCTATCTCTGAACTCTCTAATTAATGTTTTATAGCTTGTATCAAAAAAGAAACGGTTAAAAGCACCTGTTAAAGTGTCTCTTACAATATTATTTTGAAGTTTAATCTTTTCAAGAATCGTATCGCTAATATCATTAAAAGTAATAATATAGTTCCCATCTTCAAAGGCATTAATTGAGACAGAGAAGATATGCTCAACACCTTTAAAACTATCTATCGCTACAAGTCTATCTTTTTGAGGCATTTTAAGAAGAGTCTCTATCCAATTCTCATTTTCAGGAACCATATCTAAACTAAAGAATCCTCTATCAGGTTTAAAGTGATCGCATATACAGTTATATGCTGATAAAAACTCATCTAAATCTCTTGACCCTATAAAACCAAAAAACTTATGATTTGCAAAGAGTAGCTTTGTCCCATCACTCAATACCACTATACTCTCTTGAGAGTCTATAAATCTTTTAAGCTTTTCATATGCCATCTTTTGTGGAGTAATATTGTTGATAATTCCAGATACAACATCGTTACTATCAACTTTAGATATTTCACCTCTTTCACTTACCCAGACAATTTCACCATCTCGATTAAGAATTCGATACTCTACTCTATACTCACCGCTATTTTTCATAGCCTCTTCAATCTCTCTTTTGACATAAGCTTTATCATCATCATGGATTATTGAGTAGTAACTTCTAACTCTATTCCACAAAAAGTCAGATGCTCTATATTTTGTTAAAACCTCTATCGATGAGTTGAGATATACCATTGTACAATCCTCATCTACTTGAGCTCTGAATACAACATCAGGAATATTATTAACAAGAGCTTCATATTGATCTTTTGCTCTCTCTAACTCCATCTCATAGAGTTTGAGATTTGTGATATCGTGAAGTGTTCCAATTGAGTGAATAACCTCCCCATTTTCATCTGTTATATTATTACACTCATGCTCAATATATCTCACTTCACCACTCTCTCTGACTATACGGTGATAGACCTTAAACCCTTTCTTCTCTTTGATAGAGCTTATAAAGAGTCCATTTATTCTTACTCGATCCTCATCATGGATAAAGTGTAGAAGAGTATTAAAGTCTGGATTTGCAATAAAGCCTTTTGTCACTCCAAGTATATTAAACATCTCATCACTCCAGAGAGTTTCACCTGTTAGAAAATTAATCTCCCAATACCCTAAGTGTCCAATTCCTTGAACCTCTTCAAGAATCTCTTTTTGGTGAAACACCTCATCGCGAGACTTCTGAATTCTATATTGGAACATAAGAATAACACCTGTAATCACAATCAGAACAATTAAAACAGCTATATACTGCATCTTTGTAGCTTCAAGCTTAAAATGTCTTTTTGAGACTATAATATATGCGACAACATCACCTGTAATTCCATTTTTAATTGGTAGAAAAGTGATAATATTGCATGAGTTTTGAAAGTAGTGATCTACAGTAAATGTCTTTCCTGCATTCAACTTGGCATCAAGATTCTCACCACTTTTAATTTTGTCGAGAAGGCAACTTTCAAGATTCTCACTATCTATACTATTATGAATTGCTCGTTCATAGAGATAGTTTTTACTGAACGGTGTTGAGATATAGTTACCTCGTTCATCTTGAAATACTTTATTATCAACAGTCTCCTTCTTGATAATAAAGCTAACCTCACTATCAACTTCATCTTGGAATTTATGCATAATGGTCTCCATTGAGACAGATGTCTCAACACTTCCAAGATATTTTTCACCATAAAAGAGAGGATAGACAAATCGATACCCATTAAATATTCTCCCCTCTTCAAATCCGTGAAGAGGTGTCCTATTCTCATTTACATACTTAACAGTGTGTCGAATATCTGAAAGATTATCTCCAAACTTATCAGGTCGATGAAATCGTAAAAAGCTATCATTATTTTTCAGGTGAAAATGGAGCTGTTTTAGTTTAAATCGCTTCATACTGTTATACATACTGATTAGCTCAAGATAGAGTTTTTCTCTGATTATACTTCTCTGACTCTCATTACTCTCCCAAGCATCTTTGTATATATCAATCACATCTTTTGTATTGATTTTATTGATATATAGAATCTCAGCATGAGTTCTAAAAGCCTCAAGAATAGCCTTATAGGTAATAGTTGCAATCTCTTTCTCTGTTTCAAGATGTTTATCTTTTCGCTCACTATAAACAGCCAACATCATATATGAAAAGAGGAGAGAGATGGTTATAAATATCCCAAATAGGTATAGTTTTGTCTTCTCCATTATATCTCTCTTAAAGGTTCAGAAAGGTAGTAGCCTTGGAACATATCAACCCCTATATTTAAGGCTCTTTGAAGAACCTCTTCTGAGTCAATAAATTCACCAATTACCTCAAAGCCTGATACTTTTGCAAAGTTTGTAATTGTCTCAGCAACGAGATAACTCTCTTCACTACTTGCTATCCCTTTCATAATAGAACCATCAATTTTAAGGTAGTCCGGTTTAATATCAAGCAGATATGAGAAGTTTGAGTAACCGCTTCCAAAATCATCAATCGCTATTTTTACCCCTAATGCCCTAACTTTATTAATAAACTCAAGTATAATCTCTAAATTCTCAATATGTTCGCTCTCTAAAATCTCAAATGTGATATTTGATGGTTTATGAAATTGCTGAACTTTGCTATATATATATTGTGAAATATCAACATTAACAATATCACTAGCTGAAAGATTGACAGAGAACTGTAAATCATTATCTTTAAATCTCTCAAAACTCTTATCAATAACGATTTTTGTAATCTCAAAGTAGTATTTTGTCTTTTGAGCATATTCAAGGAAGTGATAAGGAGTAAGGTATCTTTCACCATCTTTCAGTCTAATAAGAGCCTCATATTTTGCAATCTCTCGATTACTGTTGAATATAGGTTGATAAAATACTCGGAAGTGATCATATTTGATACCATCTCTGATCTTCTTAGATAGTGCGATATTCTTCTCATGAGCCTCTTTTGAGACCAGAGACTCACTATAAACCAGATACCTTAATTTATGGTATTTAGCTTCGTGAAGAGCCATATCACTCTTCTCAATTGAAGCACCACCATGCGAAACACCAAAAGTGAAGTCAAGGTTAATCTCTATCTCATCTGGTGAGTAGTTTATCACGACATTACTAAACTGATTAAGAACATCTTCAACAACTACTTCACTATTCTCCTCGAACAGAGCTACTGCAAACTGATCTGAGGCAATTCTGTACCCTTTACCTTTTATGCGACTTGTAAAGTGTGCAATCTGATGGGCAACCTCTTTAAGAGTATAGTTACCAACTTCTGTTCCAAAAAAATCATTAATATTTGAGAACTTATCAATATCAAGAAAAATTAGTGTTCTGCAATCACCATATTGAGTATCCTCCTCAAGAGCTTTTCGGTTACTCAACTCCGTCAAACCATCAATATATAGATTATCTCTTATCTCTTGACTCTTAGCATCTATCATCTTCTGAAGATCTTCATAGAATAGTTTTAATGAGTATCCCATATCTACAATATTTCGAGCAAGTAGATCTATTTTACTAGAGCCTGTACTTTTTGGAAAAGTCTCAAGTGATGAAAAGTTTTTATAGTGTAGCTCAACAGAGAGTCTTGAGAGTTTATCGATTGTACTTAATAGCCCTCCAGCTTCTCTATTTAAAACAAAGAAAATTATGAAGAGAACTGCCAAATTAATCAGCATCTCATAAGCTATATCCTTATAGAAGTTGTCGTATAGATGATTTAAATTCTCTATAATAAGAAATCGATATGCAGGTTGATTGTCAAAGTCATTAAGAT
>JAMJTX010000095.1 GCA_024281215.1 Candidatus Thiovulum karukerense | reverse complement strand
AACTTCGTTGACTAAAGATAAATCTACCATCAGTTACAAACCCTAACTCTTCCCAATTAACACTATTTAAATAATCAACATATGTTTGTAAGTCTATACTATTATCTTTAGGAAAGATAGCTAAAATTGAACCATCATAATAGTTTGAATGATGTAAAAAGAAAGGGTTCTTGTTTCTAGTTTTGTTATTGACATAAATTCTTGGTAAGTTACTTTCAAAGTGTTTTCTACCCCATTCAAACCAGTTGTTTTCATTAAATTTTCTTATCTTTCTAGCTAATAAATTATCTTTAAACTGTTCTAAGTATGGGTGTGGTCTATTATAAATCAATCCTTTTGTCTTACCTGTTTTAGCTGTGTAGCTACAAACAAAATCTTCACCATCTTCGTGTTCAAATAGCTTGTCAGCTCCAGAGACTGCACCAACTTTTACAAAAAATAGATCACTAAACTTTTTTCTATACTCACTGTTGGTAAAATATAACTGACCATTGCTATATGTAAATTTCTTATACGAATTCGTATTTCTACTAAAGTTACCTTTTTCAAACCTGAAGACAACAACATTTGGCGAAAAACCCTTAAAAATAGGTGTATCACCATAATCTATCAGATCTGTAATTGTTCCATTTTCATAGATAAACTGGTTTAACTTTACTGATGAGGTAGCTTTCAGAAACTCTTTAGGGGTAATAAAAATCAATTCACCACCATTATTTAAGTGTTGAATAGCTTTATATATAAAGAATAGATATAGGTTTGTTCTCTTGTCAAAGAGTGATAAATTGAGTTTAAACTGAGTTGATAACTCAATATCTTGAAATCGAACATATGGAGGATTTCCAATAATAGTATCAAACTTGTTATCTATTGAGTAGTCAAAGAAATCTATATTTAGAACTCTTTCATCAAAATATCTACTGCTATCAATTTCAACCCCAACAGCACTCTTCTCTAAATTCTTTATAAAAGCTCCATCTCCAGAAGATGGCTCAAGAATAGAACCGAAGTTCTTTCTTAAAGACAGCATCTCTGAAACTATATGTTGAGGTGTAAATACCTGTCCTAGTGTTTCTACATTAAGCATTTGTAAGATACTTACCTAAATATTTTTTAAATTCGATGTATGCTCTTGCTCTTAATTCTAATGATCTATAAAAACTTCCCAACAAAAACTCTCTACTCTCTTCATATGTCCTTAAGACTGGCACTCTATTTCTGTTCCAGTGGCATTGAAAAGGGAGATTATTTCCATTTGCAACTAATTGACTCAACTGCTTAAGAGAGTTTACGAATATGTCTTGAGGGTTCTCTTTATTGATAACTAGAAAATAGTAATCTTTTTCATTCTCTTCTATATTTTCAGCCAACTCTTGAAAAAATAGTTCCCATCTCAACTCATTCTTAAAGTTTGGCAGTTTGCCCGTAAGGGCATAATATAGTCCGAGCTTTGAACTTAAATTATCGTTACCTTTTGTATTTGTTATTTTTATATTAATAGGGTACAACTCATCATCTTTCTCAATTGCAAAATCGTACCAATCTCTTGCCCTTGGCTTTATAACTTCAAACTCTCTTTCTATAATTTGAAGAACCTCATCTTCGTTTTTAATTGAATTGATTCGACCATCTTGGAAATCTGCACTCATAAATTTAGTCTTATTACTCTCTTGAAGATACCAAACTATCTCATTTAAAATCTTTGGAATACTCATGAGATAACCTTTTCTAATATTGTTTGAATATATTGAGCGATTGCACCTTGATGATCTCTGAGCCAGCAGATAATGTTCTGCAAAAGTATGTTTTTTATTAAAGTCATTAAGACCTCCTTTTTCTTATGTGTGCCATTATATACTATGTAACATAGAAAAGTCAAGAAAACTTACACATAAACCAATCTGAAGAAGTCTCGCCGACAACGACGAGGTTCTTCACAGATTTATATTTAAAAACCGTAGTTCATAAATAGACTATACTCTGTGAAATCATTTTCAGCTCGATCAGTTCCAAGCTCAACATATAGATCAAATGCTAAACTATCGCTATAAGCATAACTTGCACCTAAGTCAAATTCATTAAAGTTTTTATTACCTTTTGACTCCTCTTTAACTGAGAACTCTGTATAACCAGCAGATAGAGAGATTTGTTCAGTTGCACTGAATCCACCAAAAATTTTCATTGCAGTAGAGTCTTGACCAGCATTAGCAATTGTATATAAGTCACTAGATGCATAGTATGGACCACCACCAAATCCATTAAGTGGAGCATTGTCTCCATGAATCTCGCCATCGGCTTGGTTGTAAGCTAAACCAAGGGAAGCACCATCAAAAGTTAAATCAGCTTGAGCACCAATAACTGTTCCATCATCTTTTGGCCCATTAATATGTGCAAATCTTGCATATTGTCCAGAGATTGATAAGTTCTCATTAACAGCAAAAGTTCCATCAACATAAGCAATCGAAACATCAACATTAGCTACAAGGTTATCTAAGTGATAGTGCCAAGCCTGAGCATTAAGACCAATCTCATTGTTAGCATATATAGCTGCAATAACAGAAGCTCCATCACCACCTGTAATATCCGTAAATTCACCCTTATTCCCAGGCGCATCTACTCCAGCTTGTTTCGTAACACGACCACCAAGAAGAGTTACATTCTCAATATCATTATTTTGAACTAGATAGACCTCAAATGAGTTTGGAGACATACCGACATCATCAGAATCAGCAAAAGGTGTGTCAATAACCTTTTTACCAATAATTGTTGCAGTCTTCCCAAATAGAACACCTGTAACATATGCCTCACCAATATACGAGTAGCTACTTCCGTCTCCCTCTACAAGAAAACCATTTGTGTTTTGATTAAAAAGAGGTTGAGATGTATAAACTGTTCCAGTAGCTGTAAAACCATTTACTTTTGGAGTTGTTAATGAGATTGAACCTCCAACAGCAAGATCATGAACCTCTTTAGCATATGCATCACCATCATCACTAATATATGCAGCTCTGATATTTCCAGAGATGCTCCAATCATTTTTAGTTTCTTCTGCTAACATTGATGTTTGAGAAGCTATTAAAGTTGCAACAATAAAACTTAACTTTTTCAATTTATTTCCTTAATATTTTAAGTAATTTTTAATATTATACGACTCTTAACTTTAAGAGAGTATAAAACTTTATAAAAACAACGAAATATAGGTAGTTTTAACTAATTAAATTAGCTTATTTTTTTCTTAAAACTACTTCTCTTCTAAAATTGAATAGACTTTTGAGTTAAGTTTTTCTTCTCCATTTAAGAACTTTAAGTTAATTAAGAATGTCGATTCAACCACACTTGCACCACTTTTCTCAATTAACTTAATAGCAGCTGAAGCTGTTCCACCTGTTGCCAATAGATCATCAATTAATAAAACATTAGCTTGACGATTATGAAAAGCATCTTTATGAATTTCGAGAGTGTCTGTTCCATACTCAAGTTCATAAGTTTCCGAATGAGTATCGTGAGGAAGTTTGCCAATCTTTCTAATAGGCACAAATCCAACTCCAAGCTTAACTGCTAATGGAGTCCCAAATATAAACCCACGACTATCGATTCCAGCTACATAATCGATATCCATCTCTCTATATCTATTATAGAGATGTTCTATAACATCTCCAAGTACCTTGCCATTGTTTAGTAGAGTTGTTATATCCATAAAGTCTATGCCATCTTTAGGAAAGTTCGGGATAATCCTAATACTATCTCTAACTTCAGTTATATTCATCTGTTATCTGTTCCTCTTTTACTTTTTATAGTTCGATCATAACAGAAATATTTTACACTCTTTTACTTTGGTAGAATCTCAATCAAGTCAAATGAGAGAACTCTATCAACCTCATCGGAGATAGATAGATTAATATCTTGATAAAGAGGTTCTATCTGCACATATGAAGATTTTAGCTCTTTAGAACGATTGCTATAAAGCTCAAACTTGATATTTTCACTAATTTTAAAAGGAGTTCCTTGAAGATTGATATTTGCACTTCCCTCACCATTTTCAAATAGATTTACAGCTTCTCCAAAATATTGATTTAGATTTGCTAATTGATAACTATCTCCATTAAGATATACCTGTGTGAATCTATGTTGAGATGGAGATATATAGAGTCTATTCTCTTTTGTAAATAGTTTTAGATACTCGAATATCTTCACCTTTGACTCTTTAACAATTCCAAAGTTATCGAAAGAGAGTGATTTTGTGTAGTTATAAAGTGGGTATAAACTGAGTGGTGATTTGTGAAATAGCTTAAGATATTCTGTTGGTGAGTCAGTCTCCATCTCATCACAATATATGGTGTATGGTCTATATAGGTCTCCTCCATAATAGAGAAGATACTCTCTATTATCTCTTGAGTTGTAGAACTCTTTTGCCTGTGAAGAACCCCGCCGTAAACGGCGAGGCTTCCTAGAAACTCCAGACTGTTGTCCAGATATTATCAAGGCTTAGAC
>JAMJTX010000094.1 GCA_024281215.1 Candidatus Thiovulum karukerense | reverse complement strand
TCATCCATTGTGTTTGAGATTTTCCAGCCCAGCACTGCTCGACTATACCAATCCACTATTGTTGCTAGATACAGATACCCTTTTCCAGCTGGAATATAGGTAATATCGCCACTCCATACTTGGTTTGGCTTCTCAATTTTTAATCCTTTTAGCTTATATGGGTACTTTTTATGAAGCCTATCTGCTATGGTTGTTCTCACTTTTCGTCTTTGATAAAGTGTTGACAACCCCTCTTCTCTCATAATTTTTAAGACTCTGTTCTTGCTAATCTTGATTCCGTATTGCTCCCTAACGGCATATGCAACCATTCGACATCCAAGAAACTCACCCTTTTCACCACTTTTCACTTCAACTATCTTCTCTTTAAGCTTCGCTTCATCACTTCTCTCCACTTTTTTATAGTATAGGCTACTTCTGGAGACCTTCATCAGCTCACACTGTCGTTTGATAGTTATATTTTGCTCGACCTTAACTAACTTTTTTCTATCGTTATATGAGACCGAGCTTACGAGCTTTTTTTCCAGCCAGTCCCTCTCCATTGTTACTATACCTACCATTTTATGGGCTTCACTTAGCTTCTCTTCTAGTGCCTCTATCTCTTTTTTATGCTCTTTTGCATCAGACTCTTTATTGAAAGCCATTAGTGAATTCTCTAAGAATTGAGCTTTCCAATTTCTTACATTTGTTGTTGAGATGTTGTATTCAGAGGCTATCTCCCCTATTGTTTTATCCTCTTTAATCGATTCAATTGCCACTTTCACTTTAAACTCTGAAGAGAACACTCTTTTCCTTTTCCTCATCTTTTTCCTTATTCTATCATCTATACTGATTTTATGAATATAAGAAAAATCTATTCTACTTTTCCTGTCCAAGAAATTGGGGACAGCTCATTTCTAGGAAGCCTCGCCGTTTACGGCGGGGTTCTTCACGCAACTTTTTAAGTTCCAACAAATCATCAACTTTTACGGCTAATTAGAAATTATCAGAGTCTCAAAATCTACTTTGAGGCGGATAGTAAATTTTTATATATTTGTTTTTTTAACTTTGATTATGATTTAATGGTGTCAGAATTAAGAGTCATCGGAGAAGATTTGAAATTACTTATAAATGGTGAAGAGTTAGAATTTAGAGAGAACTCTACAATAGAGGATATTCTTCATAAATTAGAGATTCGAAGTAAGGTAATGGCAACAGCGGTTAATATGGAGATTGTAAAAGAGAAGGATTGGAAAAGCTTCTCTCCAAAAGATGGAGATAAAATTGAGTTTCTACAATTTGTAGGGGGTGGTTGATGCAATTTATCTATCTTGATAGAGGTGGGGAGGAGTCTCTCCAAATTGATGGAGATGAGTATAACTACCTCTTTAAAGTTCGTCGCCATAAAAAAGATAGACCTCTATTTATCAGAGACCGCAATAAGCCAGAGATGTTATATCAGTATAGTATTGAAAATATTGATAGAAGAAGAGCATCTTTGAAGCTCATTTCAGCAACTAAAAGTTGTGAGAGACCAAAGAAAAATTTGACGGTTGGCTGGTGTGTGGTCGATAGTAAAACTATTGAGAAAACTCTTCCAATGATTAATGAGTTAGGGGTTACAGAGGTTGTGTTTATCTACTGTCAATACTCTCAAAAAGATATAGAGATAGATTTTGAACGATTCAGTAGAGTTCTTGAAAGCTCTTCAATGCAGTCTGGACGATTTGACACTCCAAAATTAAGAGTTTTAAATAGTGTAGCTCAATTTCTACTAGAATTTCCAAACTCTATTGCTATTGATTTTTCAGAAGAGAAGCTTAAAAGTTGCCAAAAAGATTCTATCTCTCTTCTCGTTGGTGCAGAGGGTGGATTTTCAGAAAAGGAGAGAGAGAGTTTTCAAAGAGTTGCAGGTTTAACCTCTCCATATATACTAAGAAGTCAAACAGCTCTTATTTCAGCTATCTCAATAGCAACTTCTTAATATCCAAACAATAGTTTGGAGTTTCTAGGAAATCTCACCGTTTACGGTGGGGTGCTTCACATAAGGTCTTGATAATCTATTGGGTCTTCTATATTGGCAAGTGAGAATCCATTAAGTCTAAGGCGACAACTATCACATACTCCACAAGCTTTATCACTCCGTTGATAGCAACTCCAAGTTAAGTGAAGAGGAACATTAAGTTTTAAAGCTTCACTAACAATTTGAGACTTTTTAAGTGAGACGAGGGGTCTAAATATTTGAAAGCCACCCTTCTCTGTTCCAAGGTTTATACTCTTTTCAAAAGATGATATAAACTCATCGCGACAATCTGGATAGCCTGAACTATCCTCCTCAACAACACCAATTGCTACTCCAGAAGCCCTCTCTTTTTCAGCAATAGCTGTTGCAATACTCAACATAATGCCATTTCTAAAAGGGACATAGCTATTTGGAATTTTTGAGTGATCAACTCCACTCTCATTTAATTTCATATCTGTATCAATAAGAGATGTTGTGCCAACTCCAATATCTTTAAAGAATGGTAGAGGAATATGGTATCTATTTATTACACCTACCTCATCAGAAATATTGTGAAATGATTGAAGCTCCCGACTCTCTGTTCGTTGTCCATAAGAGAAGTGGAGAGTTATCAATTCATAGCCAAGTTCTCTCATCTTATAAGCGGTGAGCGAACTATCCATTCCTCCACTTAAAACAACAACAACTCTCTTCAAACTATCTATACCAGTGGTGCTCAATCTTCTTACCATCTTTAAAGACATCAACTATTACTTTTTTTGGTGATGTATCTGCAATTGAGAGTTCAATTCTCTTCTCTCCATCAATAATCTCTATTCTCTTTGGATCGCTTGAAGTAACTTTATACTTTTTCAAGACTAGATTTTTAAATATAATTGAGAGAATATGCCCTGTATCTGGAACTCTTAAATAACCCAAATCTAAACCATCTATCATAAATTGGTAGAGAAGCTTTTTCTGAAGAATTAGAGTTGCAAAGTATGAAGCATTATTTCGTCCAGCTTTTGTGCTTCTAAGACTCTTTTGGAGAGTTGCTAAAGGGTTGATATAATCGATTTCAGCACAGGCAACCCCAACCATTCCCAGAAAATCCTCATCTCTATTTCCATCATTGAACTTCTTCATTCCATCTTGACACACAATTTTAAAATCACGATTCTGAAATGCCTTAACAAGATCCTCAATACTTTTTGCTTCAAGAGTTAAAAAACTAAAACTCAAAATAGCTACTAAAACTCGTTTCACTCTCTAATACCCCACATTTTTTATATTCACCATAGGTTGTAAGAATATTGTATTGTATCCATTTTTCCCACTCTTTTCTACTTCTCTACTCTCTGGTTGAATCTTAATATCTTCAGCAGGAGGAATTTTATTAGTTGGAGCTTCTCGTCTTTTTATCTCTCTAGATTCTCTACCCTTTTCTACTTCCTGAACTTTAACTTCAATTTGAGTTTGATTCTCATCTACTTCCTGAACTTTCTCTTCAGTCTGAGTTCGATTCTTATCTACTTCCTGAACTTTCTCTTCAATTTGAGTTTGATTCTCATCTACTTCCTGAACTTTCGCTTCAGCTTTAGTTCGATTCTTATCTACTTCCTGAACTTTCTCTTCAATTTGAGTTTGATTCTCATCTACTTCCTGAACTTTCTCTTCAATTTGAGTTTGATTCTTATCTACTTCCTGAACTTTCTCTTCAGTCTGAGTTTGATTCTTATGTACTTCCTGAACTTTCTCTTCAGTCTGAGTTTGATTCTCATCTACTTCCAAAACTTTAACTTCAATTCGAGCTATGCTTATCTCTTTTTCACCAAATGCCTTTGATGGTTCAACAAAATCTTTGGTTATTTTATCCTTTGAGATATGCTCAAAGAGGTTAAATCCACTCCAGCTCTCCTCAACACTAAGAATTTCGCTCTTCTCTACTTTTTCAATATATCGAGCCTCTATATTGTGTAACTTTAGAGGCTCTACCTTTTCAACGGGTCTCTCTTGAGTTGTTATATTTTTATCTTTTACAATAACTTTTGAGAGTGGAATTGACTCTGTCATTTCAACTTTTGAACTATTTCTCTCTTGAAATAGAGGAAATAGATTCCAACTCTCATTAATCGATAGATTGTCCTCATCAAACTTTCTCTGTTTAGTTTTTGTACTCTCTATAATTTTTGTAATCTTCAGAGGCTCCGCTGTGTAAAATGCTATCTTAGAACTATTTTGTTCATCTTGCACTTCTTGAGTCTCAAACAACTCATCTTCATCTTCGATAATAATAGATTGAGGTGATATTGTCTCTATAACAACTATCTTATCTTCTGATTTAGTTGATTTACTCTTATTCTCTAACTCATCTTCAAATAAAGATTCAATTGCAAACTCCATCTCTTCAATCTCATCTCTATCGAGGGAGAGATTTAACTCTGGTAGTTTATCTTCAATTAATTCACCGATAATGACATCTTCAACATACTCTTCGATTGTTCTGTTTCTTGAG
>JAMJTX010000093.1 GCA_024281215.1 Candidatus Thiovulum karukerense | reverse complement strand
GTTAAGAACTATGAAGATGAAGATATTTCAAATAGAATGAGTGAGTTTGAACTCTTGAAACACTCTATTTTAGAGAAGAGACAAATAAGTTTTAATTATAAAAATCTATCTCGAAATGTTGAGCCATATAAGTTAATGAACCATAAAGGTATTTGGTATCTTATTGGAACTCAAAATGGAGAATTAAAAAACTTTATCTTTTCAGAGATTGATGAACTTGAAACTTCAGATAAAAAATTTAAAACTGTTGAAGAGATTGAAGATAATATCAACTCCAATAAATCAACTTGGTTTAATAATCAATATTCAGAAGTTATATTAAAAATTGATAGCAAAGTAGCAAAATATTTTAAACGACGAGATATTTTACCAAGTCAATTAATTCTTAAAGAGGTTGAAGATGGTTTGATTGTTTCAACAAAAGTTGCTTATCAAAAACAGATATTTCCTATTGTAAAGTCTTGGATTCCTTATGTTAAAATTATCTCTCCAGAAAGTTGGCAAAAAGAGTTGGAAAATATTGTAAAAAGATATTTAAGATAAAATGACAATTTATATCAGACAATATTAATACTATTTCAAAATCAAAATGTAGGATTTCAAATGCAACAGAATGAGTTTTTAAAACTATCAGGCGAACTGAAAGAGTTTTTAGTAAAAAATAGCGATCTACAAGATATTCCAGAGAAGAGTGATCTTCTTAATTTGACGACTCAAATAGAGGGAAAAATAGAGAAAGCTGTTTCAAAAGATGGTGTTTTGCGAGTTGGAGTAGTTGGACAAGTTAAAGCAGGAAAGTCATCTTTTATCAATGCTCTTCTTTTTGATGGGCAAGATATTCTTCCAAAAGCTTCAACTCCAATGACCGCAGCTCTAACTGTAATTAAATATGGAGAGAAACCATCAGCAGAGGTTGAGTTTTACTCAAAAGCAGATTGGGAAGTTATTGAGAGAAATAGCAAAGAGTTTGAGAAGATATTTATAGAGTTAGTCTCTGAGTATCAGAAAAAGCTTGATAGTGAAAAGGGGACTTTTCAGAAAAAGGAACTTCTTTTAAAAGCTGGTGAGAGTTTTCAAACAGTTTATAATCGAGTTCAAAATAGTTATAAAGATATTTTTGATGAGATTGAGAATAGGGTCTCTCTTTCTCAGAAAAGTGCTTATGAAGTTATAGATATGGCAAGAAGAGAAAGTGTAAATACCTCTCAATATCTCGATAAAAGAGAAGAGATTACGGGAATCAGTTCAATTCCTGATCTTGTTGGAAAACTTCACCAATTTGTTGGAGCTGATGGAAAATTCACCCCTATTACTCGAAATACAGTTCTTAAACTTCCAATTGAGTCTCTAAAAGAGATTGAACTAATTGATACTCCAGGGGTAAATGATCCTATTGTCTCTCGAGGTGTTGCAACTCGAAACTTTCTTTCACAGTGTGATACAGTATTTCTTCTCTCAACTTCAACTCAATTTATGGGAAGTGAAGATGCTCAATTTCTTGTAAATACTCTTCCTGCTGAAGGTGTTACCCATATTACACTTTTAGGTAGTCAATTTGACTCTGTTCTTGTTGATGAATTTAAGAAATATAGAGGTGATATTAAGTCTGCTATCGTGGATTTAACAAAAAAGCTTGAGAGACATGCAAACTCAACTCTTCAAAATATTATTGCTTCAAATCCAGATAAACCAATTATGGAGAAACTGAAAAATAGAGATGTAAAATTTATCTCTGGAATTGCCTACAATATTGCAAAAAAGGGTAGAAACAGTATTGATGAGAATGAAACTCATGCACTTCAGCAACTTGAAAAGAGATATAAAATAGAGTTTAGTGATGAACTTCTTCTTCAATTTGCTCGTATTGATTTTATTCGAGAGAACGATTTAGAAAATGCCAAAAGAGACCGTGAAGAAATCTTAGCAAATAAACTGAATGATCTTATCTCTGGACAATCTGACGAAATAAAAAAGCTAACTTCTTCCATTAAAAAAGGTGTTGAAGAGAAGATAAAAGATCTTGAAAGTGCTGATATTTCACAACTCCAAAAACGAGAAAAAGAGTTGAAAAAAGCTCTTCCAAAAATCCGAGAAGATGTAAAACAAGTGTTTGTTGAGCTTGGTTTTGGAATTGAGGAGAATATTCTAAGACTTCAGAAAGAGATTAGAAGAAATCTTTCATCATATTTGGGAGTTAAAGAGGAGAACAGAAGCAGAGAAGAGAGTTATTCTGCTTATGTTGGAGAGAGAAGCACTTCTAAATGGTATAACCCATTCTCTTGGGGAAGTTCAGAGAGTGTATATGAAACAAGATATAGAACTATTAACTATAAAATCGCAAGTGTTGTTGATTCAGCAGAGAATGCCTCTAATTTCGTTCAACTTATCAACGAACAGATAGATGATATTTGGGATAAGCTAGTTAATATTAAAGATGCAGAGAAAGAGCTTATTCGAGTTGCTTTAACTGGATTTAATCTTGAAGATGAGAACTTTAATAAAAACTCAATTATCAATCCTGTTAAAAATGCTCTTCGAGAGATTACAATCGATAGATTTAGAGTTAGTGATACCAAATATCGAAAAGCGATAACCGACTCATTCTCATCTTCAGAGGTTCAAGATAGTGAGATTTATCAACTTAAAGAGAGAGTTCGACAAGTTCTAAATAGTATTGTTGATGATATTGAAGAGAAGCTTGAAAAGAAGTCAAAAGAGATAAAGTCTGTTTTAAATGAAAAGGGTTCAACTTTTGTAAGCTCTATTGAGTCTCACTCAGAAAAAGAGATGGAACAGCTTAGAAAAGATTTGGCTGATATTGAGGGTTCTAAAAAAAGATACAACAACCTCATCACAAAGATAGATAGTTTTAGTAGAAGATTTTAGGCAACTAAAATGAGCATAAAAGAGTTTTTAAATGAGATAACTCTTGAAGAGTTAGAGGAGCTAAGAGAAGAGAAATTAAAACTCCTCAATAGAGTCCCAACTCTATCTTTTTCAAAAATAGATTTCAGCAATTTATTAGATATTGTGAAAATATCAAGAGATTTTGATGATACGATTTTCAGTGAGTGGTTCAACTTTTCAAAAGATATTTCTCAAAATGAGATAGATTTTCTTCAAGCAATTATAGATGATAATCGATACCTCATCGATAGTTACAAAGAGGAAGATTTAAAAGTTAAAGTTATAACTCCAATTCTAAATAGAGTTAAGTTTCTTGATTTTAAAAACGGATTTAGAGATTTTTATGAAGAGAAATTAACTTATCAAACAGATAGATTTACTTTAACAGGAACAACAGATTTCTTTGTCTCAAAAGGGTTAGAGTTTGCACAAAAACCATTTTTCTTTATCCAAGAATTTAAGCGATCTTTAAAAGGAGATGACCCTCGCCCTCAACTCTTAGCAGAATTAATTGCAGGAGTTGAACTTAATAATTGGAAAACAATTCGGGGGGCTTATATAATTGGCGAAAGTTGGAGTTTTGTTATATTAAACAGAGTTGATAAAGATAGTTATAAATACTATGTTAGTAGAACTTTTAGCTCAACCAATATTGAGGATTTAAAGTTAATATATAAAAATCTACTTTTTGTAAAAAATGAGATTATAGAGATAATTGAGAGGGAGAAAAATTAATGGATTTATGGGGTGATAACGAAGTTGAGAGTGAAGTAGAAGAGATTGCGGATAGTCGAGCAACTATAAAAAGTATTGCTCAATCTCTTGATGAAAATAGCGATAAACACGAACATCTTGAACTCTTTATTGAAGAGAGTGAAATTTTAGGAGCAAGTTCGAATAACAGCTATCTGAAAAACCCTATTAAAGGAATGGAGTTTGTTTCTCAACTATTTCAAAACAGAAACTCATCTTATTTACAAGAAGAGATACAACTCCACAAGTTAGATACTTTTCTTAAAAATGATTTTCTCCAATTCAGTAACTCTATCGCTTTAAAGGAGAGTGTAAATATATATTCGGAGCTTATCAATATTCGAGATGAGATCGCTGAAGAGGTTAAGTTCAATGAACTTATGAAAAAATCAATTATAGGAGTTGGCGGAAGTTTCTCTGCGGGAAAATCCTCTTTTCTAAATGCTGTTTTAAATACAGAGAGTGATATTCTCCCTGTTGAGACTCGACCAACAACCTCAATTCCAACCTATATTGTAAAAAATAGTAGTGATGGAATTTACACATTTAATCGAGATGGTGAGAAGAGTGAAATTGACCGTGAAGGACTTCTTGCAATCTCTCATGAATTCAATGAAGTTTATGGTTTTGGTCTTATATCCCTGATAAAAAAGATTATCATCGATTCAAGAAAAATGCCTTATGAAAATATAGCTTTTCTCGATACCCCCGGATATTCAAAATCTGATGGAGATGAGAATACAGATAGAGAAGTTGCACGGAATCATCTAAAAAACTTAGATGCTCTTATCTGGCTTATCGATATTGATAATGGAACTCTTCGACACTCTGATTTGGAATTTATATAATGGACTGAAAAGTCAAGACAATAGTCAGAGATTTTTATTTTCATGACTAGGCTATATTCCCAACAGATTCAA
>JAMJTX010000092.1:18824-19562 GCA_024281215.1 Candidatus Thiovulum karukerense | reverse complement strand
ATTACAGAGTAATTCAGTTCACTATTTGGCAATAAAAGAGTATTTTGAGAACCATTTTGTAATATATCTGAAAGCTTCATACCTTTTTTTAAGCCAAACTCACCAGTTCTAGATAGGTTTCCATAGATAAATATACTTTTACTATATCTCTTATTGATAGTGCCTATTTTAATGATGTCTCCATCTTCTAATTTATATCTACTAGAGAGAGTGATACTCTTTACAACTCTATTTCTATTGTTTTCAACTCTCTCTAACTGAACTGAGTCTCTATCTCCATTAATATCTAATCCACCAGCAAACTCTAAAAGATCCAATAGAGTCTCTCTCTCTAAAAGCTCATAAATCCCAGCTCTCTTGACTCCTCCAATAATGGTAATGCTCTTTTTTGCCTGAGGAACAATCACCCCATCTCCATTAAGAAGAGGTGTATTTAGATAAGAAACATCGCCATCTCTCAGAAGCTTATATATATCAAATGACTCTATTATCTTACCGCTACGAATAATTTTAATGTCTCTATATGAACCAAACTGTCCAACTCCATTTGCTGTAATAAGAGCATCTTTAACTGTTGAAAGAGCTGGTATATTATATAGACCTGGAGCATTAACCTCTCCAGCAACTGTTATCTGAATAGGGGTTCTCTTATCTAAATCTATCTTCAATTTAACATTGGGATATAGAGCTTTATATTTCTCTGTTAAAAGTTTCTGAAGCTTTTGGAACTCAATATTA
>JAMJTX010000092.1:0-18814 GCA_024281215.1 Candidatus Thiovulum karukerense | reverse complement strand
ATATATAACGAACCAACTCCATCTATATTAATATTACCATTTCTATCAACTTCCAATCTATCTGTACGACTCTTACCACCATAAAGCCAAATAGAGATAATATCACCATAGTTAATCTTATAATTCTTAGGAACTGGTAGTGTATTAATATTGATTTGATTTAGATTTTGAAAGAAGGAGTCTCCATACCTTTTTAGGTTAACTTTGCTATTCTGTTCATTAATCTTATTAGGACTATTTTGATAATAAAAAAGAGTGTTTTGTTCTAGTGATTTTCCCTTATTGAAAGATATACTCTTTTTAATTACTTGACTCTCATTGTTTTCTACCACTAGATTAGTAACATTATTATCTGATTGCTGAATATTTGCATCAGACTTAGATTTCATATCTGCTAACTCTCTCTTTAACTCCTCAAACTGTTTAATATCTGCAACTGTTACAGACATAAGTTGTGAAGAGAGAAGTAGAAGCACTACTGCCATAGCTCTTATTAAAAACATTATAACCCTTCTATTTTATATATTAGACCAAGTTTGAGAAATCCATACTTCTTATCAAATTGACTCTCTGTGTATCTGTTGTAGAGATATGGTAACTCTCTATTAAACTGTTGAAACATCACCTGTCCAGATGTGAATATTAAAAAATTCTCTGATAGTGGAATGGAGAGTGCCATCTCAAAATTGTGAGAGTAGTCCCGATAGTCTAAGTCTTCTCGAAATATTTTTGCATACTCATACTCAAGTTCAAACAGAAATGATTCAAATTCTGCAATCCAAGAGAGACCAATATCAAACACCTGCTCACTTCTATCTAAATCAGGTAGAGTGCCTGTATCAATTAAGTTCTCCGGCTCGATATTCACCTTTGATGTGACTTCTATATAGTGATATGATGAGTAGAAGTTTAGAACGGTTTTGCTGAAGATTCGTTTTGCTAAAAGTAGGCGAAGATATATATCTTGCGAAGACATATTATCAATCGCAACTCCACTAATTCGATTGGATATAGAGATCTCATTTCCATTCTCATCATACTCTTTTAGAGTTGTTACACCCTTTTCAGCTAAAACCTTGTTTGCCATATTATCAATGAGAAGAGAGTTCTCAATATCAACTCTATTAGCTGAGTCACTCTCTAGACCAATATCAAAAGAGAATGAATTAAAAAATGCATATCTATTTGCAACTATGTTATAGCGATTAAAAAACTCTATCTTACTGTTGATGAGGTCCGCCCCACCATAATCGATATTCCAATTTTGATAATTGATAAATATGGAGTCTTTTTCAGAAAGACCATATCCTATTTCAAACTCATACCCTCTCATATCTCCAAGTGAAGCACCATATTTTGAAAGAGAGCCTATTTCACTCTCTTTAACATTAAAGATATCAACATCATCATTAACCTGAATATAGTCTCCCTTAAGAGATAGAGTCCCACTTTTCTTTACAAAGGCTTGTTTGGTCAGAACACCATAGTTCATATAGTTATTGGCAGAGAGAAGTGATGATATAGTAATGCTTAGTAATGCTACTCTTTTAAACACTCATTAACCCTCTATTAGATCATCAATAGTTGAAAGAAGAGCATTCATCTTATTGCGAACTTCAAGATACTCTAGCTCCTCTTTACTGTCTGCAACAACTCCAGCCCCAGCCTGAAGATATATTTTCTTATCTTTAATCAGAGCTGTTCGGATTGTAATAGCACTATCCATATCACCATCGAAAGAGAAGTAGCCAACTGCACCACTATAAAAGTTTCGTTTTAGACCCTCATATTCAGCAATTAGCTCCATTGCTCGGATTTTTGGAGCTCCTGTCATTGTTCCAGCTGTAAAAGTAGCTTTAAGCAGATCAAACATATCAAACTTCTTATCAATCTCACCATAGATATCTGAGACCATATGCATAACATGGGAGTATCTTTCAACTCTCATCATATTTGGAACTTGAACTGTGCCTCGTTTTGCAACTCGTCCAACATCATTTCGTCCAAGATCTATTAACATCAGATGTTCAGCCCTCTCTTTAGGGTCATTAACCATCTCCTCTTCAAGCTCTCGATCTCGTCTGAGATTTTTACCTCGTTTTCGAGTACCTGCAATTGGACGAAGAAGGATCTCACCCTCAGTAAGTTTAACCATAACCTCAGGAGAACTTCCAACAATCTGGAAATCTCCATAATCCATAAAGAACATATAAGGAGATGGATTCTTTGAGCGAAGAACTCTATAAAATGAGAATGGATCAATCTCTTGAAATTCTCGACTGTATCGATTGCTAATTAAAATCTGAAAAACATCTCCGCTTCGAATCATCTTTTTTGACTCTCGAATCATCTGGAAGAACTTCTCTTGTGAGTGGCGGAAACTACCATCAGATTTTGGAACAATAGGCTTAATCTCTACATACTCTGTTGAGCCTTTGAGTATTGCCTCAATCTTAGTAAAGCTATTTACCATACTTATTTCTGAAGATATTAAAGTTAAACGACTATTTTTATGATTATATGCAACAATCAGTTTTGGGCGAATTAGATCCATATCTGGCATATCAATCTCATTTTCGAGCTTATCGATATATGGCTTCATAACAGGCTCAAAAATCTCTATCGACTCATAACCTATGTATCCGATAAATCCATCGATAAAGCCCACATCTAACTCTTGTGCTTTTTGACGATAACTATCTCTATCTATCTTTTTATAATACTCTTTCAGGAATTGAAGAGGTGTCTTATCAATCTCTTTTGACTCTCCATCTTCAGAAGTAAATATAGTTTGACGGTTACTATACTGAACTCTCTCTTTAGCACCAACAAGGATAAAACTAAACTCTCCACTCTCAGCACTCTCAAAGAGGAGGGAGACCTCCTCTCTAAATAGAGTTTTGAGTTTAGAGTAAATCTTAATTGGTGTAATTTGATCAAGAATAAAACTCTTTGAATCTACCACTAATGCATCCTTGTTTTTAATATATATGCATCTTTTGCAATCTTCTCTTTAACAGTTGTTAAAGCCTTTTTTGCACTCTCTTTATCTTCAAAAGGTCCAACTAGAACTCTTCTAATCTCTTGACCATCTTTAACATACATATCGATACTGTATGAGAGACCAAGAGCCTCAATTCCTTGAAGAAACTTCTTGTTTGGCTGAAGTTTAAAGAATGTTCCTGTCTGAATATAGTAGCTTCTCTCCCCTGTTGTCGGCTGACTCTTCTCGATAGGTGTTCTATCGACTGGAAGAGTCTGTTGAACAAGAGGTGTTGGCTCACTATTATCACTGCTATTTAAGATTGATGTGCCAGTAGTCTCTGTTGGAGCTAATGAACTTTTTGGTGCTAAAGATGTCGCTTCAACAGATGTTGGCTGACTCTCTTCAGCTACTGTCTCATCACTCTCTAGAATCGAATCTTTACTAAAGTAGTTATCTTCTTGTAGGGCAGGTTCATCTTCACTATTTGCCTCATTTGTTAAAGGCTCAATAGCATCAGCTGGAGAGTCCATAAAGAACGGATCTTGATCGTTTAAAAACTCCATACTATCGTTGCTATGTACAACCTCATCTTCAGTTGTGAATGTTGTTGTAATAGCAAAAATTATCACAACAACAACAGCAATAATAATGCCACTAAACATAAACTTCTTTGTCTTCTCAGACTTCTCAGCATCGCTAAAAACGATATCGCTGAGGTTCTCCTCTTTTCTTATTTTGTCGCCATCTTCTAACATTTTAACAGACTCCTTCTATCTTAAAACTAGAGGTGTTTAGCCCAAGCGGCTCCCCGCTCTTTAGCATAGACCTCATACGGTAATATAAGAATATTATACTCTGGTGGTAGATCTGGAGTTGGGAACATCTTCCACTGCTTAGGCATCTTTGTCCCAAGCTTCATAGAGAGAGTCTTCCCAAGCTGATATGCCTCATTAAGAGTTGTATGACCCTTATGGATATATAGGTGAAGATGACCTTTTGTTTTACTCTCAAAAGCTGTAAAGTTAATAAAGCCCTCCTCTCTTAATAGAAGCTGAGCTCTATGATAAAACCTTTGAGGGTCTCTACCGTTATAGTCAAAAACGATATTCTCAACTTTGTTCTGTTTGTTTGCTAACTGGTGTGCGACAACAATCTCTTTATTAAGATGTTGCTTGATTGTCTGCTGAGTTAACATCTTGTCAATCTTCTCAAATTTATCGAAATATGTTCGTCCATTATATGAGATCTTATTAACAGTTGTCTTCTTCTTCTCATAATATGGTCTATTTACAATTTTGATTAGTTTCAGATCCATAGGGGTCATAGCTATTACCTCCTAGTAAGTTGGCTGATTGTAGATAACAAACTTCTTAGCTAACTCTTGTAACTCTGCTTTAATCTCAGCTTGTTTCTCACTATTGTTAATGTCATCAAGAACATCAGCAATTCGATTTGCGATAAGTCTAAACTCATCTTCTTTCATTCCTCGGCTTGTTAAAGCTGCTGAACCTACTCGAATTCCACTTGTTACGAATGGACTTCTCTTCTCACCTGGAACTGTGTTTTTATTGACTGTAATTCCAGCATTTCCAAGAGCCAAGTCTGCATCTTTTCCAGAGAACTCTTTATCAAGGAATGATACAAGTACAAGATGGTTATCTGTTCCACCAGATACAATATCGTACCCTCTCTCTACAAGAACTTCACCCATTACTCTAGCATTAGCCTTAACCTGTTTTGCATACTCTTTCCACTCTGGCTGAAGATTGTGTCTGAAACCAACAGCTTTTGCTGCGATGACATGAACAAGAGGACCACCCTGCATACCTGGGAAGATAGCTTTATTTATCTTCTTAGATAGCTCTTCATCATTTGTCATAATTAGACCACCTCTTGGACCTCCAAGAGTTTTATGAGTTGTTGTTGTAACAATATCACAGTGTGGGAATGGGTGAGGATGCTCTCCTGCAACAACAAGACCAGCAATGTGAGCAATATCAGCCATTAATAGAGCACCAACCTCATTAGCAATCTCTCTAAATTTAGCAAAGTCAATCTCTCTACTATAAGCAGAAGCACCACAAACGATAACAGCTGGTTTAACAATTTTTGCAATATCGAGAACTCTATCATAGTTGATTCTTCCATCAAGCTCAACACCATAATGGAAACTGTGATAGTTTTGACCAGAGAAACTCACTTTTGCACCATGAGTAAGGTGACCACCATGACTTAAGTCCATACCTAGCATTTTGTCACCAGCTTTCAGGATAGCTGAATATACAGCAGCATTTGCAGAACTTCCAGAGTGCGGTTGAACATTTACATACTCACAGTTGAAAAGCTCTTTTGCTCTATCGATAGCTAACTGCTCAATATCATCAGCATTATCACAACCACCATAATATCTCTTTTGTGGATAACCCTCTGCATACTTGTTTGTGAATACACTTCCCATAGCTTCCATAACAGCTGGAAGAGTGAAGTTTTCACTTGCAATCATCTCAATACCGTTATTTTGTCTCTCTAACTCTCTCTCAATAATTCCAAATACTTCTGGATCTTTCTCTTGTAAAAAACTCATCTACTCTCCTATAATCTCTATTTCATTATTTAATGGTTTCATTGCTGGGAACAGCAATACATCTCTAATACTAATCTGGTTTGTTAATAACATAACAAGTCTATCGATACCAATACCTTGTCCCGCAGCTGGAGGCATTCCATACATTAAGGCACGAATATAATCTTCGTCCATTTCGTGAGCCTCATCATCACCACTATTTTTTGCATCAATCTGCTTCTTAAATCGCTCATACTGATCGATAGGGTCATTTAGTTCACTAAATCCATTTGAGACCTCTGTTCCAGCAATAAACAGCTCAAATCTATCAGCAATATTATGATCTCTATCTGAACGACGAGCAAGTGGGCTAATATCAATTGGAAACTCTGTAATAAATGTTGGGTTAATTAACTTATCTTCAACAAAATTATCAAAGAGTTCAGCTTGAAGATAACCGAGTGAAGCATCTCTATTGAAATCAATATTATTGCTATCTAAAAACTCGATAATCTTATCTCTCGAGTGGATAATCTCTTCAGATACTCCCCCAATAGATACTAATGACTCAAGGTAAGCTATCTTTTGAAAAGGTGCAGAGAAGTCTATCTCTTTACCGTCGAACTGAAGTTTCTGCTCAAGTTTAAGAGTCTCAAACAGATAACCGAACATCTCTTCAGTTAATTCCATCAGATCTTCATATCGGTGGTAAGCCCAATAGAACTCCAACATTGTAAATTCAGGGTTATGAGTATGATCCATTCCCTCATTTCTAAAGTTTCTATTAATCTCAAAGACCGCATCAAATCCACCAACAAGAAGTCTCTTCAGGTATAACTCTGGAGCAATTCTTAAGAATCTATCAACCCCAAGAGCATTATGATGAGTAATAAATGGTCTAGCATTTGCACCACCTGCAATAGGGTGAAGCATAGGTGTCTCAACCTCTAAAAACTCTCTACTCTCAAGAAAGTGTCGTATAGCTGATACTATCTGACTTCTCTTCTGAAAAACCTCTTTAACATCTGGATTCATTATCATATCGAGGTATCTCTGTCGATAACGAAGCTCTTTATCTTGAAGTCCGTGGAACTTCTCTGGAAGAGGAGCAACTGCCTTTGTTACAACTTTAAAGTCTGATACATGAAGTGAGAGTTCATCTGTCTTTGTAACAAATGGATACCCTTCAACTTCAACAATATCACCAACTTCAACAACTTTTTTAAGAGTGTTGAACCAGTCACCTAGATTGTTTCTACTTAGATAGATCTGAAGAGAACCTTTAGAGTCCTCTATTCTCATAAAAGAGGCTTTTCCCATTAATCGCAAGAACTTAATTCTTCCAATTAGTCGGCAACTCTGAGACTCATCTCGTCTCTCTTCACTATCTTTTAAGTAGTTGAACTTATCTAAGAAGTCGGCTGTAAAAGAGTCTCGAGCAACTCTATTTTCATATGGGTTTCTACCAGACTCTCGTAGGAGTTCCCCCTTCTCTACTCGCTGTTCTATATATCGATTGCTAAACAAATCTAAATCTTTCCTTTACTCTACGGTTGTAGCTTCAGATATCTTCTCTTCAACAACATCATTGATAACATCATCAATCTTCTGATCAACCTCATCAGCTGATGGAAGCGAAGATTTCACACTCTCAACAGCTTCATCAAGATTAATACCTGTCTTCTCTTCAGCTTCTGTAACAATTGCTGAGAAGTCAGCATTAACAATATATGCACCTGTTGCTTGTAGATATGGTAGAGCTAAACTATCTCCAGCTACACTTAAAACTCTATCTTTTGTTACTTTAATACCTAAAAGAGCATGAACAATAACAGCAAGAATTAGAAACACTTTTGCACCAGCAAATGCAAAGCCAAGAACTCTATCAAAGATACCTAAACCACTTTTACTTGTGATAACTGATAAGAGGTTTCCAAGAAGAGTCATACCAAACCAAAAGAGTAGAAAAGCCCCTAAAAATCCTGTAACACTAATTACAGATGGGTTCTCAAGGTGAAGAAATGTGTTGTTGATATAGATACCAGCTTCGTGTCCAAGTCGAGTTCCGACAAAAATACCTCCAACAATTCCTAAGAGTCCAAAAAGCTCTTTAAAGAGACCATTGAAGAACCCTTTTAATCCTAGAAAGACTACAATACCAACTATTGCAAGATCCAAGGTTGTCATGTTTTCCATAGTTATTAACTCCAGTGAGGCAAAATATAAAATCTTTATAATTCTATCAAAAAAAGGAGTTGAGGGCGGTAATATTGGAGTAGAATTACAAAAAAATTAGAGGAGTTCCATTTGAAATATGGTGAAAAAGAGATAGCTGAGTTTGATGTTGAAAAAGATTTAGAGATTTGGGAGAACAAGGCAAAGGATAATAAATATAAGATCAAGGTTGAACTGCCAGAGTTTTCTGCCCTATGTCCAAGAAGTGGTTATCCAGACTATGCAACAATCCACCTAGAGTATATTCCAAATGAGTATGTTGTTGAGTTGAAAGCCCTTAAACTCTATATAAACACTTTTAGAAATAGATATATATCTCACGAAGAGAGTGCTAATGAGATCTTTAGCAAAATTGTCGAGAAGATTAATCCACACTATCTTAAAATCACTGCTGATTTCTATCCGCGAGGTAATGTCCATACTGTTATTGAGATAGATACAGATATGCAAAAGTAGTTTTTACTCTCTCTTATTGTGAATTCTTTGTTAAAATATCGCAAGAAAATATTACAGTTTTAGGTGTATAAAATATGGAAAAATCAGAACTACTTTACGAGGGAAAAGGTAAAAAACTTTTCAAGATTGCTGGAGATGATACTCAATTAATTGCAGAGTTCAAAGATGACTTAACAGCTTTTAATGCTCAGAAAAAGTCTCAAGAGGAGGGTAAAGGTGTTCTTAATAATGAGATAAGCACAATTATCTTCAATGAAGTTATGAAACACGGTATCGAGACTCACTTTATCGAGAAGCTAAACGATAGAGATATGCTTGTTAAAAAAGTGGATATTATCCCTATCGAAGTTGTTGTTAGAAATGTGGCAACTGGTTCTCTTTCAAAGAGACTTGGAATTGAAGATGGAAAGATTCTTCCATTTACACTTGTTGAGTTCTACTATAAAGAAGATGCTCTTAATGATCCTATTATCAATGATGACCATGCAATCATTATGGAGCTTGTCGATGATAGAGCTGAACTTGATGTTCTAAGAGAACTCGGAAAAAAAGTGAATGATATTCTACTTCCATACTTTGATAGCATCAACTTAAGACTTATTGACTTTAAGCTTGAGTTTGGAAAAACAGCTGATGGGAAGATTATTCTTGCTGATGAGATCTCTCCAGATAGTTGCCGATTCTGGGATAAAGATACAAATGAGAAGTTGGACAAAGATAGATTTAGACAAGATATGGGTGGTGTAAAAGTCGCTTACGAAACAGTTAGAGATAGAATTTTAGGGAAGTAGTTTGAAAGCAGTTGTAAATATATATCTGAAAGAGGGAGTTCTTGACTCTCAAGGGAAAGCGGTTCATCATGCACTCGATTCACTAGGTTTTGGAGAGAGTGTTGCTGATGTTAGAATTGGTCGTCAAATCGTCTTAAAACTCAACTCAAAAACAGAGGCCGAGGCTAGAGAAGAGACAACAAAGATGTGTGAAGAGCTTCTAGCTAACACAGTTATCGAAGATTACGATATTGAGATCTCAAATGTCTAAGAGAGTCGCTATTGTTCAGTTTCCAGGGACAAACTGCGAACTGGATACAAAGTATGCTTTTGAAAAACTGGGCTTTGAGACTGAGATTCTTTGGCACAAAGAGGAAGCTATTCCTGAAAACATTGATCTTGTAGTTATTCCTGGGGGATTTAGTTATGGAGACTATCTCCGAAGTGGAGCAATTGCAAGATTTTCACCAATTATGAAAGGTGTTAAGGAGTATGCTGAGAGTGGAAAAAATGTTCTTGGAATCTGTAACGGTTTTCAAGTTCTAGTTGAAGCTCACCTTCTCCCTGGAGCGATGAAGCGAAATGATAATCTTCACTTTATCTCAAAACATCACCATCTTAAAGTTGTTAATAGCGACAACAAGTTTCTATCTGCAATGAGTGAAGATGATATTGTAAATATCCATATTGCTCATGCAGAGGGTAACTTTTTTGCCGATGAGAGTACTCTTCACGAGATGAGAGAGAATAACCAGATTCTTCTAACATATTGCGATGAGAATGGTGATGAATTAAATCCTAACGGCTCTGTTGACTCAATTGCAGGAATCTGTAATAAAAATAGAAATGTGTTTGGACTTATGCCTCACCCTGAGAGAGCAGTTGATTCTATCCTTGGCAGTACTGATGGTATTAAGATGCTAGAGGGATTCTTAGATTAATAGATGTTTCAATATCTACTTTTTATATCTTTAATCATTCTCTCCCCCCTTTTGGGAGAGGATAGCAACCTAACAGATTTTGATGATAATTTGAGTTTAGAAGATAACTCAACGGAAGAGATCGAAGAGCAGACTATCGAGACTCAAAATGTCTATCTAAAATACCACTCTGTACCAGATAGGGTTTATCGTGGGCAGATTTTTCCAGTGACAATTAAGCTAACAGTTATCTCTGAACAGTATGATGAGGTAACATATAAGTTTATTGGTGGAACTGGTATTGAGCTTCTTCAATTAGAGCCTGAACGAGAGACAATTGATGAAGATGGTGTTATATCTGTCTATGATAAATTCTATTTTAAAGTGACATCAACACGAGTAGTTATTCCAAGAGTTGATATATATCTTGAGACAACAATAGATAGAGGGAAAGAGGGTACTCTTGGTGGTAGAGTTATTGAGTCTATTGAGATTCCACCTAGCCAACACTTTTCTCATATTTTTGCAAAAGAACTTGAGATCTATAAGACTGTTGCTGATAAGTACGATGAGTCAAACAATATCTTAACAATGTTTATACGAACAGAAGTAGCAGATATTGACAATACAACATTTTATGAGCCGTATGTAATTAAACAGGGGTTAGAGTCTAAAAAGAGCGGTAGCAACTTTAAGAAGAGTGATTTTCTCTACTATGTTGTTCTTCCAAAATATTACGACAACTTTACATTTAAATATTTCAATACAGAGATATTTAACTTTAAAAAGTTATCAATACCTATTGAAGTTGAAGATGATATGGTCTCAACAGCAAAAGATTTGCGACCAAAGAATCTTGATAAGAACCGACAGATAAAGATAGCTGTCTTTATAGGGATTACGATTATCTTTTTAGTTCTTTTCTACTTCTATCAACACTGGTTCTATATCATTATGGCATCACTTGGTCTGATTATCTCTATATCATTCCTCTTTCCTAAGCCTGATGTCTGTGTTAAAGATAACTCAGTTGTAAGAATAGTCCCTATGTTGTCATCAACAGGATTTCAAGTTGTTGAGGGTCGAACTCTATATGAAAAAATTGCTGAGCGGGGTGATTTTATAAAAATAAGGCTTTCAGAGAGTAGTGAAGGCTGGGTAAAGGTTGAGAATGTCTGTGAAGAAGATTAGAGCTTTTTATGTAATGTTTATCGTTGCCCTTTTCGTGGGGATAATGATTCCATTTATGTTTATACTAAAAGGGCGAAAGAGTAGCTGGTTACGAGGTTTAACATCAAAAGCAATTATGCTATTTTCTGGGATCAAGGTTCGTCGAACTGGAGAGATAGATAAGAGTGCCAATATGTTTATTATTAACCATCAGAGTATGATAGATATTATGGCAATGGAGGTAGCATCTGAAGATGTTGATTTAGCTTGGGTTGCTAAACTTGAGCTTTTTCAGATGAAATATTACGGTCTATCTCTCTCTCTTTCAGATATGATTGATCTTAAACGAGAAGATAAACAGGGGATTATTAAACTCCTAAAAGATGTTAAAGATCGAGTATCAAAAGGTAGAACAGTAGCTATTTTTCCAGAGGGAACTCGAAACACTGAGAATAAGTTTCTCCCTTTTAAACAGGGAGCTTCAATGGTTGCTAATAAACACAAGTTAAAAGTTCAGCCTGTTGTACTTGTCAATAGTGCAAAGCGATTTGATACTAAAAACATATTAGCTTCTGGTGGATATGTTGATGTTCTGTTTCTTCCATCTTTTGAGGCAACAAAAGAGAGAGATTGGCTCGGAGAGAGTCGAGAAGCTATGTTAAAGGTATTTTTAGAAAAAGTTGAAGAGTAGAACTTGATTATCTTTAACAACAACCGAGCTATTCGGAACTATACAAAGAGGTTTCTAAAAAAGAGCGGAAGAGTTGAGAGCCTTATCTCAATCTCAAACTTTAACGAGAAAGCGATCTATATTCCAGAGTTTAAGAATATAAATCGACTAGAGAGAGAGGTCATTTTTAACTCTGTTGTTAAGGATATTGAGGGTCAAAGAGTCTTTAATATCGATACTAATATCTTCAACTTTTTAAGTTATAGTAGATACTTCTTCTCATTCTTTGGAGAACTCTCAAAAGAGGGAATCTCCATTGATGAGCTAAAAGAGGCTGACTACTATGAGGATTATCAAAAACATATAGAGATACTCCAAACAATCTACAATCGATATAGAGAAAAGATGCTGGATCTAAAATATATCGATGATATATTTCTTCCCCTCGATTATCAGCTCAATATCCCTTATATAAAATCTATCGATAGAATCGAGTACCGTTTTGACGGACGACTCTCCAATTTTCAGATAGATATCTTCCGCAAAGTATCCCAATATATACCTGTCTATTTCAGATTTGTACGAAGTAAGTTTAATTATAAACTTGATGCCCAACTAAATATGGAGTTGAAGCAGAACTGTGATTACCTCATCGATTTCGGCAAAGGTGAAATTTTAGAGGAGAATAGAGTTGGTATTAGTGAGAATGTACATATTCACGGATTTAAAAGCAGATTTGCAGAGATAGGTTTTGTAAAAGAGAGAATCTACCACTTTCACGAGAAACTTGGAATAGCTCTTGATGAGATAGGTGTAATTCTTCTCGATGAGAAGTTTGCAAAGACTCTAAAAGTGTTTGATAGAAGAGATGGCAAAAGAAACCTAAACTTCTCTATGGGTGATTCTATTGAAGAGAGTAAGCTATTTAAGTTCCTCAATGGAATCTATCTATATATTGAAAATAGATCATCAAAAGAGAATCGTGCTAGAAAAAATAGAGTTATTGGTGATAGTGAGAATCTGCAAAAGATATATGAGTTCTTCTCAACTTACTGGTATAAGAGTGGTTTAGAACTATTTCAGCAGAACACGATTTTAACTTTAAAAGAGTTCAATGCTTCAAACTCACTTATAAAAAAGGTTATTAACACTCTTAATCTTTTTAGGGGTGGAAACCTTCAGAACCTAAATATAAGAACTCTCTTTACACTATTTTTGAAAGAGTTACGAGAATTAACTATCGACGATACAAAAGGTGGAAAAGTTACGGTTCAGGGACTTTTAGAGACTCGTGGTGCTGATTACCGAGCGGTTATTGTTCTCGATTTTAATGATGAGGTCTTTCCAAAACAGGAGGAGAAAGATTTCTTTATCAATAGTGATATTCGTCGAGCTGTTCAACTTCCCCTACTGGAAGATCGTGAGGCACTTCAGAAACTATATCTTCAAAGGTTGTTTCAGAAAGCTTCACATATCGCTGTCTCATATGTTGATAGTGAAACAACAAAAATATCGAGATTTTTTCATGATTTTGATTTTAAAGAGAGTCGCTACAATTCAGATTATGAGAGAGAGTTGATTAAAATAGCTCTTCCATATGGAGATGAGTTTAGTCACTGGAGTAGTGAAAATAGCTCAATCGTTGCCTTGCACAATTTCCGAACTAAACCCCTCTCAAACCATAAAATGCGAACATTCTATGAGTGTCCCCGAGCATACTATCTCTCAAATATACTGAACATAAAAGAGCATGTTGTAAAAGAGAGTATGGAACTGCTTCTTGGAAACACTCTTCATACTGTACTCCATAGAATATACTCCAAGCAGAAGAGTTTTAGAAATAGAGATGAGCTTTATCGAGCTTTTAGAGATGAGTTAGCAAATTTTAAGGATAGAGTTCCACCAATCTATATATCATCTTGGGGTCAAAGAATTAACAAGTTTATTGACAATGAGATAGGTAGATTTCAGGCAGGGGCAGAGGTCTATGCCCTTGAACAGAATATTACAACCGAGTATATGGGATTCCGACTTACAGGTAAAGTTGATAGAGTTGATAGATTGCCAAATGGAGAACTGATTCTTATAGATTATAAACTTGGTAACCCAACAACATACTCAAACTACTTTCGAGAAGGTAAGAGTGAGACAGACTTTCAACTTCTCTTCTATTATACACTCTTAAAAGAGAGGGGTGAAAATGTGAGTATCGACCACCTATTTTACTACAACCTATCAACTGGTGAACTGATAAAGAATCGAAGAACAGTTGAAGATTTTAACAATACCCTTAAAGAGTTAGAGGAGATAAGCCAAAGTGAGATTAGCTTCGATATGAATGAGAAGTGTAATCCATACTGTGGTTATGGTCTGATATGCGACATTAATTGAAGCCGTGAAAAGAGCTTTTTAGGGCGGGGTTTTCACCCAATGCCCTATTTTCCACCAGTAATTATTTTAACTTTTAACATCACTTTAGCAACAGAGAGGGCAACTTTTGCAAACTTCTCTTCTGTTGGTTTGTAGTAAGAGACCTGTTTTGAGTATTTGCTCATCAAGACATCTTTTGCAGTTTTTGTCTTGAACAGCTCATCTTTAAGGCTATTTAGCTGATTCAACCTGTCGTCTAAAAACTCTATTCTCTCCTGCTCTTTGAATGATAGCTCTTTTCTCTCGCTTCTGATAATATCTTCTAAAAGGGATATTTTCTCTTCAAGAGGCTTCTGTTTTTTAAGAGGTTCTATCATAATATTATTGAAACCAGATAGAAGAAGGTCAAATGTTCTCTGATGTGCTGAAAGCTCAGAATTGACTCGTTGAATATTCTCCTCTTGTTCTACAATAATTTTATGACCATTGGCTCGTTGATTAATAATCTGCATCATTGAGATCATATTCCAAGCCCCCTCTTTTCCTCCACCGATAAGAGGTTTTTGGAATCTCTGTCCATCTGGAGCAATCTCAATACGACCATCATAGAACTTTAAGAACCTTGTAGCATTCTCATCTTTTGTTCCAATAACTTCAAGTAGCTCCATCGCAAAGAAGAATAGAAACTTATTAATATAGACTTTAAGTATGTAATCTATCAACATATCTCTCAGTGATCTACACTTATTCTTTTTATCTGTGGCTGATGACTCTGTATATATTCTATCGAGTGATAGTCTAATATACCCCTTTAATACTCTCTGAATATTGTTAATAAAGTAGAAGTTATCGACTTTTTTAAAGTCAAGTTCTCCATTCTCAATAATTGCATCAACAATCTCTTTAACTATATTCTCTTCAAAAAGATACTCTTGATTGATATGCTTAAAGAGATTCTCAATCTCTCCTATCTGCTCTTCAGTTGCACTACTCAATCCCTCACCACTATCGGGTTGCTCCTTTTTTGATTCACTTTGAGATCTGATATAAGTTAGCTCGTTTAATAGTTCAATATTCTCTCTTTTTAGATCTTGAATATAGACCTTTGCACTCTGAAGTTCTTCATTCTTTTCAGCAATCTGTTCGCGAAGCTTAGTTATTTTCCCCTCATATTCAGCAACTGATTCACGATGTTTTGCAAATAGCTTTGTTCTGAAATCAACATTCTTTCGATTTCTAACTTTCTTATCTTCTATTAGATCTTGAATCGACTCAAAAAGCTTTTTTCTCTCCGCAACTCGTTCAAGTAGAGACTCCATTTTTGCAAATAGATCAAGCATATTGTAGTCAGGAGGGAAGACATCAGCAGCTCCCTCATTTAGAAACTTTATCTTTTCTGATTGATTATCACTATTCATCAATATGATAATTGGAATAGCATTAACAGAGCTTTTTTTATTGTCTCGAACATATTGACACAACTCTACTCCATCTAATCTATCTGCTTGTGAAACTATAAAATCATGAACAGAGTTAAAATCACTACTAGAGATAATTAGATCTGGAGAGTCGTGATGATTTATGTAGTCGATTGCTTCAGCAACACTAGAGACTACTTCAGTTACATAGAGTCCATCAAGAATATACTTTAAATTGTTTGCCCTTTTTCGATTCCCCTCAACAACAAGTACTTGATACTCTAAATCTAAAGCATCTGTATCTATCGCTTGTCCCTCTAGCTCCATAGCCCTCTCCACCTACTTTCTGTGATTCTCGTAGAAGATATAGCTTGTTGAGTAATCGCTAAACTCGAAATAGACTTTCTTCTCATTATCATCTACCTCAAAGTTAAAGTTTGTATCTACATATCCATATCCATATCTATATGGTCTGTCTTTATCACCATCTGTTGATGTTGCTGTTGATAGCTTATCAATCTTAATAAATCTTTGGACAAGTTTTTCACCTGCATATATATCGAGAACACCATCAGTTCCTGTCCAGTTTTGGAAAGCTCTACTAATCTTATTCTGCCCCTCTTGGGTACAACCTGTTAATAACAGTAAAAGCAGTGCTGAAATATAAAATTTAAAATTTCTCAAATTAAAACTCCTCTAAAGCAATCAATAATATCTATTCTGAATTTATTTTACCAAAAAAACTATAAATAATTGATGTTACGATAGTTTAAGATTTGAATTTGTAGATTCCCGTGTATAGCACGGGAGTGACGATGTTTATCAAATTGGAGCGGGAAAACTCCTTGCTCAAGAACTCGTAGAGAGTTCTAGCTAGGAGATGAAAGCGACAAAAGAATGCGATGAGATTAAAATCTCTCTAAGCATTCTTTAATTAAAATGCTTCTATTAAATGCTTTTGAAAAGTAAGTAGGAGTGTTGGTAGTTGAGTTCGCCCATTCCAACATAATCAGGCTTACAAAATTTGGTTTTTGGGTTAGGAATTAGCCTTTTTCCATTTCAACTTTTGGATAGATAAAAAGCCTTTCTTTCGTTTCACTTCAGTATGAAGCGAGTTCCGTAAGCAATAGCGATAAGGTTAGTTAGGAAGCCCCCACTTCAAAAAATCCGTTGAGGATTTTTAAGTGGTGGGTATTTCACCTATTTTTAATAGACCATTCGTATATTTACAATAGAGTTAGTATTAACATTGATCTGAGATTTTTTAAATGATGGAAAGTATCGATAGTTGTTTGAGAAACCATACCCCTCTTCAAAAAATCCCAAGATACTCTCATCAGCTTTGCCGTTACGATTCTCGTCATGGATTACTGATACAGCATACTCACCTTTTTTAAGACCTCTAAAATAGACACTGTGTCTAATCTCTTTAGGGATAAACTTAACTCTGTGAGATGCCTTTCCAAACGGATATTTACTAGCATCTTTTAGGTGAAACAGTGAAACCCAAACTCTACCTTTACGATCTGGTTGGATGTTATTGATATTAACCTCCATTGAGAAACTATAAAGAGAGAGTGGCAGAAGAAGTATAGAGATTAACTTTCTCACTTCTAAACTCCAGACTCTTTTAGGAGTTGGTTAATTCTCTCCTGTTTTTGGTTATTGATATTCTCAATTCGTTTGTGAGAGACAAAAGGATTTAACACTTTTACTTGTGAGACATCTCGGCTATCAACCTCTAAATAGAAATAGCCTGTTAAACTTTCAACATCTGCTTTCACATAGATATGCCATCGACCTTTCTTTGGGAGTTGATATTGAAACTCTGGAGTATCAAAAGTCTGGTCAAACTTGCCAATATCTGGTCTAGTAACAACTGAAGTTAATCTAGCATCAACCTCATCATCTCCAGATAGAACCTTTAGTTTTACCTGAAACCTATCTTCTGAGAATTGGCTCTCGCTATAATCTAATCGATATTTTGAGTTGAAAGCGATCTGACTTCGTAGAATATCATTGATGTTTTTATCAGTAATATGATAATTGGTCAAAAATAGATTTGAGTCTTGGACAGGTGTCTCAATAGCCACCTTAATTGTAAAGTATGAAGCGATAACTACACCTATAATCATCAACACAATAGTGTGTGGCCAGTAGTTCTGTTTAAACATTCTCTTCTCTCCTTTTAAGAAACTTTCTATAAAACATATATCCAAGTGCAATAAATATAATTGAGTAGAAGACCACTCTGAGTGAGTTTAGAGCATACTTATTTGCATTTCCAACACTATTCTCAAGTTCAACTCCTCTACTCTCTGCAATCTGTTCAACTATATCAGCATATCCGTTAAATAGAGCAACACTATACTTTTCTCGGACATCTTTCTTAATTCTCTCTCCAAGTATAGGTAAAATTGTTCCACTCCACGGGAATGGACTTAACACCTGCTCTTTATCAAATAGCTTTAAAACCTCTGGATATGCAACGATATCTACCTTCTGCTCAGTCTCTGTAAAAGTTAAAATCAGAGAGTTAGAGGGAAGCTTTTCTAACTCTCGTTTTCCAACAAGAGAGAGAGACTCACCATCTGTTGTTTTTAATATTAAGATATATGCATCAACACCAACTCGACTATGAAGCTCTTCTCCAAGCACATTAACCTGTTGATGAAATGCAGGATGTATTCCTAACTCATCTTTCAATACAAAAGCACCAAAGAGGTAGCTTGATGAGAGTAGAATATACAGAGACAAAAAGACCTTTTTCATGACAATAACCCTCTATAATTTTCGAGAATTATAGCTGAAACTCCATATTGCCTAAGAGTCTCTCGACCGAAAGATAGATGAGGTAATTGTGTGAAATACCCACCACTTAAAAATCCTCAACGGATTTTTTGAAGTCTCAAAGAGAGTGCTTCGCACAAGGGGGGGCTTCCTAACTAACCTTATCGCTATTGCTTACAGAGTCTGCTAGGCTTTCTTCCCTACGGTCAGTAGAGACAGTTATAGTCCGAAGGTCAATTCCTGACCCAAGAGACTCGAGACCTTTCTTCAAAATATTCTTTGAAGCATTTATATCACGATGTTCAATATATCCACATTCTGGACACTCAAACACCCTATCACTTAGTTTCAGGTCTCTATTTATCTGCCCACATTTGAAACAAGTTTTGCTTGTGTAATGTGGAGGAACTTTCAAAAAATGTTTGCCATTGAGCATTGCAGTTTTATAGTCCAAATATTGGACAAA